>CAYVVU010000008.1:0-3863 GCA_964455305.1 uncultured Thermoplasmata archaeon
TACCGTAATCTTTCAGAATTTTTGCGTTCTCCTCCGCCAGTTTTTTGTTTGCCTCCAGAACATTTTTTTCAAACTCAACATCTACAAGATGCATTCCATCACCTCTCCTTCTCGCCTATTTTAACGAGGAGTTCATATGTTCTGCGGTAATCGGCTATGCTCATCATCTCAACAGGACTATGAGTGTACTTCACGGGTATGCATATGGGTAGGGAGTTCAATCCGAACTCGTATGTGTCGGCGGCATCCGTAGAGCCACCAGTGGCGACTTCTTGCACAGATATGCCATTCTTCTCCGCTAACTTTTTAACGAATTTTCTGAGTTTTAGGGAAGAAACTCCTCTCCTGTCCACTAGCCTTATGACTGGACCGCCGCCCGTTCTAACCGGACTCTGGTGAAAGTGGCCCCAGGGAAGATTTCCAGCGGATACCGTATCTATCACATAAACTTCATCAAAACTGTGTCTGGAGGCGAAGGCCTTCGCACCCCTTAGCCCAGTTTCCTCCTGAACTGTCCATACAATGGTAATCTTATTCGGCGGAGGATTTTCAAGAAAATGTTTTAAAAGAAGGATATTGAGGGCGCATCCAACTCTATCGTCTAATGCCCTAGTTATAACATAAGAGTCGTTGATGATTACGAAATCCTTCTTTAACCTCGCTGGAAGAATAGGTATTATTCCCATTTTTCTTGCCTCATCTTCGCTATCCACACCTATATCCACGAATAGGTCATCCCACGATAGAGTTTTTTCCATTTCCTCTTTCTTGCTGAGATGAGGGGGCTTTAATCCGATAACACCATGTACTATGCCTTCCTGAGTCTTGATTTCCATTATGCGGTTATAAACGCTTCTAACATCCCATCCGCCCACGGGTTTAAATCTCAGATACCCGTTTTTTTCCACATAAGATATTACGAAACCTATTTCGTCCATATGGGCAACGAACGCTATGCTTTTGCCTTCTTCTCCCACGGTAGCATAGAGATTTCCAACATAATCTTCTCCGAACTCAACATTGGGAAACATCTCCCTTATCTTATCTCTCATTTCATCTTCAAAACCTGAGATGCCGAATGTCATTACCATCTTGCGCAAAATGCTCAAATCGTTCATTTCTTCTTCACCTCTTTCTCAAATTGAACTTCCAAATCATCCACTACTTTTTCCAATCTTTTAATTGCCCTTTTGACGGCTGCCTGAGGCTTTCCCTTTTTGACTTTGACCACCAGAACCGGATTATCTAAGGTGGGATGCTTTATGGTGTATTTTGCATATTCCACCGCTTCATCCTTGTTTAGTTCTTCAACTAGGGGTATTAGGAGTGTGTTGTCGCTGTTCTCAATCTCAAACTTTATCGTATCCTTCTCTTTTTCTATCAATTTTAGTTGCATATCCTTTCTCATACAATCACCTCATGGCGAATCCATATTGAAGGTTTCCTCTCACCATGTAGAACGGGGCGTAGAACACCCTAACATCTTCTACCTTAAAAATGTAATCCAATCTCTGCAATATGCCCGGCTTCTCTCCCTCGTAAGTGATGAAAAGAAACTCCGCCATTTTTTTCGCATCGTCCATACTCATACTTGCCGGCAAAATTTTTGATGTTTCAAATTCCTCGCTTCTCGGAATTCGCGGCCCATATACTGTTAAGGCCTGTGACAAACTTTTCACATAATCCAGGGTATGATCCGTTGCGAGGATATATATATCGTATGTTCCCTCCATCCTGGAATCTCGGGAGAACATACCCATAAAACCTCTCAGATTAACCTCGCTCAGAATTCTTATGTTTGCTTTCACAACCCAAAAAGGAACATATACTTTTTCGCCGTTGAGCGAAATCTCAAATTTTCCTATTTCTCTATCCACCACTCTTCCACTCCCGTTTTCCATTATGAATGATGTTCCGCAGTTTTCGCAAAGATTAATCTCATCTTTTTCTCGGCCCTTAGGCGGAATGAATACCATCCCGCATTTTGGACATTTTACCACGATTACCCTCATAGCACTTACACCCCTATTCTTATATCCCCTATATTTATTGTCCCTTTACCTATCTTCACGGGAGATTTGTATTTTTTGGGTATATCTCCCTCCACGATTTCCATTCCGTGACGGAAGAAGGCGTATCCCAAAAGGAATATTATTATTCCCGCCACCGCACCGTAAAATCCTATGTTCTTGCCGAGCATTATGAGAGAGAACGCCGCACCTCCTATCACGGAGGAAGATGCGATGGCCAAAGATCTCCACAGGGGGTCTCCCGGAGCCCTTCCTGCGATTACTCTGCCGGTTACTCCATCCACTGTGGCGAAGTACCCTTTTCCTCTATATTTGTATCTCACAATCCAGAAGGGGTAGTTTATCTGAGTAACGCTTTTGGGCAGAAAGAAGAGTTTCTGAAAGGTAACATTTTCAACATCCACCTCTTCCACCGCCTTCTTCTTTAGTTCTTTCTCGCTAACTTTTAAAGCATCCTCTTTGCTGGTGGTAACATCAAATTTAGGTATGCCCTCCTCTCCAACAGGTATGACCTTACCTCCAAAATTCCTGAGGTGTTTGACTCCTATATCGCCAGGGTCGCATGCTATTACTGACCACATATAATCTCTTAGAACCATCTTCTCCTTCGGAACCTTTTTCCTCCTCACATTGCCGCGGGAATCAACATATGTCTCTATGTTATACCCACAAACCCATCCAACGACTCGTGCATTTACGCTCCAGAATGGTACATATATGGGATAAACTTCTTCAAATTCCGCGAATTTATTCAGATTTCTGGCTTTGAACCCCTCAGAGAACCATTTTCTTACGCTCTGCATCGCCGAATTTTTGTCCACATTCATAGCATAGGATATTTTTCTATATCCCTCATCTCCGTGTACATACAATTTTACTCCGCAGTACGGACATTTCTGATACCTACTGCCTTCCTCTATCTCTAATATTCCCCCGCAGTTGGGACAGTTAACTGAAACCAAGAGCGATTGAGCCATACTTCTGCTATTGAATTTTAGTATTTAAATTTTGAGTCGGAGCGCACAGAAAAACAGATAAAAATTCTAAGGAAATAAACTTGAAAGAAAATGTTAAATAGATGTACGCATATAATAAAACCACATATGAAAGCGCTTGTTGGAAATCTGGAGCGCATCACCAACGAAAAGGGAGGAAATAGGACTGTTATATTGTCCGTTAGAACCCATGAAAAAATTATTGAACCTGCTCCATATGCAGGAATAATAAATAAAGTCTGCATTCTCTCTAATATATTGGATTCTTTGGGGTACACCATATAAATAGGGATGATAAAAATGCCATATGAAAAGGGAAAAATTATAAGAAAATCAATACTTCCTTCCTTTCCAATTAAGGTAGTAGGTTTATTTTATTTTTTCTGTTTATATTTGGTGGATGCGCAGCAATATATGGCTGGATTATAGACCCTATTCCTTCAAATATACCTTTTAGAGAACAATTTTATCTATACGCTGCTCGTATTTTACTTATATTGACATTGTTCTTGGGGTCTTTTGCTCTACCTTACTACATATGGAAATATTCGTATACGATATACGAGAATGGAGTTACATTACCTTATTCAAACTTTTTCAACTGGCTATTTCACAAAAATAAAAAGGAAGGTATGTTCATTCCCTATACGCACATTCTTGGATATTTGCCTGCGAGGGATATAGTGAAAAGAAAAGATTATGAGAAAGGTAGGAAGAAGGGCAGAGATGTTATTTTTGTGGTTTACTGGGACAGAAGGAAAAGAAGAATCAGATTCACGCTTTATGGTGAAAATGCTGAAGATGTGGATGTCTTGGAGAAAATGTTTATAAAAAATAA
>CAYVVU010000008.1:3873-15101 GCA_964455305.1 uncultured Thermoplasmata archaeon
CCCGAAGATATGTCCCAACTGCGGTAGAAAACTCTTCGGTCCTGATTATGTCAATGGAAAATGTTTACGATGCAAATATGAGTTGTTTAATATCCCCGAGGATTGGAAAAAGAAATCCAGCAATCTTTGAGATGTCAGGAGAATTGTGCTTTAAGTGATAGAGAGAGTTAAAGACTTATTTGGAGGGGAAGTCGTTAAATTCAGGGAATACTATCTCGGAATCTCCAGTGCTATGCTCAGCAGTTCGTATGTTCCCTCTTTCAAATGCAGATACATTCCGACGGTTCTTTTTCCTTCATCGTACTTCAATCTCCAGAATCTTTTTACATCTTTGTCTAAAAAATCTTGAAAATTTTTTGGAATTTCTGCATAGTAATCTACGAGGGAGTACTCGGCTATCCTCAGATGGCGAAGGAAATTACTGATATCCAAAGCATCGGAATGTCTTATCTCTCTTACACAGTACTTTCTGTAGTTTTCTAAGGAATCCGTTACTATTGGAGCCAAGTACGAAGATGATAAAATCAGGAATTTTCCCTCAAGGTCAACTTTAGCATATATATCTGCAAAATCCTCCGGTGGGTTTATTTCAACAAAGCACTTCCCCTTAGGAATGCCCTTTCCCGTCATAATTCCGACGCCCCTGTTTCTGTGGTATTTCCTTATAATTTTCAGGGCATCATCATTCTCTTCTCTTATATCAACAATGCACCTCATATTTTTGACAAGTGCCAGATACCTCATGTTCAGCATCTTGAAGGATAAGATGTTCATAGAGAAAAATTTTTGCGTAATCTTAAAATACAAATTTTTATTTCCTTCTTTCAAGCCACCGTAGCTCAGCAGGTGGAGCGCCGCCTTGGTAAGGCGGAGGTCGCGGGTTCAAATCCCGCCGGTGGCTCTGTGGTTAGATGTGATGTTTGCGGAAAGGATGCGGTTATTTTTATAAGGTACAACGGAAGACATCTTTGCGAAAGGCACTTCTCCTCCTTCTTGGAGAGAAGGGTAAAGAGGGATGTTAGGGAGCAGATAAGATTAGATGAAGGGATAATTGCTGTGGGAGTTAGTGGCGGAAAGGACAGCAATGTTCTCCTTTACCTCCTCCATAAAATATTCGGAAAATGGAAAAATGTTGATTTGTACGCTATAACTGTTGATGAAGGTATAAAGGGCTACAGAGAAAAAACGATTAAAGCCGCGGAAACCCTCTCAAAAAAATTGGGCGTTGAGCACATAATAATCAGACTTAAAGAGATTATTGGGATAACTGTAGATGAGGTTGCAAATGTGGATAAAGAGTACAAACCTTGTTCGTACTGTGGGGTATGGAGAAGAAAAGCACTAAATATCGCGGCCAAGGAGATAGGAGCAAAATACATAGCCCTCGGAACAAATCTTGACGATTACTCCCAAACAATCCTTATGAACTTCGTGCGAGGAGATATCGCAAAACTGGCGAAACTCGCCCCACATACTGATAGAGTGATAGAGGGAATGATTCCCCGTGTCGTCCCCCTAAGATTCATACCTGAAAAGGAAACTACTCTTTATGCCATTATAAATAATATTCCGTATGAGGATGCGGTTTGTCCCTATGCTCAGTATGCACTTAGGAACGATTACAGAAAAATAGTAGCTGGTCTGGAATCACGCTCTCCCGGAACGAGGCACAGTATAGTTAGAAGTTATTTAACTATAAGACCCAAACTTTACGAGATATATCCACCTGCCAAGCTCAATCCGTGCAGAATATGCGGAGAGCCTACGAGCGGAGAAATATGCAAATCCTGCCAATTGATTGAAAGATATAAAAAATTGAGAGAAAAAAAGTCATAAATCAAGATCAACATCTTCCTTCTTTTCCTTGTCTTCAAGGACATCCAGTTCTATTCCCTCCGATTTTTTCTCACTTTTTTCCTCCGTCTTTTCCTCTGTTGTATGGATCTCTTTCTCTTCTCTGGCTATTTCCTGCGGAATCTTCGGTCTCCTGTTCCTGAGCGCCAATACTATGCCAACCACTGCAAGTATAATCGCAACTATCGCCAGAATCATATCCATGAGTATTCCTGAGTCTTGCTCCGCATTCTTGTTCTTCAGATTCGCTAGTTGTTCGTCCACATAGTCCGAGAGAAGATTCAGATCGTTCATAAGCGCCGTTATGTTGTTCATAGCATTCAGAAGCGCAGTGTAATTTTCTCCCAGAGCATTCTGGAGATTCGTTATATTTTCGTCAAGTGCGTTCCACAACGAGTCAACTTGGCTGTGTAGATAGGTAACATTTCCTTCAAGTTTGTCTATTCTTGCATCAAGACGGTTAACCTCGTTGTGTAACTCGTTCCTTAGATTTTCTATCTGAGCCGATAAATCTGAGGAAACATTCTGTATTTCGTTCTCCAATCTCGTGACATTTTCCTGTAACATTCCTATAATCTCGGTGCGGTTCTCCTGTATGGCATTTTCCAATCTCGTGACATTTTCCTGAAGTGCGTTTTGAAGTTCCGTTAGTTTTGCTTTGATTTCAGTTATATTCTCCCAGATATAGCTAACATTTTCTTGGAGACCATGCACCGTGTTATTCAGCCAGTTAATCGCGCTCCACAAAGCTGTTATGTTTTCCCAAATGGCGGTTATGTTCTCCATTATGTAAGGAATCTGCGGTAGATAAAGTGCAGTGACTCTCTCTTCAGCGGTGTTATTGGCGGAATCCACAGCGGTAACCATGAAAACATTGAACCCAACACTCAAATTAACTTTCTGTGAGAAGGAGCCGTTGGAAGATACATTTACGGCCATTCCATTTATGTAAACGCTGCATCCGGGGTCTGTGGTACCATTAATCCACATCGTTCCCTCATAGGTGATCGGTAGGTTTGCATCCGAGGGAGATACTATGGTTAAATTGGGTGGGGTTGCATCCACAAAGAAATTCCATAGAATTGATAGATACGAACCGTTAACGCTGGTTAGATTCACATAAGCTCTGTGCAATCCGTCGGATAGAAGGAAGGGTACTGAAGCGTTTGCAAAGGAACCTTCTATAGTTATTCTTTCCTGTGGTATGTATATTCCATCAATGTAGTATTCCACCGCGGATATGTTTGTGTTGTTCCACATAACCGATAATGTAGGCTGTCTGTCGTTTATCACTCCGGTGGGATGGATGAGATACTGACTTGGGGTGGCGATTGTAAATATTATCCTTTTCAGTGTATAATGTCCGAGAATATCCACGGATTTTATCACGATGATATGAGTACCGTAAGATAAGTTTGTGAATGTGTATTTGGTATTGAGGCCAACATTAATCCATCTGCCACCATCTATCTCAATCTCCGAGTGGTCAAGGTAAGAATCCAACGCTTTCCATACGACAATTACATCTCTGCTTCCTATTATAGCTCCAGATGGAGGAGATAAAACTTGAACCGTTGGAGGAGTGTTGTCAACCTCTATGCTCACATAGGTTGTGTTGGCATTTCCGAACCTATCGTAGGCTGTTGCAGATACTGTATATGGCCCATCTCCCAATAAAGTTGTATCGTAGCTGCCTTTAAATGTACCGCTTAGGTAATCGTATTTTGCCTTAAACGACACATCTATAGAACTGTTGAATATATGGATGACCACCGAAGTAACAAAGCTTACATCATCGTGTGCTGCGACCTCAATGGATATTGTGCCTCCCACAACCTCTCCGTTGGTTAGGGAAATTATGCTAACTTGCGGAGGGGTATTATCCACCACGGGCTGAGTGGAATTCAGGTATGTAAATACAATGGAGTTGTAAACCAATTGCTTATCGTAATCGTTGGCATCCGCCGCATATTCGGGTATGTGGCTGAAATACACAACGCTTCCAAGTCCGTATTTATGGAAGAACACACCCGCTGTGGAATCGGTGCTCAATGCAACCAAATCAGCGGGGTCGGATGTGTTTAATTCCCAGTTGTATGTGGTATATGGGTACCCACACTCATATACTGTGGGTATGTACCTGAAAAGATAGGCACTTTCCACATAACTTGTATTGACATTGAAAACTCCGCTGAAAGATGTGGACCACTCCTGCGATGCGGATTCGTTGAGACCGGCGAGAGGGGCGAGTTTCATGTTATTCGGCACATAGTTGGTATTCAGCGTTCCCGAAGTCATTACCAATCCATGTCCTTCGCTCACATACCTCTTTATCGCCGCAATTTCGGAATCGCTGAATTCCCACCATATGTTGCTATCGGGTATGTTTCTCCAAGCATCGGAAATCACGAGAACATCCGCATGCGTGTAATTTATATCATCGTAAGTTATGTTCTTATCCACGAGAGAATTCATATCGTACATTATTGTGTAGTTTCCGTAGACATACCATTTGCTCGCCAATTCATCCCACACCATTATATCAGGGAACTTAGCGCCGAGGGAATCAACACCTGCCACAAGTATAGGTCCGTGAGGTACTCTGCAGTAAGCTTGATAATAAGCTTCGTTGTTATCCATGTTATCATCGTTTGTGGTATTCACAACGAGTTTCAATGTAATTCTGCCTTCCTTGCTTGGTGAGAAGGAGTAGGTAACGGTGAAGTATCTGCTCGGCTGCAGAGTAAATGACGATGTTCCTACAATTACCTGCGTATTATCTTCGTATATTGCGTATAGAGTTGCATTTGCCGTTCCCGTTGTGTTTCCGGCGTTGAAGCACTTTACAGTCACATTTATAACTTTTCCCGGTCTGACCCATTCTTTATCCGTATATATACCAACCGCCGCCATATCCACCGTAGGTCTGGCTGAATTGTTGTATATATAGAATATAGAGTTATAGAGCAGAATGAGATCGTAGGAGTTTGCGTACATAACCTCCGTCATATACGGTATATAAATAGCCACTCCTCCACCATACCTATTTTCGGTAAGTATGCCTTTAAGACCAGTGCTCTGACCAGAATCGGTCTCTCCGATAATCTTTGCGCTATCATTAACAAGACCAACGCAAGCGTAACCGTAACCGATCTGGAAAGACGGCGGCAGATTATTGAATATATAATGGGAATAATTGACCGCGGATATCGTAGTTACAGTATCCGCCCAGTAACCTTCTACGCTTTCATTCAATCCGAAGATGGGAGCGAGTTTCATGTTGTTTGGCGCATTCGCCGAATCAAAGGTGCCCGAAGTTCCTATTATACCATACCCCATGCTAACTGCAACTTTAACCGCGGATATTTCTGAATCGCTGAATTCCCAGCCGTTGGATGATGACCAAGCATCGGATATCATAAGCACCGACGAACTAGAATTTATTATATCGTCAAGGGTTATCTCATCCTTGTTTAAGGAAATTAGGTCAAACACTATCCTATAGTTTCCGAACTTGTACCACTCATCCTGAATCTTCTGAAGTGAGGAATATTGTGAATAATCCGTTACCCACGAGTCAAGAACTCCTACATTTATCGTGCCTTTGAACTCTCTTACATACAGCATATACGATGCCTTATTGTTAAATATTATGTTTTCTCCGGGCACCGTATCCGCTGAGATATTGACCACATAGATTCCCTCCGTTGTGGGAGTCCAATTGAGATATACCCACACAGCGGATTTTGGAGGTATATTAACTGTGACATTAGTGGAATAAACTGCTTCTATAGATGGTATGGATGAGGTTCTGAAGTGTTTATTATTTTCCACATAAACTCTCTTCAAAATCCAAGGCGGAGTGAATTTTATTGCCATACCGTTCCTTATAACATCCATGTTGTAAGAAATTTGTATATATCCGAGCGAACCATCACCTCCCTGTATTCCAACTGTTGCACTCGCGCCATAATCGTATGAGGCGTGGTTTATGAAGGTGTTGTTATACTGGAAAATTATGGTTCCGTTCTGGAACAGTATAGCTTCAAAATTGAATATTCCATATGAATCGGCACCCCAATGCTGGATGTACCATTCTATAACCACAGCATTCTGACCGTTTATCGTTGTGTTCAAACGATATATGCCTTGATCGGATGTGTATGCCTTCATATCGTCCCAGAAGACGGGTATTATATAGTTCACGCTACTAGTGGGTAATTCATCATTGCTCCAATCTGTTGCATACTCCATGGATATAAATCCATTCGTGCAAACATAAATGGAGGTAAGTGTTTGATCATAGTACTGGAAATTGAATGGCAGATCTATACTGTAAGCATTATCGTCTCCTCCACCGATGAACTGCGAAGAGGAGTTCCCCCTAACATCTATCCAAGAATATGTAGTTGCTGAGGAGTGATATCCGAAGGAATCGGTTTGATTAAGATTGAAGAAACTTACAGTTATTGCCGCTTCGGATGATTGATTTTTGGTATCGTAAGCCACCGCCCTTAGCTCATGCTGACCATTTGGATAGTTTTCGGTGTTTATCGTCGTTGTGTATGGAGAGGTGGTAAGCGTTGCTACTAAGTTGCTATCTATATATATTTCCACTCTGTCTATTCCATGGTCATCTTTAGCCACGACCTCAACCGTCGCCATACCCGAAAGGATATCGCTGGCATTGGGAGATATGAATCCCACCAACGGCGGGGAATCATACTCGGTTATTTCCATACTAACATTAATTGTATGGGCAACAGAATCTTTATTCACTACCAGAACCTTCGCTGTATATTGGTCACCGAGAATGGAGTATTCATCGCCATAGGAGTAAATAGAAATAATGTCTTTATCCGATGGTGGCAGTAGCCAATTCAGAATCTTGTATGTTATATCTATTGCGGCACTTTCTTCATCTATAACTAGGCATTCATACGGGAACGCCATGTATATTGCACGGTAGGTAGTGTTATTCACCATAACGCCTATGGAATAATCGTACTCATCATTGAAAATGTCAGAGACCTCGGCACTTCCATCATTTACAAGTTCATCTATGTAAAGATAGTATGTTGAGTTCAAAATAAGCCCAGATGTGTAATTTCCTGTTATCGGATTTCCTGCTATCCCGTAAACTGTTGTGGAGTATCCCTCTATCCAATCTTCGTAATAGTTACTTATATGGAAATAATCTGTAAAGAGAGGTGTTAGACCACCAAGATCCCAAAGAATGTCCTGTCCCATAAGCACCAGTCTTCCGCCATTGTTCATATAGGCGATAAGGTTATTCTGATCTTCCGTTGATAGAGTATCCGACCAAGCAGGACCGCAGTTCCAGAACACTATAAGGTAAGAATTTAGAACTTTAAGAGAAGGACTTCCAGAAAGTGATGTGTCCCATACATCATAGTTCACTCCCAAAACATCCAGCTGATATGTTAATAGACCTGTGGAGTACTGGAAGTATCCGCCATCATCCGCCACCACAAGTATATCGGGAGGATATGTCGTCTTGAAGTGGTAGTAGTTAGAATTGTTATCGTCTGTGAAGCCGTTACCAGCCATATCTTCCACATACACATAGAAATAATAATCGGTCCACGGTATAAGGTTTCTGAGGGTTACAGTATGCACAGTGTTTGTAGAATCATACGAAATATTAGTAACAAAACCTGAAGTTCCGTAGTATAACTGTAATATGGTGGGTTCCGATGTTTCAACATAAATAGTCGCTACAGTACTTTTGACATCTAACACTGTCAGATTAATGATAGATGGAGGAATGCCATCCACGGTTGTTGATGAACATCTCCAACTGCCGAGGAAGTCCCAGTATTTTGCGGTGATAGTATCTGTGACATTTACCTCTATTACGCCATTTCCATTCTGGACATTGGAGAGTGAGGAAAGAATGCTTCCCAAGAAAACACCGGAGTTAGGTGCGCTCTCAATCAAATTGATTTCCTCAACATCTCCCTTACCTGATTCCAAAGTTACGGTGACTCTATCATTCACATTTGGATTTGTATTTGCATAAAAATCAATAACCTTTACATCTATAGTATCTCCGGGTTTATAGCAATTCCTACCGAATGTAACCGCGGAATAATGCTGGTACTGCTCAATTCCTCCTATTATTGCTATTGAAAAGTCTTGGTCTATTTCCGGTGTTGACGGAACGGAATCCATGGGGATGTTCTGTGCCAAGACCCTTATCTTATATTTTCCAGCCACTGGATTTTGTATATAAACGCACTCAACATTGTTTATGGAATCGGAGGGAGCATTTCCGGGCTGAGTCCATCCGTTCTGGAAGTTATTTCCGATATATATGTTTCCATTGGGATCCTCAACCACCAAGTTCAAATCATTAACCAACGCGGGATTGGCATTAACCGCCCCCTCCCTGTCCGTATAGGCCATGGTGATTTTGAGAGGAGTGGATGTATCCACAACGGTTATATTCAAAGTATATTCCTCACCCGTTTCCAGATATACGGGAGAATCCAAGAACATCTCTCCATACGGTGGGTCTATTATGTTCGGAAGATAAATCATTCCCCAACCCTCGTTGTTGTTGGGTATTGGATCCTCGGCGTCCGTGCCTGTAAGGTCTACGGCTGAAACTATGAGCGCGGCTTTTATCATGGATGGACTCGGCTTTTTACCGTAGAGTCCCTCATAGTACTGCACGAAAATCGCGGCACTTCCTGCACCGTGAGGTGTGGCTTGAGATGTACCCCCGCACCACTCGTACCACCTGTTTATGTTCCCCCAGCCCCAACCAGCGGAAGCAGCCTGAGAGAGAGCGGATGCCACCCATGTGCCGGGCGCGACAACATCAGGCTTAATTCTTCCGTCTTCCGTCGGACCTCTGGAGGAGAAATCCGCTATCATCTCGTGCGTATCTCCGAACCTATCGTTTCCGCATGCTCCCACAGTCAGAACATTTTTGGCGCTACCGGGAGAGCTTATAGTTTGCGAACTTGGTCCTTCGTTGCCCGCCGCGAAAACGAATAATATAGGTTGAGTGCCGTTGATATATGGATTCGCGTCTCTCGTGAGAGCATCATACATCTGCGCAAAATCATCATACGCTCCGTTGACTGCGGCACCCCATGAATTGGAAGATATTACCGCGCCGTTACTTTCAGCAAAAACGGCCATATCCGTGGGAGATGCACCAAGCCACGAACCTGAATCGCTGAAAATTTTCTCCGCCACAAGTTTTGCGGAGGGGGCTACGCCCAAACCGTAATAATATCCTGCCTCATCCGCACTCTCTTCGGGAAAGAGGAGGCGAACCGCGGCGGTTCCCGCTATTATTCCAGCACAATGGGTACCGTGACCATATCCGTCGTGTCCATCACCACCGCTTGCGTCCCATATGGCTATGACATTATCCTTAAGGTCGGGATGCGCAATTCCCGACGAGCCTGTATCAATACCCGTATCTGCTATCGCCACTACGACCCCATCCCCCATCAAACCGTGCTGGTGAACCAAAGCTCCGAATTGCGGATAAGAACCTCCAACTATTTCTGTGGATAACTCATCGCAGAGTTTCGGCTCAACATATTTTCCTATATAGAGAATGTTATCCTCTCTGGCCAGCTTCGGAAGATTTTTGATATTTAAGAATCCGTGCATGTAAATGAATTTACCAAACGAATAAACATATATTGGCTTGAAAAATCTGTAAACAGGCAGTTTATTGTCGTAAACGACGATAGTCGCGAGGATATTCTCTCCACCATCCACAATCATATTGCTGTAAGAATGCCCTGTAATCAATATGCTTTTCAGATATTCGTTGTATATATCCTCCGAGAATTTGTAATATGGTTCGTATCTCCCGACCCATCTTACATTTTCAAGATTTTTGAGGACAAGAGGAGTTTTCACATAAACCAAATAGGCGTTGTGAGGGATGTACCAGATAATCTTCGCGAGCTTTTTCAATTCACTGAGGTCATTATATGTTGGAGGGCCGTTGAACTGCACTATATAAAGGTGAGTATTCTCTTTTTGGAACTTCTTTGGAATTGCGAGTGTGCATTCAAGGGGGTCAAATTTTTTATCTCCTATTCCCAGAAATCTCATATAATCTGCCGGATAATAGATGCATCTCGCCCTTTTGAGAGAGAGTTCGTCGGCATAAACTATTTTCATTTTTCCATAATCTCTGATTATCTTTCCCACCACTTTGTCCGACCATATTAAGTAGAGTCCTTCATTTTTTGAATTCTCATTTTGCCAGTTTTCTTCAACATTTTTGGCTATGAATGCCGTAGGTACACTGCTCAACATCACCAAGGTAGCAATCATACCGGCGAGAAAGTATTTACCCCATCTCATTTTATCACCAATAAAGGGTATCGTGAAATCAAATATAAAATTTTATTTTATTTACAGCGTATAAAAAATTTCACAAAAGACATACACAAACTTTTTAAATGGGATTCATTTCCCGTCTTTGATGGCTTCAAAACGTGCTGAAAGGGCTGCGGCCAGAAGGCTGCGAGATAAGTGGCGAGCAAAGCAGTGGTACACCATAGTAACGCCAGATATGTTCGGCAGGAAGGAGATAGCATCCACACCCGCAGATGATCCCCAGAAAGTTATAGGAAGAGTGGCAGAAACGACCATGTACGATCTAACAGGAAATTTCAAACTGATGCATCTAAAAGTTTATTTCCAAGTGGAAAAAGTCCAGGGTAATCAGGCACTAACAAAGTTCATAGGTCATGATACCACATCCGACTACATAAGAAGGATGGTTAGAAGGAGGAGGGCGCGTCTGGATGCTATATTCCCGGTAACGACCTCCGACGGATACAAATTGAGGGTTAAAGTTATAGGCATAGCTCCGAAGAGAATCAAGACATCTATAAAAATGAATTTGAGGAAGAGGATAACGGAATATTTGATTGATAAAGCAAGCAAAATGACTATGGCCGAGTTTGTCGGATACATGTTATCTCCGTCCACTAACGATGAACTCGTTAAACTAGTCAGAGATATTTACCCCCTGAAAAGGGTTGAGATAAGAAAATCCGAGGTTTTGCTTGAACCCACGGAAAAGGTTGTTGAAATGAGGGAGGAGGAAGAGGAGAAAAAAGGCGAAGAAGAATCTCCAGAGCAAGAGGGTAGTGAGGAAGCCGGGGTGGCTCAGCCTGGTGGAGCGTCGGACTCATAGGGTTCTCCGCAAGACCTGAGAAATCCGAAGGTCCCGGGTTCGAAGCCCGGCCCCGGCACCTTACCCATCTGTTTTTTCCACGAAACGCGATGAGGATTTTTTTTAACGCAGCATCATCTTTTTATACTTTCTAACATTATGCCCCTTTGCCATGGGCGTGCTCCTCATT
>CAYVVU010000008.1:15111-17675 GCA_964455305.1 uncultured Thermoplasmata archaeon
GGCCCCGGCACTTTAAAGTATTTCTTTCATAATTTCTTTGATTATTTCATCAACATTTTTTGAACCGTCAATTGTTTTCATTCCGTATTTTTCGGCGATTCTTAAATAAATATCTCTAACTTTCTCCAGAAATCTCTCTTTTTCAAAGAATTTTATCATGGAGGAGGACTTTCTACTTTCAATCCTTCCAAGACCTGTATGTGGCTCAACATCCAAAAGAAAAATATAATCTGGCTTTATCACAATATATTTATGAATTTCCTCTATCCAATTAAGTGCCTCCTCCAGTTCCATTTTTTCGGAAAGCATAGCTCCTTCATAGGCAAGTGTTGAATAAAAATATCTATCACATATAACATCGTAACCTTCCGAGATTTTTTTCCTTATTTCGTGAGTGTGAAGGGCTCTATCCAAAGCAAAGGCGAGAGTTATGAGAAATGGGTCACCAAAATCAACGCATTCTTTAACTATTTTCCCGTATTTAGTATCCGTGGGCTCGTAGGTGAGATAAACTTTTCTGCCCAATTTTGAAAGTTCCTCAGCCAATTTCTTGGCAACAGTCGTTTTCCCACTTCCGTCTATACCCTCTATCACCACAAACATATCGGAAGGGAATGAAAATCAGAATTTAAAACCTCTGATTAAAATATAGAGAAGAGGGAATCAGTAGATTCCCTGATCAACCATGGCATCGGCTACTTTCACAAATCCGCCGATGTTCGCGCCCATCATCAGGTTTCCGGGATGTCCGTATTTCTCAGCGTACTTGGCGCAGGTCTTGTATATATTCACCATTATCTCGTGGAGTCTGCGGTCCACTTCCTCTCTGCTCCACTGCAACCTTATGCTGTTCTGACTCATCTCCAAACCACTTACTGCCACTCCCCCAGCATTTGCCGCCTTGGCAGGTCCGTAAAGAACTCCATTCTCAAAGTATACATCTATGGCATCAGGCGTTGATGGCATATTGGCGCCTTCCACAACAGCGATTAAACCCGCATTTACCAATCTCTTTGCATCCTCGCCGTTTATCTCGTTCTCTGTTGCGCAGGGGAATGCCACATGAACTTCACCGACTTTGTCCGCGATTTCCCACACTTTCTTTCCTTCATAGTACTCCAAGCCGAACTTTTCTGCCCACTCCTTTATTCTTCCTCTCTTAATGGCCTTTATTTCGTAAAGGGCATCCCACATTTCCTTTGTTAATCCATCAAGGATAACGGCACCTTTGGAATCTGAGAGGGTTACAACCTTTCCGCCGAGTTCGGTAACTTTTTGGGAAGCATACTGCGCTACATTACCGCTGCCTGATATCGCTACATTCTTGCCTTTGAGTTCCTCACCTTTGCTCTTGAGCATCTCAAGCAGGAAGTAAGTTGCACCGTATCCAGTTGCCTCTGGCCTGATGTAGGAGCCGCCCCAATTCACACCCTTGCCCGTTAACACACAAGTACCGTGGAGATTGGTAATCTTCCTGTATGTGCCGTACAAATAACCGATCTCTCTCGCACCCACTCCTATATCTCCCGCCGGAACATCGGTGAACTGACCTATATGGCGATAAAGTTCCATCATGAAGTTCTCGCAGAATCTTCGTACCTCGGCATCGCTCTTTCCATGGGGGTCAAAATCGGAACCGCCCTTGCCACCGCCCATCGGAAGACCTGTTAGAGCGTTCTTGAAAATCTGCTCAAAACCGAGGAACTTGAGGGTACCGAGGTCTACGGTGGGGTGGAACCTCAAACCTCCTTTGTAGGGGCCGAGAGCGCTGTTGAACTCTACTCTGAAGCCTTTATTAACATGTATTTCGCCGTTATCGTCCTCCCAGGTTACGCGGAACATTACCACTCTCTCCGGCTCGGTTATGCGCTCCAAAATCTTGTACTTCATGTATTTTGGGTTCTTTTCTATAACCGGTACCAGAGACTCCAGAACTTCAGTTACGGCTTGATGGAACTTTGGTTCGGCCGGGTTCTTCGTTTTCACTCTCTCTATTACATTTTCTACATATTCTTTTGCATTCATTTTTTTCACCTCTTTTGTGGTAAGCGGTGGAGAATGGCGATCGGTGATATTAAACTTTATGCGACCCGAAAATGCTTCAATGCTCAGTACTTATTACTATTTCTCGCCCCTCCACTATAGCGGTAGCTACCTTTTTTCTAGCGGAGTTCAAGGCCCTCCACACAGTTCCACGAGAAACACCCATTCTCACTCCTGCCTCCTCCTGAGTAAGACCCAGATAATCCACAAGTCGTAGAGTTTCAAACTCCTCTATACTCAGAACTATGGCCTCCTTCTGCGGACAAAAACCGTAAGGGCAAAATTTCACGACGCGGGGATGCATGCCGAATCTTCTCCTCTTTCTCCATTGAGGCATGGGAATCGTAAAGGAAGGGGTTTATAAATAATTAGTCCGAAAGTTATATATAGGGATACTTCTTCCCCCACCTTGCCTTCTGGTGGTGCTATGAAGTACACAAGATTTGAAAAAGCAAGAATTATCGGTGCCCGTGCGCTTCAGATTTCTATGGGTGCCCCAATAATAATAAATATTCCCAAAG
>CAYVVU010000008.1:17685-25490 GCA_964455305.1 uncultured Thermoplasmata archaeon
TTCCCAAGGAGATCGTGGATCCCGTGGAGATAGCCATTCTGGAATTTGAAAAAGGAGCCATACCCATTACCGTTAAGAGGTGAGTTTCACATATTCATCGTTTTTGGGTATTATCACATTAACATCGGCCAAATCTTTTTTCAATGCTTCGCGGTTATCTCCATGACATAAAACCACAGTAGATGCTCCTGTTTTATATATGAATTCAAGCAACTCGCTATGCCCGGCATGCGCGGAAAAATCAAAGAATTTAACTTCCGCATTAACTTCTGAACGCACACCGTAGAGGTCTATTATACCTGTATCCAGAAGCATTCTGCCGTTGGTTCCGTCCACCTGATATCCAGTTAGAAGTATACCGCTCCTCGCATCGTTTCTCAGTGCGTTTATGTAATGGAGTACCGGCCCACCATCAAGCATACCACTCGTCGTAAGTATAACATCGCCTTTAAGCGCTTTTTTCCTGTCACTCTTTTTCTTAACTATGTTGAAACTCTTAAGAGCCTTTTTCAATCTCTGCGGATTTTTGAGGTATTTGGAGTATCTGAGGTACATTTTTGTTACCGTTACACCCATACCGTCCAGCCATACCTCGTACCCTTTTTTGTGAAGTATGAGCATGAGTTCCTGAGTTCTTCCGACGGCGAATGCGGGAACTATAGCCACACCTCCCTTACCGTTTATTTCCTCTATAGTATCAAGAAACTCGCCCGTAACCTCCTGCCTAGGAGGATGCTCCCTGCCCGCGTAAGTTGCCTCAATTACAAGTATGTCCGTTTTTGGAATCTCGCATCCGCTAAGGAGATTAGTATCAATCGTCTGTATATCGCCCGTGAAAAGCAATCTCTCCTCTCCGTTAACTCTATACATCGCAGAGCCGGGAATATGGCCAGAAGAAAAAACCTCAACATCCACACTATCTACACCAATTTTACTTCCATATTCCACCGGAATCATTCTGTGTGTGGTTACATCCACATCCTCTTGCGTATATGGGCAGGCGTATCCCTCTATTCCGCAAACCTTTATTGTATCGTTGAGCAGTAAGTTTGTTACTGGTATGGTTGGGAAGGTAGCGTATATAGGAGAGGAATATCTTCCAGCGATGAACGGAAGCATCCCAGAATGGTCTAAATGCGCGTGCGTGAGAAATGTTGCGTCCACGGGAGGAGAGGGCAAAGGATATTCGGGAGGCTTTGAAGGTGTAAGGCCGTAGTCAAATAGCAACCTAACTCCATCTACCTCAAGTATCATTCCCAAACTTCCGACTTTATCCGCGCCACCAAGGAAACGAATCCTCATAGGAAAATAAGGAGAACAAAAGAGGTATTTTAATTTAATGCTTCTCTTTTTCTATTTCTGCCCACCACTCGTCCACCATGCGCTGAATCTTCTCTATTTCCTCATCGGTCAGATGCCTAAATCTACCCTGCATACGTAGGTATTCCTCCACGGGTTTCCTCTGTTTGGGTTTGTATGTTATTTTTATGTTGGTCCAGGGACCGCCTTCCCACTCCCAAAGCGGGAATAGTCCCGTTTCCGTGGCGAGACGCAGTACTTCCATGGTTTTTGAAGGGTCAAATCTCCAACCAGTGCAGCACGCGGAAATTACATGAAGAAACTTCGGCCCCTTCTTTGATAATGCTTTCTCAACCTTTTTCTTGAAATCGTTGAAGAATGCTGGATTGGCCGTGGCCACATAGCTTGGATTGTGAGCGGCAACTATCTGCGCTATTGGCTTCTTAGCTTCCCTCTTTCCGACGGGGATGGCGGGACCAACCTGCGATGTCGTGGTCCACGCTCCGTAGGGCGTAGCGCCAGAACGCTGTATTCCGGTATTCATATACGCTTCATTGTCGTAGAGAACATAGAGTACATTGTGCCCTCTCTCAATCATACCACTCAACGCTTGGAATCCTATATCAACGGTGCCTCCATCTCCACCGAACGCAATTATATTTACATTCTCTTTGCCCATAGCTTTGATGGCTGCATCTATACCGGCAGCGACTGCCGCAGCATTTTCAAAAGCCACATGAATCCATGGAACCTTCCACGCGGTATGAGGATAAGGTGTTGTTGCAACTTCCAAACATCCTGTGGCATTTGTAACTATGGTATTTGGGCCCGCGAGTTTCAGAATCCACCTGACTATGATTGGCGCGGCGCAGCCAGCACACATCCTATGCCCTGGAGCGAAAAGTTCAATCTCGCTCATAGTAATCCCTCCTCTTTGAGTACAGCCTCCTTATCAACATTCACCCAGTTTATCTCTTCTGCCTTTCCATCCTTAACCATTCTGTACATTTCTTCAAAGTCCTTTAATGTAACATCTCTTCCGCCCAGTCCGGCTATGAAATCGTATATGTTCGGTCTATCATCGCAGTTATACATAGTTGCGCAAAGCTCTCCGTAAACGGCGCCTCCGAACCCGAATGATATGTTGCGATCTACTACTATCACATTTCTCTTACCTTCTAGGATTTTTCTGAACTCTTCCTTGGGGAAAGGTCTGAAAACAGTTAGTTTAATATGTCCAAGTTTCTCACCCTTCTTCCTCATTTCCTTAACGAACGCCCTAGCCGTGCCGGACATTGAGCCCATAGTTATTATGACTGTATCGGCATCCTCAATACCATAAGTGTAAAGTTTTCTGTACTCCCTTCCGAATCTATTCTTAAATTCTTCAAATGCCTCATCTATAACTCCCTTCGCCTGCTCCATGGCTATCCACTGAGCGTATTTGAACTCCATGTAATGTTCCGGGAAAGCGAATGCACCTAAGGTAGCGGGTTTTGAAGGGTCCAAAACCACATATCTGGGCTTGAATTCTCCGAGGAATTCATCAACCTTCTCCTGCTCAGGAACATCCACCGCTTCCATAGTGTGAGTGAGAACGAACGCATCCAGACCTACCATTGCGGGAAGCAAAACCTTTTCATTCTCCGCAACCTTGAACGCTATGATCATGAGGTCAAACGCTTCCTGATTACTTTCCGCATAAAACTGGATCCATCCCGTATCTCGCTGAGATATCATATCCTGATGGTCGCACCATATGTTTATCGGGGCACTCAAAGCACGGTTCCCTATTCCCATAACTATCGGAAGACGCATACCACTTGCAATGAATAGAACTTCGTGCATTAATGCAAGGCCCTGAGAAGCGGTTGCGGTTGCCGTCCTTACGCCCATAGCACTCGCGCCAACCGCGGCGGAAATCGCGCTGTGCTCACTTTCCACCGGCACGAACTCCGCATCCATCTCTCCCTTGGCTATGAGTTCCGATACTTTTTCTGGTATAAGGGTGGATGGAGTTATCGGATACGCCGGAACAACCTTTACCCTCGCTACTTTCATCGCGTACGCTATCGCTTCATTTCCTTTAAGCATCATCTTGACCATTTTACTTCTCCTCCTTCACGAAATCTATACATTTTTTCGGACATTCATTCACACATATTCCACAGCCCTTGCAGTAATCGTAATCTATCTCCACAGCCTCCTTTTTCTGAAGTGCGGGCAAGGGGGCGGGATATTTGTTGCCATCAACCTTTATTATCGCGGGCTCCGGACAGAATTGCCAGCATATATAACAGCGTATACACTCTTCATACCTTATTATCGGTTTAAATGTTCTCCACGAGCCCGTTTTGTATACTACGCTCGTTCCTCCTTCCGGGATAACGGCACCTCTCGTTATATACTTCATTCTATCACCGTCCTTTCATACGCCTCCTTAGCGGCGGAAGCATTCTCCTCCTTTTTAGCGGGAGCATTTTCCAATATCGCTTCAACAACACTATCTATTGAAATATTACCCACTACCCTAGCATAAGCGCCGAGTATCGCGGTGTTAACTATCGGAGCGGCTTTTGAGCCCAGCCTATGCTTTATGGCTATTTCCGTCGCGTTCACCGTCGCCACCTTGTATCCTTCAAAAGGCATCTCGCTTGGTTTTTTCTCCGTATTCACTATTATTATGCCTCCTTCTTTCAAGCCGGCAGTAACATCCACATCCTTCAACAAAGCGGGGTCAAGAACGACCACGCAATCCGGATTATAGACAAAACTCCTTATCTCAATGGGTTCCTTGGATATTCTTGTGTACGCTTCAACGGGCGCTCCTCTGCGCTCCACTCCGAAAAACGGAAACGCTTGGGTGTGATAGCCTTCTTTCGCTCCCGCTATCGCCAATATATTGGCGGCGGTAACCGCTCCCTGTCCACCTCTCCCATGAAATCTAACCTCGTACATGGCATCACCTTGTAATGGGGTATAGAACATCACAAAATAAAATTATCTGTTAGGGGTGCGTATCTGTTGCTATATATCCTTTGCCCTACTTATTTTTGATTGCAAATTACAAAACATTAATTAAGTTCAACAAATTATGATGTTTTGTGATAGAGACCAAGTTTTTGGTTGCGGATAAAAACCATTTAGAAAAGTGTTTGAAGGAAAGCAGGAACACGGGTATAGAGAATATTATTCTGGGCGTTTATTTTGGAACTCTAACTATTATAATGTACATAATGTCAAATGATTGTCTAATCTTGGTCATCGGTATGCCATTTTTTGTTGTTTTCTTATCGTTTGGGCTCAGAATAGTTTATCTCTCAAGGGATGAAGGAAGAATCATTAGATATTTCTGGAAAAAATTTTGGAAAAGTGTATTTCTGAGACCTAAAGTAGATCACATTATGTATACCTATAAAAAAGATCCTTTTGAATTTTTAAGAGATTTAGGTTACGACCTTTCCAAAATGTCCCCAAGGGATGTGGCTTATGTGCTTTATAGAAACTATGAGGAGTATAAAAAAGATAATGAAAAAGTCGTGGAAATTTTATTTAATTTCAGTATAGTTCTACCATTCGTAAAAGTTCTTATTCCTAGGGAAATTTTTGAAAAATATTCTTTTTTGCTTAACAAAACATATGATATTGAGGAAATCGGAGATGGCTCACTCAGAGTTGTGAGTGGTGATGGACAATCCTTCCTCGTACCTAAACAAGAAAAGGAAGTAGTACTTTTCTTAAAAAGGCTATCTAGAATCTTCTAAATAGAAGAAACTCATACAGTGGCACAAACCTTATGATTTTTTCACCATACCTTATATCTTCTTTGAAATCCCATGTTATAACTGTAAGATCTCTGCATTGTAAATCTTTTGATGCTTTCAGCAAATTGTTAATTTCATCCTCTCGTATCTCGCTCAAATCCGATGCGTACACAACTTGTATGAGTTTTTTAATTTTCTCACCTTCTTTGAGAAGGAAATCAACCTCACCTTCCGGCAGTTTATAGTAATAAATTTCCAGTAACGGATTTATATTGGTATTTCTTAAAAACTCCAGAAAGACTATATTTTCCATTATTTTTCCCAAATCATCGGAATCTCTTACCATCTTTGTTAACCCTACATCACATACATATACTTTTTTTGGCCAAGATTCTCTCAGATGCACCTTTTTGCTGTATTTTCTCAGGAAAAATACACTAACAGTATCCTCAAGTTTATCAATATAATCATATAATGTGTTTTTACCTACACTAATTCCCATACTCCGTAGCTTGTTATATATTTTGTTTATGCTGAACTCCGATGAAAAATTCTGGAAAAAATTCGTTAAAATATATCTGGCTAGACCCATATTCCGGATGCCATGTCTTTCAACGAAATCCCTGAACAAAATCATATCAAAATACTCCCGGAGTGTCTTCTCCCTACCAATTTTGCTCATAACAACCTCGGGAAAACCTCCCCATAGCATATATTCTCTCAAATGATTTTTCAAAATACCTCTCTCAGAAGGACTGAGAGGCTCCTCATATGAAATTTTTTGAATTTTAATGTATTCCCTGAAACTGAATGGAAGAAGGATATAGGTATCGGTTCTCCCTCTAAGTTGTGTTGCTATTTCCCTTGAAAGTAATTTTGATGACGAACCAGTTAAATAAATCTTGTATTTTTCCGAATCAATAAGAGTTCTTACGCAACTTTCCCATCCCTGTACATTTTGAATCTCATCAAGAAAAATATTATTAGGAATATTACCGAAAAGTTCCGTGTAGATTTCAATTATTTTCAGGATGTCCAAGCCAGTAATATTCATAAGCCTGACATCCTCAAAATTGAGATAAAGATTATTTTTAGAGGCTAAACTTTTCATTAACTGATAAAAGTAATAGGTTTTTCCAGCTCTCCTTGGGCCTATTATTCCTACAGCTCTATTACCTCTCGTATTTACCCAAAGCTCCCTCTCAATGAGATTGGGAAGTTCGCGCTTGTGCCACTCCGCTAAATAGTCCTCCACATCCCTTCTTACTATCATTTTCTTTAGTAATGAGAAAATATTATTTAAAATTTTCTCAGTTGGAGAGAAAATTTCATACAGACAGAGGATCTATTAGACCTATCAGGAAAAGAGGGATTCTGTTCTCCGAGGTTGTAAGATCCTCAACAACAAGATAATCCGGATTCTGAATCCTTGATTTGGATTTACCCCCCACTTCAAATATCATGTTTTTTACGATAAAATCCGGGGTTTTCATGCCTCTTTTTCCTTTTAGGTAGCAAACGGGATTTGTATGTACAACGAAATAATCCTCTCTTAGTGCGCCCACATCAACATTTCTTGAAAGTTCCCAGTTCAAATAACTTCTTAATGGTATGGGCATGTGTATCTTTGGCTCTTTTCTTACGAGAGCGTGACCGGTTTCACATGGTAGCAGATTCTTTATCAGTCCCACCTTCTCCAAATAGTAAATCATCAGTTTCACTGTATTCTTGGACACCTCTAAAGAGTTAGCAATTGAAGAGTAACTAACTTCAAAAGGTTTTGAGGTAGCAACAAGATAAAGCAATTTATAGGAAAGATCTTGATATCTCATATCTATTTCACGTAGCGTAGCCAAATCTGATGATATAGCCCTATTAACACATGCCCTAAGTGCATGATATACATCATCCTCCCTGCCAGGATACAGAACACCACCTATCCTGAGGTATTCATCAAGATAATCGTTCAAATGCGCATAACTTCTTACAATTTTTTTTCTGGTACTTTCATCCAACAAATCACCAAATTTAATATTTGGTACTTCCAAATTTTTCTTTATTCTTAGATATTCTCCGAATGTTACCGGAATCATTTCAAGTATTCTAACCCTCCTAGACAAATCCGCGCCTCTGGATACCTCTATTTTGGAAGATCCTGAAAAGAATATCCTTACTTCACCTTCATCATATAGCGTCTTTATATCCTGCTCCCAGTATGTCTTGTACTGAATTTCATCTATGAAGATATGTCTGAAACCCTCTTTCCGCAACAGTTCAACAATCTCGTAAATAGAGAACGGTCTCAAATAACTTGCATCTGCCGAAAAGTATACGCTATCATTATAAACAAGCGTAAGTTGAGTCATAAGAACAGTTTTGCCAATACCCCTTAAACCGCATATTCCTACATAATACTCTTCTGGAATCTCCAATATTTTATGATAGAGATACCTTTTTTTGGTATACTTCTTAGCCTCCTCTTTTTTTAACGAACTGATACGTAGAATCTTGCTCAGTAGGTTCCTATCCATACATCAAACACAATACAAACAAATATATAAATATTGCGTTTCGTTCATCCGCATGACCAAAATGCATGCATTTTGGTCAGGTGGGTGAACAAATTGCTTATAGATTTAAATCTCCAAATTCCATACGACTATTTTATAGGTTTCATTATCTTTGAGAAATCGTTAAAATATAACTGAGAAAATATTATTTAAAATTTTCTCAGTTAGTAAC
>CAYVVU010000008.1:25500-33619 GCA_964455305.1 uncultured Thermoplasmata archaeon
TTTTAAAGTAACATATATCTTTAATCTCTCCTTAGCGAGCAACCTGCTTCTTTCTTAGGAAGAAATTTTGAGAGTTAGCAAAACTTTGAAAAGAGTGAATAATCTTTATATAGTTGGATGTATTGAAGTTATCTAGGTGACATATGATGTCATCTATATTAAAGCCGAGCAGACGTGATGTTGAGAAAATATTTGAGGATCATGAAAAATATTGGGGTTACTTAAATAAGGTTTTATATCTAAGATGTATATGTGATGCTAAACAAATAGATTTGTGTAACATATCTGAAAAAGATATCTATGGAGTAGTCAAGACATTCTTAGTGAACTGGGGAGGCGTTCTTAGAAATAAAAAACTTAAAATTGATGAATATAATAATACTGTAGACAAATGGGCGAAAAATATGCCTAAAATAATCAAAAATAACTGTCATATCCTAAAAGATTTTCAAAAATTAAAGTTAGAATCCACATCTATCGAAAAATATGATAAAAAAATTAAAAAATGCTATAACGACCTAAAGACTATTGACAACATAGGCGCTTCTAGTTCCTCTAAGATTTTACATCTTTTTGCTCCGGATTTCTTTCCAATGTGGGATGGAGCCATTATTAAAGAAATTAATAAAGAACTACCAAAAAGCGAATATAAGATAATCACAGGAAAGATAACAACTTCACCTCAGGGTTATGTAAATTATATGCTTATTATTCAAAAATTATTGAAAGATTATATGTCCATTTGGAAGAGCCTATCAATGAAATATGATTCTTTAAAATCCTGTCCTATATTGAGAACAGTAGATATTTATTTATGGATGTCCTGCCGAATAAAATAATTTTTCAGAAATCTTATTCAAAAATGAGCCAGATAAACCAACTTGAAGAGATGAAAGAAAGCAATCTGTAGGAGGTGTTTAATCATGAAAAATAAAACCAAGTATTCGTTTAAATTTAGAGTTTATCCTTCAAAATTGGAAGAGAGTAAAGAAGGATGGGTATGGATTCCTCCCAACATAGAAGTGAACACTGAATTTATAGAAATAAGAAATCCCAATAATAAAAAGAAGATCATTTGCGAAAAAAGATTTTTAGATGATAATTATATAAGAAATCATAAGACACTTCAAAAAGTAGAAAATTGTCCAAATGAGTGTATCATAATGAACGAGTTTTATAGAAATCGTTTGGGCATAAGAAAATATTCTGAAACTAGAGAATATGTGGAACTTGAAATTAGAGAGGTAAAATGCCCAATCACAAAATATTTAATTGCTCCATTGCATCATCCTAATTCTTTTGTTAGAATTAGTATAACGATCGGAATCATCTCTTTAGCGATAGGACTTCTTAGCATAATCCTGAGCTTACTTTTTCGCTTTCTTTAATTGAAAACATACTGGTAGATCTATATTGAAGTTTAAATTATTCTTGTCCATCCATTTTAACTGTATCTTCCGAGTTCCAAGTGATGATGAGCATTTTCTCAGAAATGAGTGGGAAGACTTTTACCAGATGAATTATTAACCAGCGAACATCTTTAATAATTCCTTTTTTATCCCCTTGCGATGGTTAGGAAGGATTATGAATACAGGTTGGGCATAGTGGAAAAACTTCGCGCGATGAACTACGAGGTATATCCACACAAAGTTGAGGTTACTCATACTGTAAAAGAAATTGTGGAGAAACAGGAAGAATTGATGGGAAGCAAGGTAAAAACTGCTGGCAGAATTGTTGGTTATAGAGAGCATGGAAAACTCATATTTTGCGACATATTTGATGATGGTTTTAAGGTGCAGTTGATGGTTAAGAAGGATGTTCTTCAAGAGGATTTCAAATTTTTTAAGAATTATGTTCAGCGAGGAGATTTTGTGTGGGTTAATGGCGAGGTAACGAAAAGCAAGAGGGGTGAGTTAAGCATACTCGTGGAAGAATTCAAACTGATATGCAAGGCACTGTACGATTTGCCGCATCAATGGTTCGGGCTGGAGAATGTGGAAACCAGATACAGGAAGAGGTATTTGGATATACTTCTGAACCCAGAAGTTTTTGAAACTTTCAAGAAAAGAGATTTGATAATAAAAACCATACGCTCCGAACTATGGGCAATGGGTTTCATGGAGGTAACCACACCTATCCTCCAACCTGTGTACGGTGGCGCATACGCCAAGCCATTCAAAACTTATGTAAACGCTCTTAAAAAAGAATATTACCTGAGAATATCGCCGGAACTTTACCTGAAGAGATTGCTTGTTGGCGGCTATTCTAAGGTTTTTGAGATCGCTCAGAATTTCAGGAATGAGGATATAGATGCGGAACACAACCCTGAATTCACCATGATTGAGATATATTGGGCGTATGCGGACTACAACGACATGATGTCGCTAACGGAAAAACTCATCAAGAAATCCGCGGAGAGTATAGGGGTGAAAGAGATAAATTTCCGCGGTCATAAGATTTCCCTGAGGAACTTTCGCAGAAAGGATTTCTATGAACTCTTGGAGGAACATGGAATTTCCCGCGATATTTCCGATGAAAAGATACAGCAACTTCTTAAAGAATACAAAGTCAAGATTCCATCTTACTCGCGAGGATACGCTCTCGGCAAATTATTTGAGAAGGTATGCGAGGAATCTCTGATTCAGCCAACCTTCGTTATTGACTATCCACAAGAAACCACTCCTTTATGCAAATGGCACCGCGCCAAGGGAAAGGAAATAGTGGAAAGGTTTGAACTGTTTATTGGAGGTTTAGAAATAGCAAACGGATACACAGAATTAAACGACCCGGAAAAGCAGAGGGAATTGTTTGAAGAGGAAATGAAGAGAAAGAGGTTGGGCGATGAAGAGGCGCATCAATACGATGAGGAGTTCGTGGAAGCGCTAAGGTGGGGAATGCCACCGGCGGGAGGAGTGGGAATAGGCATAGATCGTTTGGTTATGATTCTCACGGAAAAAGATAGTATAAAAGAGGTAATCCTTTATCCTATGCTCGCGCCGAGGGATTAATTTAAATTTGCTCAGTGAATTGAGCAAAATTTGGAGAGTTTGCTCAGCTTGATGAGCAAATACTATGGGAAGAATATATTGGATTGGCGTACTAGTATATGAAGGAGTTTTTATCTATATCCAGAATAAATCATCCAGATCGTAAAGAAGGATATTCTCTCTAAACAAATCTTTTTCCCGTATTTTTTTACCTATTATGCAGTAATACACAGCATCTTTTTTTAGAGGAAGTTTTCTTTGTTTCTTCTCCAAATCGTTAATTATTTTCTTTATTTCCGCTTTGTTTATCGTTTTCCATTTTACTTCTCCGAGTATCATGGATTTCTCGCCAACGGCAACAATATCAATTTCATCCTCGCCCTGCCACCATCTTCCAAAGGTTGTATAAATTTCGGGAAGTTTTTTCTTGGAATTTAATTTCATAAGAAAATCCTTCGCAATCTTTTCAAACCTTTCTCCAACATAGGAATTGAAATCTTTCTTTATCTGGGGTACTACATCAATATTCATCTCAATCTCTGAGCGCTGAGGATACACGAATCTAAACCAGAAATTAAAAAGATTATCTCTTATCCTGTATATTCCCCTTCGCTTACTCCCCAAAGGATATTCTATTTCAATATATCCCAAATTTTCAAGAACAGATAAATATTTTCCAACAGAATTCTTATCCACTCTGCTTTTATCTGCTATCTTGCCAAATGTTGAGTATCCTGCGGCTATCGCCCTCAATATGGAGAAATACCGGGATATTTCTCGTAGCTCCATTTTTAACAAATATCTGGGTTCATCATAGTACTTAGAACCTTTCTGCAGAATAAGTTCCCTGATATTCTCCCAGAAATCCATGGATGGATCGTAATCGCTCCAGTATTGCGGAACACCTCCAAATATGGAGTATAGTTTTATTATTTCCTCTCTCGGCAAGTCATAGAATTTAGCACAATCAACATAACTCATTTCGTCAACTTTCCAACTACCTGATCTTCTTCCATAGATCGGCGAGGTGTACGACATCACGCCTTCCATAAATGATACCAATGAACTGCACAAAATCAACATTATTTTAGTTTGAGATAGTTCTGTATCCCAGTATTTCTGCAGGATTGATAGAAATTCTTTATGCACTTTAACTATATACTGAACTTCATCAATGACTACAACCATTCTTTTATCCTTTGCTTTTTTGGAGAGATATGTGAAGAATGACCTCCAATTTTGCAGAGGATTTTCTACCAGAAATCTGTCATTAAAAAACTTTGCCATTCTCTCGGAAAAATCTTCAAGTATGTTTTCACTCTCCTCCGCAAGGAGGTATAAACCTCCAACCTTTTCTATGAATTTCTGTAAAAGATATGTTTTTCCTATTCTTCTCCTTCCGTATATAAGTATGAGTTCGGCTTTATCCGAGGCATATCTTTTCAGCAGATAGTCAAGTTCTCTCTCCCTATCAACAAACTTACTCTGGAGTATCATACTCTAAAGTAAGAATTTCTGATATTTAAAAATTTTTCTCGCGCTTTTTTGCGGATTCTCAGCACTAAAGAAGTTCTCAAAATAGCATTCCCAATATAATATTGATACTATAATACTGAGTATCGTGTGAATAGTGATATTATAAAAAGTTTGGAGTAATTGTTTATCTTTTCTCTACCTCTCCTCAAGTTCTTCTAAACCCCATACCGTGATATTCTTACCCGTTCTAACAGGTAAAACTAAAATTACATTTCCTGCCTTGCTATACTTCCCAATATGAGGTGTTCCTCGTACACAAACCTCCACAAACAAATATTTACCATTCTTCATAGCACAAATATCTGGATTACCACCTATTTTTCTCCTTATATCGGAAGGAATATCTTCATATTTTTCAATGATTTTATATCCATCTTTCATTAGTTTAAGTTTTGAAGCATGAACAAGCAACTCATGCATTACAGCGGGTGAGGTTTCCTTTATGGCCGTGGAAATGTCTTTGTTCTCTTCAAAAATATCTTTGGCTTTTTCCAAAGGCGTGAAGGCCTCCTTTAATGAAGGTAGATAAATATCTAGCTCATGATGATACCTACAGCTGGGACATACTGGCCACCAATGATCGGGTATACTCTCCCCACATTTTCTACAAACTCTCATAGCAAACCATAATGAAGGAAAATATTTAAGTTTTATGAACTAATACCTTTCTAGGAAGGAGGTGAGCAAATGGTTAAAATAAAAGATCCTGATTTCGTATGCACAGGAAATCTTTTTAGTGATTTTTTAGCATTTTATGATTTATGGAGAAAATGCTATGAGTTTGATACGAAGTTTGATAAAGATGTATCTCCTATTATAAATATAACAATAAGGGGTTATGGAAAAAATATAAAAGAAGCTATAGAGTTATCTCTCCTATTAGAGAAAGTGGCATTTGAAGTGGTAACGTTAGGTTATAAGCATTTTTGTGTAAGATTTGAGATAATCAATATTAATTTGACCTCGGAGAAAAAAGATGATGGAAAAATGCAAAGTGTTATTATAATAAAATTGAGATGCGTGCCAACTTTTATCTGATTATTCCACTTCCTCTATTGTTATTCTTACCCTCTTGCCTTGAAATCTCTCATATATCTCTTCAGAGAGAATTACAACATCATTCCTTTCTCTAAAAATATGACACTTAAGAATGGGACACTTTGCCTTCTTTTCCATAGATTCTAATTCCTCTTTAGTTAGTTCTTTCATATTTTTATCTGGGAGTAAAAGTAGGCAGCAGTCAGTATAGCAACAAACCAAATAGATGTATCCCTCATATACTGATTTAGTGTGCATATTTTCTATATGCAGTGATTATATTTATACATTTTGTTGATATTACTAAACCATAATAAAGTATCATTTCTTCTCTCCAAATCCTGCGAGGGTGCGGAGCCACTTTATTACATATTTGCTAGCTTTGATTTTATATGCTGGAATAAGTCATCCAGATCGTATGATACATTTTTCTCGTGCTTTTCTCTGCAGATCCTCCACATCCCATACATCTAAACTTGTATCACCAATATCACTTTTATCTGGAACTACAAGTATTTTTTTTGCCTCGGAAAACTTTCTTAATTTATTTTCAATTTTTCTTAAATTGGAAGTTGTTAAGCTATCTTTCCATTTTACTTCAGCAACAACCTTAACTTTCTTGAATCTTACGAGAGCGGCATCAATTTCCGGTTCCATAATCTTAACGGGTTTCAAACCGAAGTAGTCTGCCATAAATCTTTCAACAAATCTTTCAATTAGGAAAGGTAGCCTCGCTTCTACGGCATTCTTTATGAATTCCCAGGGTGCATATACATCTCTCAAGCTGTACTTAGAATCTAGGTAGTAAATAATCTCAGTTAGAGGAGATAGATGCCTGTAAAAACTTCCCTTTCTCCTTCCCCAAATCTCTATCTTTTCCAAAAGACCCGTTTTTATCATAGTATCAACATATTTGGTTATGTACGAAGTTGATGCTCTCTCTATAAGTCCCCTTGCATAAAGATACGAAGATATATCTGAAAGTCTAGATGCTCCAGATGCAACAGATTCAAGAATTGCATCAAATCTCCGAGTATATGTTACATCCTCCTCATCTAAAATTTCCCCTACCAGAGATCTTGCGAAAATGGAGCCTGAGATAATACAATCTTCAATACTTTTACCTATCAAGGAGGGTTCTTGATAGAAAACTAAGGTTTCAACAAGCTTTTTACCTTTAAGATTCCATTCCGTAGCAAGGAGTTCTATCGGAGATATGAGACCCACTCGTCTTATTGAAAAAAGACCTTTAAGAGGTGCTTCAGGGCCCTCAACAAATTGCTTATAGAAATGCAAGGTAGAGGTAACCAAAACTATATTTTCAGGGGATTCCCCAGCCTGTATGGAATCAAAAAATTTGGGATCCGCACGGTGAAACTCATCTACTATAACATTTTCGCCACATACCTTTAGAAATACTCGCAGATCATATTCCTCCCCTTCTATAGGATCAAAGAACATACCTCCTCTCCTAACTATGAAATACTTATATTTCGGAAGCATAAATCTTACATAAAAGGTTTTTCCAGTCTTCCTCCTTCCAAACAGGAGTTTTCTGCCTCCCGACCGAAGAAATCTTTCAAGATCAGGACGCCTTACTATGATACTCATAGTATCATACCGAGAGTATCATGTGGATGATGGTATATAAAAGTTGTGGAAACTTTGTGAAACAAACCCAGTAGTAGAGATTATCTCCTCTCTCCAAATCCTCCGAGGATGCGAAGCCACTTTATAACATATTCGCTAGAAATTCTGTATTTTCTTTCTCCTCCCGATTCATCCACAACCACTATACCCTTTTCCTCCAACTTTTTCAGTTTTTCTCTCACGGTGTTTCTGCTCCCCTTTCCTCGGTAAGCCCGGAGTTTCTCCGTTATCTCTGATATGTTTCCCTCTCCCATTTCAAAAAGTACATCCACGATGTCCCTTTCAAAGGAGTCCTCAAGTTCCGGAATTACAGCACTCGGCGAAATTCTACCGTGTTCAAGGTATATGTTTATAAGGCGATAATATGCGGAAGCTATGCGCTTCAACTCTTCAAAGTACTCTTTGTTCAAAAGTTCCTCTATTTTTGATATTTTACGGTAAAGTTTTTCCATGGGATCTTCATCCATTTTAATCTCCCAGATATTTGCTCAATTCTTCTTTAAGTAAGGAACTTATCTTCTTTCCATCCACTTTACCCCGGAACTCTTTCATCAATATCCCCATTAGAGGTGAGAATGCTCTCTCCCCTCTTTCCTCTATTAAATCCCTGTGAGATTCTATTACTTCTTTAATTCTGGATCTCAGTTTCTCGTCCGAAATCTGCGAGGAATGCGTCCGAATAGCTTCTTCAACGCTCTTTCCCTGCGCGATATCTTTTAGAATTTCCGGTATTCCCTCTTTCGCAAATTTACCCTTGGCAAATTCCTCAAATACTCTTCGCAGTACGGATAAATCCCCAATAATATAGCCCTCGTCTTCAAGTTCCGATAGTGTATTTATTAAAGTTCTTGCCACAATTTTTGGACTGCGACATATCTCCACTAATTCCTCGTATATTTCATCCAAGC
>CAYVVU010000009.1:0-20210 GCA_964455305.1 uncultured Thermoplasmata archaeon
CTACATACGACGATTCCTCCGGACTCTCCACATAACCGTAAGGCGCATGGTTATCAAATATCACCGAGATATAAGCGGTAGTTTCTTTTCCAGCGGAATCCACAGCCCGGAAGTGTATAATATGATAGCCGTCGCTGTACATCGCAGTATTCAATGTTGCGTTCCAACTCGGTGGACCGCCATTCATCGGATACCAGTCCCCATCATCCACTTTATAGTACACACTCACAGAATTAACATCGTCCGCATTCACCGTTAGTTCCACAATGCCCTCAACATATGCTCCGTTCTCAGGGCTGACAACGCCCAATGAAGGTGGTGTGTTATCCACGAAGAATATTATGTTCACTGTGGTTTGCGAGTTACCCCCAATATCCCAAGCAGTTGCATTCACTATATGCTGACCATCACCGAGAAGTGCAGTATCCATAACATACTCCCAATATCCTGTTTGCGTATTGTAACTCATTGTATATGATGAGCCATCAACATTAAGAATCACTCTATCCACGCCCACAGAATCATAAGCATAAACACGGAATACATATATTCCTCCTATGTACTCGCCATTCAGTGGCGAGGCTACGCTTACGGTGGGTGATGTATTGTCAACGGTAATAGTTATGGACTCAATGGCTACATTTCCGGCTTCGTCCATACTCCTTACGGTTATGGTATGGATACCATCGGATAATAGGGTAGTATCTATATCCGCAACCCAGTTTCCAGCAAGTGTCATGGAATTCCACTGTCCATTATCTATTCTGTACTCCACCGCTACATTACTCATACCATCTGTGGAATTCGCCTCTAAGGTTATTGTGCCGCTGACTACTTCGTTGTTCTCCGGCGCCATTATTGAAAGTTCCGGAGTGTGTGTATCAACCTTTATTATTGCATAGTTTGTAGCGCCCACATTTCCTGCAGAATCCTCCGCGTAGTAACTTATGTTATATATTCCCTCTCCAAGTACGAAGGAGGAAGTATACTCCTGCCATGCACCGCCATTTATTGAATAGTAAACCGTCGCATCGGAGTCCGTAGTGAATGTAATTTCAACATCACTAACATACCAGCCGTTTAAGCCTATATTTCCGTTCACAAATATCTGGGCCGTGGGAGTCTGAGTATCCACGATGGTGTAGGCCTCAGCGTTTCCGAACTCCTCAACATTGCCTGCATAATCCTTCGCAACAGCGATGAAGTAGAACTTTCCGTCAGAGGGGGCAACAAAAGTCACTGGCGAGGATGAGAATCTTCCGTAAAGCGACCATGTGGACAGGTCATTGCTCCAGTATATCTCCACATACTCTATACCGCTTCCTGTATCGTTGGCCAGGAAGGATATATTGAATGTTCTTGTTGTAGTGTATTCGGGAAGAGGTTCAACATAAGCGTATGGCGATGCTGTATCAAGAAGGACCGAGCAATCCTCACTTGTCGGTACGGGCTCAACATTTCCAGCGTTATCATATGCTATTGTGTAAAATCTGTACCAGCCATCACCATGCGTGGCGTAGAAGTCAAATACTCCCGTGCTAGCGTATATCTCCCCGTAATAGAGATAATCGCCATCCTCGTAACTGTAATACAGAGCCACTTTCTTTACACCGCTCGTGGAATCCGCAGATGTAAAGTGTATCGTTATATGCTCATCGTTTGTGTATACAACATCACACGATGCGGAAGAGCTGGGAGGAGTAATATCCACGGTAAAGGAAAGCACATTGGAATAGTTCCCGGGAGTCCCATAGGAATCCACACCCCTGACTCTCCAGTAATAGGTTGTTCCGTCGCTGAGTCCTGAAAGAGTGTATTCGGTTGTGGTTATATGCGATATCGCCACGGGAGAGGAGAACGCCGGATCGGTATCGTATTCAAGTTCGTACTCCACAGCGTAGTCCACAGAAGTCCATCTTAGTGTGGGAGATGTGGTATTTATATAACCGCTGGGTTCCAACGCCGTGGGAGCACCGAGAACGGTAACTGTGAAATTGGCAGTAGCCATATTTAGATTTTCATCGTAAACTTTCACCTCGTGAATACCAGCGGGGGTATTGGGTACCACAGCATCTATCACACCGCTTCCGGAACCGCTACTAGTCACGGTATAGGGCTGAGAAACGCCGTCCCAGAGGAGTGTAAGTATAGAATTTCCCGCGAATCCATAGCAGTAAACGGTATAATCACTTCCAACAGGACCCTGAGAGGGAACTAGTTTTATATTTGGTTTAATATCAAAATATTGCGTATTGGAATTCACGCCATTGAGATCCTGCGCCTCTATGGTGTGAGAGCCGGCAACATCTTCTGGAATCTGGAATGTAAGTGTAAATTCTCCATTTGAATCTGTGAGTGTGCTTCTCATAGTATTTGTGGAATCCCAATATATATATACTGCGGAATTCGCGGAAAATCCCGTGCCGTGAATGGTTATGTTATCAAAAACATGTCCTGAGTAAGAAGAGAGGTCTATATATGCGAGAACGAAGAACTGAGCAGTGGCCGTATTACCATCTGAATCCACCGCCTTGACTTCATGGGTACCGTGGGGCGATGAAGGCACTATTATGTATGTTGAGAAATCTCCTGTGGAATTCGTAGTGGCACTCTTTATATATGTTCCATCCCAATATATGTCCACATTAGCATTGGATGCAAAAGTCATTCCAGTTATCGTTACATTTGTTCCCACTGGTCCATAATCGGGATTAAGAAGTATGGTCGGACCAAGATAAAAGGTTGTTTGGGCTATGTAGTTATTATCATCTATTGCCACTATTGAATGTGAGCCGTTACCTGCGGAAGGTATAGTTACCGTGGTATTATAACTTCCTGTACCATCCGTCGTTCCCGTATCAAGTAGCTGTTGATTTGGAGTGCCGTAATCCCAATATATTTTAATTCCTGTGTTCGCAGAAAATCCTGTACAGTTCGCATCCACAGAGATCCCCGAAAGACCATGGTCCGGATGTATGACTATATTCGGATTCACAGAATATGTGGTTGTGGTATTCACATTATTCACATCTTCAGCATAGATTATGTGTGTGCCGACGGGGGTGTATGGTATTACAAAAACTCCAACAAATGTTCCGTTTACATCGGTTGTAGAACTCCCTATATATTGGGAGTAGTCCCAGTAAACATCTACCGATACATTTGCGCTATATCCGTATCCTACAACATAGAAAGAATCGCCAACGACCCCACTGCCCGGCCAAGCATAGAGTTTTGGATAAACGAAGAAGTTCTCCGTGTCAGCATGAGCATCGGCGTCTATACCTGTAACAGTATGTAAGCCGTAGGGCGCCTCTGGAACAACAAAAGTACCGCTGAATGAACCATCACCATTTGTATATCCAGATGCAAGCACTCTTTGGTAGGATGTTCCCATATCCCAGATGATGTAAATAGGACAATTAGCAGAGTAGCCCGTACACTGAAAATTCACCGATGTTCCATAACTTCCCGTATGAGTGCTTAAAACAAGATTGCTCAAAACCAAGAATGTCGCTGTTGCCCTATTACTGTTCTCGTCAATGGCTGTAACTATATGAACTCCATAAGGAGATTCTGGAACATTAAAAGAGAATCCCGAGAAAGACCCGAGAACATCAGTTCTTATCCTGCCAAGATAAGTTGAATCCCAATATATATATACCCATACTTGAGAACCGAAGCCATCGCCATTTACATTAACATTTGTATTCACATATCCCTGCGAGGGATTTAAATATATTGCTGATGTTATAATGAAATTTGCTGTAGCCTGATTAGCACCATCATCTGCAATTACTCTATGTGTGCCCGCGGGCGATTGCGGTATTGTTATTTGAAGCGAGAAATTACCATCAGGCCCTACTGTTGTACTATTCAGCCGAGTCCAGCCAGATATAATATCCCAGTAAATATCCACAACTGCTCCGGGAGTAAATCCCGTTCCATTCACCCATATAGTAATTCCTGGCGGTCCACTATATTTGGAAAGAGTTATGCTTGCCGCATATATCTGATATCCCTTAGCTGCTGTAACCGCCGATAACCCAGAGAATATCACTATTGTCATTATCCCCATAACAAACAACCTTTTCCACGACAAATTATGCACCTCCATAAAGAAAGGTATGTTCCAAATCGCATATAAAATTTATGGTGCAAATTTCCAAAAATTGGTCATAAACGCTCAACAAATTTGATATATTATAATTCCATTGGGCTTTATGCAGGAGGAGATAATTGATTTAATAAAAAGGGAAGAAATAAAGTATGTAAATGTTCTTTTCACGGACATACTCGGCTTTGTCAAGAGCGTTCTGCTTCCTGCCGAAAAGTTTCCGCACGCCATAGAGAAAGGTGTTCTTTTTGATGCCTCCAGCATCGTGGGTTACGCAACCAGAGAAGAAAGCGATATGCTCGCAAAGCCGGATTTACGGACATTTCAGGTATTCCCATGGATTCCAGGCAAAAAGACAGCAGGAGTGATCGCCGATATTTACACCTCCGAGGGCGAGAGGTTTTCCGGAGACCCGAGATATGTGCTTCAAAGAATGCTTGCGGAGGCGGAAAAAGAAGGTTACAGATTTATGGTTGGTCCAGAATTTGAGTTTTTCCTGTTCAAAATGAAAGATGGTCTGCCGACTGTGGAAGTCAGCGATTACGGCTCATACTTTGAATTTTCACCTGCGGAGGACTGCGAGAGAGTGAAAAAAGAGATAATTGAGTATTTCCAGCATATGCAATACGATCCAGAAGCGGCTCACCACGAAGTTGCCCCCGGACAGCACGAAATAGATCTGCATTACGCCGATGCCCTTACGATGGCGGATAGGGTTGTTATCCTGAAGATAGCCATAAAGAGCATAGCGAGGAAATACGGTTACCACGCATCGTTTATGCCCAAGCCAGTTTACGGAGTGAACGGCACGGGAATGCATGTTCATCAGAGTTTGATAACCCTTGATGGAAGGAACGCGTTTTACGATGAAAACAGCGAAGATGGTTTGAGCAGTATAGCAAGATACTACATAGGAGGATTAATGAAATATGCAAGAGAAACCTGCGCTATCCTGGCTTCGTGGGTTAATTCCTATAAGAGATTAGTTCCTGGTTATGAAGCTCCCACCCTCATCGCGTGGGGATATAAGAATCGCAGTGCTTTGATAAGAATACCGGCAGGCAGAGGAAAAGCGACTAGAATAGAGCTGAGAAATCCCGACCCGGCGGGGAATCCCTATTTGCAGTTTGCTGTCATGCTCGGCACGGGCTTGGAGGGGATAAGAAACAAAATAGAGCCTCCGAAGCCAGTGGAGATGGACTTGTATCGTCTCACACCAGAAGATAAAAAAAGATTGAATATAAAAGAACTTCCGGAATCGCTTGGCGAGGCGATAGAATGTATGGAAAGGTGTACACTCATGAAAAAGATTCTCGGAGAGCATGTTTTTAATCACTTCATAACAGTGAAAAGGAAAGAGTGGGAGGAATATAGGGCACAGGTAACAGAGTGGGAGATAAAAAAACTACTGCCAGTACTCTAAATCTCACTTTTTCTTTTCAAAATAAGTGTGTTGATTAACAAAGCGATACCCATAGCAACGAAAGTTAGTGCGGCCAAGTTTAATATACCTATTTTTCCAGTACTAAAATAATCCATGATAACTCCACCTATAAGCGGAGATAACACCGCACCGAAATTTGATGACATATTTATATAGCCGAGAGCCGCTCCTATATTTTTTGTTTGGGAGGCTGCATAACTTCTTGATAGAGGCGTAAATGCCCTCCCGCTTATGTAAAACAGAAGAGTGCCAAGAATCACCGTGAATAGATTATCTATGGAAATGAGTACACAACTTAACATTCCGAAAAGTGCGGTGAGAACTATCGCCTTATCCATACTTATTTTATCCGCATAAAATCCGGTAGTATAGCTGCCGAAAAGTGAATAAAGACCCGCAAAAAATAGGAAAGATGTGGTTGCATATTTCCCCATTCCCATAACTTCAGCGAGATAAAACATAAGGACTTCGTTCCCCAATCCCACAAACATTCCGAAAAGGAAGGTTATGGTATATACGGCCACGGGAACTTTCCCATGGCCTTTTTCTACAACATCCCTATCATCAACCTTCCTTACCTCTCTCTCAAATCCCCTAAAAATCAAAGCCACGAAAGCCGCGGATAACTGCATTACTATCACGGTTATAATGGCATTGTAAAGATTTCCGAGAAGAAAATTGTATACAATATACCCGATGGACATACCTAAACTTCCCATTATGAAGTAAAGAGACATCAATCGCGCCTTCATATCCTTTTTCGCCGCAAAATGGACAAATGCCTGCATACTGGGCCATACCATGGCGCCGTACATCCCGTCAAGAGCCCGCAGAAAAAGCATAAATGGATACGGTACAACAGTATATAAATAAGAATCCAAGGCCAATCCCAGAAGACCCGATGTTATAAGAAGAAGACGCCTATATCCTTTATCCGCGAATTTTCCTATTATAGGAGAGAGTACTCCCCTCGTGAGCATAAATGTTGAGGAGAGCAGCGTTATTTCAAATACGGACAGCCCGTAATCCCTGAGTATAAAAGCTATAGTTACTCTCAAAAGCCTAGCGGCTATTCCGCCCATAAGCGGTATGGAGAGAATGGCTGTGTATATTGCGTATTTGGAACGCATTATTATGGGCATGATTTCAAAAGATAAAACATTTAATATTGCAGCGCACATTCCCCCTTGGTGAGAGTATGAAGGTTGGAGAAGATATCCATTGGATAGGTGTAAGAAATCCAATTCACAAAGAGTTTGGATCCATACTACGCACAGAGTACGGAACCATTTACAATTCATATTTAGTTATTGACGATAAGATATGCATAATTGATGGAGTTCCCAGAAAATTCGGGGAAATATGGATAAATAAAATTAAAGAATTAACCGATAGAGTTGATTATTTTATACTGACGCATTCATCACCGTACAAATCCGAATCGTTGGAATTTCTTCTGAGGGAATTTCCAGATGTAAAGGTTCTTAGTTGCGAAAAATGCCTTGAAAATCTAAGAAACATAGTGAATATGGATTTTGTAAGAAAAGTCGTAGAAAACAGAGAAAGAATGGATATCGGAAGCGGCGAATTGGTATTTGTATATATGCCGTACTGGCCATGGCCAGATACTGTTATGATATACCATTCCTCCGAATCAGCGCTGTTCTCGGCGGGTGGGTTCTCCGCACATTACTGTGAGGAAGGTGTCACACTAAGCAAAATAACCAATTACAGAAAGTACAGAGAAGCATTCAAGAATTACTTTACACATGCGCTTTACCCTAACAGGAAATACATAAGGACTGGATTAAGAAAAATATACGCTCTTTACATAGAGAGAATATATCCCGCGTACGGTCCAGTAATAGATGTGGATGCAGAAAAAGCCATAGAATCTTACGAAAACTGGATTATTCCTGAGCATAGAGAGGTGGTTATCATTTATGTATCCTCATATGGCTACACCGAGAGTATGGCTAGAGCCATAGCCAGAGGCATCAGAATGGTTGGCGTGGATGCCAAGGTTATAAATGCTGAAGAACATCCACCAGAGGACATTATAAATGCGATGACCGTGGCGAAAGGGATAATATTTGGGACCTCTACCATACATAACTTTCTACCCAAACCCATGATGGATGTTCTTGCATCTCTACCGCTAATTCCTGATTGGAGAGATAAAAAAATAGGTATATTTGGAGCGGAAACTTACAGCGGTAAAGGAGTAGATGTTTTGGAAAAATTCCTAAGGGTTATGGATGTCAAACATGTATTCGGAAAAATAAAGGTGAAATTTAAGCCCTCTCCTGAGGACTTGGAAAATTGCAGGGAATTCGGAAGAAATTTTGCCGCGATAATCTGATATATCGGTAACCTATATATAGGACAACGATATGTAGGGTTTGGATGAACTGTGAAGACCTCGTGCTCAAAAGACAACTGCGTAAAGGATTTCTGAAAGTAGCAATATTAAAAATGCTCAAAGAAAGGCCTATGTGCGCCTATGAGATAATGAAAACCATTGAAGAAAAGACGAGAGGATTATGGGTACCAAGCTACTCAACCATACACGCTCATCTCATCCAAATGAGCATGCTCGGATATATAAAGGGGGAGAGAGGAAGAGAAAGAGGAAAAATAGTGTATAGAATTACCCCAAAGGGAGAAGAGGTTTTGAAAAGAGCAATTAAGGTAATAAAAGAATTTGTAGAGAGCCTATCGGTTTTTGTAGAGGAACTTTTCAAGGAGGTGAAGGAATGAAGTTAAGGTTTCTCGGTGATGTTGTAAAAAGTATACCGACCGCAACGGTAATAATCATAATTTTGTTTACAGGGATGTTTTTTGTTATGATGGAAGGCATGCAAACACAGGTTGATATAGAACACTACCTTCCAGATATAGAGGAGGTAAAGGCGGAAAATTATATTTCAGATGTATTTTCCACGGGAGGCACAGATTCGTTGCAAATAGTTATTATAGGAAATAATGTTCTCAACAACTCCATTATGGTGGAATTTTACAATATAGAGAAGAATATATCGGAGGATGACAGAGTAGCGGGTGTTTTTAGTTATGTGGATCTGATAATAAACGCGTATATTCTGTACAACATTCTCCAGAATATTTCTGACTACGGCAGCGAATTCTTAAACATGAGCATAAATTTCACGGATATGGAAAATATGCTCTCCATTATTGAGAATATAACCAAAAATTATAATGCCAGTGTGGGAAGTGGTGTGCAGTTCTGTACAGATAATCTTCTGAGAACTTTTGTGGAGATGCACAACATAACGATTTTTATGGAAAATACAAGTATGAACATAACGGTATATATTCCTTCCTTTGAAGGGAGTTACTACGAAAAGGGACAGGATGCCATGTATCTTCACAATCAACTTGAATGGTATTCCATAACAATAAACGCCGGATATCAAATGCTGAACACAACATCTCCCGATTACCGCGAAGAGATAGCCAACTGGAGTCTCGTTAAAAAATCCGTTGAAGCTGATGATAATCAAACGGCAAGAAAAATACTTAACGATATGAGAAACTCAACGCAGGAAAACCTAACTTATATGAAACTCGGATGGGATTTTGTGTTTGGGCCCTACAACACCTCGTTGACAAATCTTTACGAAAATATATCGCAAGGAATCCTGAACGATGAACTTCTGAGATATGCGCATCAGAATACGACCAAAAACATAAAAATAATGGACATGATGCAAAACATGAGTGGTTGGAACACTACTTATGTTAAATATATGCTGGAGAAATACGACGAAAATGTAACCACTATTTGGGAAAAGTACAATCAGAGCGATGTTGAGGAATATATGATAAATACCGTGGAATACGAAACAAAATATCTCATAGAAAACTACACCATGCAGATGTATTCAATGATGATCTCCCTACAAAAAGATTTGGAATTCATAGACGATATTTTGAATTCTTTGGATAATTCATCTGTACCTAAATCCGAGGTTCTTAGCAAAATTGACTGGAAGATTGAGGAATTGAACAAGGAAATGTATGAGTTCTCACAAACGGTAAAAATGATTGAAGATGCACGGAATTTCTTCTCGCTTCCTATGTTCTTGTATTTAAAGAGAGGGTTGGGTGATTACTATCTCGTTATGGTGGGTGGATACAGCGATGACGAAAAGAAATATGTAGATGATATGTTTCAGAACATCTCTGCATTCTTCACGATAGGTATGAATATGAGCTACGGAATGAATAACAGCTATGGAGGGAATTTTACCCTCAATATGAGTTTTGAATTTCCTGAGTACAATGGCACGGAAATTTTGAGAAATGTTAGTGTTGGAAATCTGCTGTTAAATCTTGAAAATCTCAACAAAACTTATTATCACGAGTTGATAAACAGAAGTGCCGAAAAACTCTCCAACATAACGGAGGAGATGAAAAGAATTGACGAAAGATTGAGAAACATAACTTGTGTGCTTTCTTCCGCAGAAGTTTACACCGAACCAGCCTTCAAAATTTATGAGGAGCAGAGAATTTCAGTTGAGGAGAATATAACTACTATGGATAAGTTCAGTGATTATTTGCCCAACATACACAATATTGTGGATAGTACCGATGATATAAGCCAAGGAATAAAGGATATGCTGTCCAACGATTTTGACTACAATTCCGCATCCGCATCGCTGGCCATATTCCAGATTTCGTGGGCACCGTTTAACGATTCAACTGAGGAAATGGCTTCTTACCAAGAAAAAATCATAGATTACATATCAAATAATATGAAGAAATATGGAGTGAGGGTGAGGGGGCTGAGTAGCAGTTTAATTGATGAGGATTTGTATCCCCTTCTCTACGAAGTGAGGGACAGAATTCTGCCTCTCGCCATGGCTTTGGTCATAATAATAATGGGACTAGTTTTCCGCTCAGCATTGGATACATTCATCGTACTTATAGGTGTTGTCATGGCTATTGTGTGGATGAACGGGACCGCCGTACTTCTGGGCATTCCCATGGACCAGCTAACTGTGGTTCCCGCAGCGCTCATAGTGGGATTGGGTGTGGATTTCGGAATACATATGATAATGAGATACAGAGAGTACATAAGATCAGGACACAAAGTAAGAAAAGCCGCGGGAATGAGCGTGGAAAGCGTGGGGATGGCCTTGGCATTAGCGGCAATAACCACTGTAATCGCGTTCCTTTCAAACCTCACATCACCGTTACCTCCTTTGCAGAACTTCGGTATTATGTGTGCTCTCGGAATAGTTTATTCTTTCATTATTATGAGTACCTTTGTGCCCGCTGTGAAGATTCTCGTGGACAGTAGGAGGGAGAAAAAAGGAAAGCCTGTGGTTAGAGGTGGAAGCGATGCCAGCGGCGTCAAAGCAATTAATACCCTCTTTGAGGGGATTGCTAAGGTTAGTGAAAAACATCACTTCGTTGTTATTGGCGTTGTTATACTACTTGTAGGATTGGGTATTTACTCACATACGCAAGTACCCCTGACATTCAATCTGGAGGATTTTCTGCCGGAGGGTTATTCCACAACAAAAACAATAAAGTTTTTGGAAAACAATTTTAACGCATCATCCACATCCTACGCCTATGTTTTGTATCGTGGGAACATAACCGCAGAAACTCTAAAGGAAATTGATAGGTTTATGGATGAATTGAAAGACGATGAGCATGTGGTATACACACAATCCGATTCATTAACAACTTATATCAAAAACTGGATGCTGTATAACTCAACATTCAGAGAGATTTGTGAAGATGAAGATGGCGACTTGCTTCCCGATAAAAATGTTTCATTCGCCCTCTTTTGGCTCTATGAACATGACTACGAGAATGCATCCAAGTATTATCCTGTAACTCTGAATTCCACTGTAATAAATGTTAAAGTCCTTGCAGTCAGCAGCGCTGATATGAAGGCGGTTTACGATGAACTCCGCGATGATGCGAAGGTAATAAAGACGGGGGATGTTGTAATTACGGGTGCTCCTATACTCACATACATAATAACGGATGGTCTTCAGAAGAGTATGTGGAACTCCGTACTAATGACTATGATCATTTCCGCAATACTTCTTTTCATAGTGTTCTTCATACTAACCCGCTCTCTAACCATAGGTCTCTTAACGGGAATACCAGTCGCCGTTGTCCTCACCTGGGTTTTCATAACTATGTATATCGGCGGGTACGCTTTCAATGTTCTCACAGTAACAATACTTGCCCTAACAATAGGTATGGGTATTGATTACTCAATACATATATCGCACCGCTTCATAGAAGAATATCTGGGCGAGGGAAGGGATTATCAAGAATCCTCCTTGAGGGCGGTAAGATACACTGGCTCAGCTCTTATGGGCTCCGCCCTAACAAGTATGAGTGGTTTCGGAGCACTCATTCTTTCCTCCATGCCTCCCATAAGGGTCTTTGGGATACTCTCGTCACTAACCATACTTTACAGTTTGCTCGCAGCTATAGTACTCCTTCCATCCATGCTCATAGTCTGGGCGAAGTTCAGGGAGAGGAGATAGCATGTACTTCCAGATAGCCCTCTTGGGAGGCGTTATCCCCCCACTCCTAATATCCTACTGGACCATGGGAAACTTTGAAGGTCTTTTTGATGATAAAAAGTTCTTCTTCTACCTAGTGATTGGTTTCATGATAGGAATTGTTCTCTCGCTTTTTTTCATAATACTATCATATTCCACATCCTCCTACCTTGATATGAGTATCATATTCGTTATTTTCTTCGCATTACTTATGGAGCTCACAAAATTCGTTATACTTGCGAGGAAAAAAATCAAGAAGGATTTTCGTCTTGTATTTTATGGCTCCGCATTAGGTCTCGGAATTGCTGGAACTTTCATAGCAGGCCTCTCCTACAGATATTACTTAGTTCATGATATATTCGGATTTGAAGAGGTTTTATCCTTCATCCTTATGGCATTTTCCTTATCGTACACACAGTTCATGTGCGGTTTTTTTGTCGCTAAAGGTATAGCCACAAAAGAAATTACGAGATATATGGGCTATTCATTCGTCTTGCAGGCGCTTTATAACATCTGTCTCCTCCCTTACATCTGGAACTTTCATCCTTACATAACCGCGATTATAACCGCTCCTTTTATATTCCTCCTTTTCATTATCCCTGATAAGATAAAGAAAACCCTGCCAAAGGAGGCAAGGAAAAAATTAAGGAGGAAAAATGAATGAGTTGGAAAGCGGATATAGTAGTTGGCATCGTGCTGATTTCCACATTTATTCTTCTGATTCCTGCGGTTAAGCCTCTCGTCGTCCCAATTGATGTTACATTCGTACCCGAAAAAATTGTTTTTGATTTTACTAGAACTATAACTCTTAGTGGAAATTTTGTTCGCGCACATCTTCAAGTAGCTATTCCCCAAAATACCTCATCGCAGAATATATATGTAAAGCAAATTGAGGGGTCTCGGCATACCACCCAGAAAACATTCACAACATTCTGGGATTGGAATATAAATCACAGAGATAGTATAAAAATTGAGTACAGTGGCGTTTCATATGGAAGGGTGTGGGAACAGGAATCATCTTCCACTTTAAATGACATACCTCAGAAATATAAAGAAAAGTATCTACACAGTGAATATATCAGAACTCAGGATTCCACAAAATATGTGATATTCGTTGATAATGAAGAAATACGGACACTCGCTTTAAAAATAACTTCGCAGTACTCAACCATTCTTGACAAACTCAAGGCCATCCATACTTATATTGCGAGAAACTACCATTACGAGGCATCAACGAGAGATTACATAAAATCCGCCGTGGAAGTTCTCCACTCGGGTAGTGGGGATTGCGACGAACTATCTTTTCTATATGTTTCCTTGGCCAGAAGCATAGGCATTCCCGCGTGGGTTGTTTATGGATTGTTGTATGATGGAACAACATGGGGATATCATGCCTGGGTAAGAACTTACATACCAGATATTGGCGAAGTGGATTGCGATGTAGTTTCAGATCTCGGACAAATAAAGTTCGTTGGGTTTTTAACCAAAACCCCCTACCACATAGAGATATGGGCGGATGACGGAAACAGTGAGCATTTGAGCGAGATGTACACCTATGTGGATTATGTAGGAATATTGCAGATTTCCGATAGTTATGCTACAAAAACTTTAAAGCAATCTGCGAAAAATGTAGCCATATCAAACCCTTACATTATAAGAAGAGAATATGTCCTTGCAATAATAGGTATTCTTTTCCTAGTGATGTATCTATTTTCCAGAAAAGCACCACTTTTTATGGTTCCGATTCGCGGTGAAGGTACGAAAGAGCGCTAAATTAAAATACCCATTATACCATACCCATTTATATGCTGAACCGTGAATCCGAAATGAAGCTGTTGCTTGAGAAGTTTGAAGAGGTAAAGAGCGAAGGAGGTAAAGTTATACTTCTACATGGGAAAAGTGGTGTTGGGAAAACAACGCTAATAAAGGAGTTCTCTTCAAAAGTACCCTCAAAGTATTTTTCGGTGGAGTACAAATCCAATCCGTTGGAGCCATTTATATCATATGTGGGTGAGAAAATATTTGATGAAGACCTAATGAGATTTCTGCGAAGCAGATTACCACCCGAAGTCATAAAGGAGAGTTTAGAAAAAATAATACTATCAACACGAGTGAGCGCATATCAGGCAATAAAAGAAAAGTTATTGGATAAGGAACCGTTGGTTATAGTGGTAGATGATGCCGAAAACCTTGGAAAGGAAAGTGCACATTTCATACTCTATCTCTCAAGAATAATCTCCACGATGAAGGTCATGCTTATAATAATAGTAAGAAGCGATTTTATAAAGTTCTCTGAATTGAGAGAAATTCTCCCCATTCTTCATAGAGAGGGAGTCATAGAGGAAATAGAGATTAAACCTCTGGAAGAAAAGTATCTTGTAGAGATAATAAAGAATGAGGCCAGGGAAAGCATATCAGAGGAATACATAAAGAACTTATTGGAAATAGCATCTGGAGATATAAATATGATAAAATATATGATGAGGGGCGAACTTTACAAAGAAGAAGTAATCTTTTCCGCGCTCCAAAACAAGTTTTATTCTATGAACCCTCACCCCCAGAAGATTCTTAAAATTCTATCTCTGATAGAAATACCGATAAATGTTGAGGAATTGTGCGCTTTAACATCCGATGATATTGAGAAGATTGCTGATTCTGTGGATGTATTGCTTGATAATGGGTGGATAGTGGAAGAGGGTGAAAAAATAAGGGTTGCTTCAGGAAGAGTTGCAGCAATGATAAGGAAAATGATAAGCGACTACGAGAAAAAAACCTATCATTCTATAATAGCAGGATTTCTGGAGTGGAAAGGGAGGTATGCTTTGGCTGCATTGCATCACAAACTCGCGGGAAATAACAAAAAGGCGTTCAAACTGTATTTAACTGCGGCAGAGCTCTCAATAAAGAGGGCAGGCCTCGGAGAGAGTATGGAATACCTGAAAAAGGCAATGGAAATAAAGGATGTGGAGAAGGAAGATTTCACAAAAGCTCTAACATTATTCGGGCGTGTGGCCATACTCACCTCCCAACCGAGATTGCTGGATGAGTACATAGATAAATTTGAAGATATACCTGACCATAATTCCATACTGGCTTGGTATCATATATCTGCTGGGAATTTTTCTCTTGCGGAGGAATATGGAAAAAAATGCCTTCGGGAGAAGGATTTTGAAAAACTAGCTGTAGCCCATCGCATTCTGGGCATAGTAAATTTACATCGTGGAAAACTTGATGATGCCAGAAATCATTTGAAAAAAAGCTATGAATTTGCACTAAAGGCTGATGATAATGATCTGAAAATACTCGCTCTAAACGATCTGGGAATAGTGGAAATGGTATCGGGAAACGATAATATGGCTATGGAACTCTATAAAAAAGCGATAGGTATAGATCCGGATAACCGTCTAGCACTTCTTCCCATATTCAACTTGGAAGAAATAATGATAGATATAGGTAAATTGGATGAGGCGGAGAGAATAATTGAAGATACTTTAAGAAAAACAGATGAAAAAAAATACATAGTGGAATACCACTATTTCCTTGTAAGTTATGGAAGGATAAAGTTGGAGAGGGGTATGTTTCGCGAAGCAAGCAAACTACTGGAAAAGGCATATAATTTTTTCCGCAAAATCAAGATACCATATATTGAAGCCCAGATACTAATAGAATGGGGGAGGGTATATCTAAGAATGGGAGATGTTATAAATGCAACACGGAAATTTATGGAAGCCCATAAAATATCAAAGGATCTCAACAGTGATTGGTTGGAGGAGATGTCAAGATGTTATATTTCTCTTGCAGAGAATAAAGTGCCTACAAATGTCAAATATTCATACATCAAGGATATGATTAACAGAGATTTAAAATTCATAAAAGGAGGTGAGGAGAATTGACAGAATTTCTTAAAAATTTAAAGAAACTTGTTGGAAGGGATGAAAATCTTAAACAACTACGAAAAGCATACGAAGATGTTTTGGATAGGAGGGGTAAATGCATTCTAATAGAGGGGGAGGCCGGTATAGGGAAAACCACATTAGTTGAGTATTTCGCCAAAAATGTTGATGCTCTTTATATAAGAGTTCAGGGATTAGTGTATAAGAGTGTTGAACCTTACCTGCCATTTCTGGAAATACTTCCAAAATTGAAGGATGAGGATTTAGGAAGTGAAGGATTGTTCGTGGCTCCTATGGCGACGACATCCACGGAAAGTTCTCTTTTCATACCTGCTGGTGGAGATTACGCAGAAAAGGACGAACTTGAAGTAAGGAGCATGCAAATTCCAGAAAGGATAAGGAAGAGAATAGTGGAACTTTCGGAAAAGAGACCAATAATAATTTTCGTTGATGATATACAGTGGATGGATGAGGGAAGCCTAACGGTATTCCTCTACATACTTCGCTCGTTGGAGAACAGAAGAATAATGCTCATCGGTGCATACAGACCAGAGGATTTAATCTTGGAAGAAGGAGAACATATGTTCGTGGATATATTGCGCAGGATAGAGACCAACCCCAATGTGGAAAGAATAACCCTGCGGAGACTGAATTTTGACGAGGTAAAAATCCTGCTCACTCAAATTCTCGGCTACAATATACCCGAGGATGTCCTCAGAGTAATATACGAACAAACGGATGGAAATCCATATTTCATAAATGAACTTCTTAAAGAACTTGCTGAGAAAGGGCTAATAGACCCAAAAAGCAAAGCATGGAACCCTATGATAACTACTGAGGACATAATAATTCCCAAAACTCTGGAATCCCTAACATTAAGAAAATACGATATGATTTCTGATAACGCTAAGAAGTTCATAAGAGTGGCAGCGGTTTATGGCAGAGATTTCCAAGGAGATGAAATAATAGAAATTGCAGGTCTTAAAGAGGAGGAGGGAATAGAAGCTATTGAGGAGCTGATAAAGTACGATTTTATTGTGGAAGGAGAAGAAGGATACAGATTCAAATACCTGCAGATGCAGAGAGCAATATACAACAGAATGAGCAAAATACACAAGAGAATTCTCCACAAGAAAATAGCAGAATATTTAGAGAGAAATGGTGGAGATGTATTTTTGCTTGCGAAACATTATTTTTTGGGTGGTGTAAGAGATAAGGCTTCAAAATATTTGCTGGAGGCAGCACGGTATGCTCAAAGAATCGGTGCATTTCGTACATCTATATGGTTCCTGAAATCTTTGCTTAGTATGGGGGTGGAAAGTGATGAGATATATTATATGTTAATACTTTCCAATCATATACTCGGAGAAATAAAGAATATACCTACATACGCTGAGAAGATTCCGAAGGATAGCCCTTACTATACATCCGCAACTATATTCCTCGCGGAATATTATATGGATCAGGCAGAATATAAGAAAGCATACAAAATACTGGAGAATGCCTCACAAAATGTTGATGGTGACGAGAAAGCTTTAATACTTGCTAAAATGGCCTTCATCTCACCTTACATAAATCGCATAAAGACCGGAGAAAAACTTTTAGAAGATGCGTGGAAACTCGCAGAGAAAGATTACACGAAAGCAGTTGTTATGAAAACCTTAGGTGTTGTATCTCATCATAAAAGGGATATAGATAAGACAATAGAATATATGGAAAAAGCGAGGGAAATACTTGAGAGTTCAGAAAGATACAGCAAACATCCGGAGATGGTGAGAATCCTTATGGATTTAGGTGTGGCCTACGACAACGACTACAGATACAATAAATCCTTAGAATACTATGAAAAATCCAAAAAATTGGCCGATGAAATAGGCTATGTGCGTATAATCCCCAGTATAGTTCACAATCTCGCCACGCTTTATTCCCGCCTCGGAGATTACGAAAAAGCCCTCAAAAGTTTAGAGGAAAGTATAGAAATATGTAGAGTCATAGACGACCTCTCGTTGATAGCACTAGCCAGGTATAATTACGGAAATCTTCTATCGGATATGGGTAAATATGAAGAGGCTATAAAAAACTATAAGGAAGGGCTTGAATATGCTAAAGAGAACCTTTGGATTCTGAGAAATATAAAATTTATGCTGGGATATCATTACATTATAATCGGAAAGGTTGATGAGGGAGAAAAACTAGTTGAAGAGGGTATAGAATTAGAGGCAGACGATATAATAAAAGATTATCTGAGAGGCGCCATCCTTCTCGTGAAAGGTGAGATTGAGAAATGTAGAGAGTTGTTTGAAAAGGTAGTTGAGAACGAAAGAACACCTAGAAACTATAAGCAAAATGCGTATTCTCACCTTTGCGATGTGTATGCGTGGCTTGGAGATGACGAGAAAATAAAGATGTATCTTGAGAAGTATATGGAGTGGGAAAGAAACGATTTTCCCTACAAAATAACTGTTGGCGTATACAAAAATCTTCTTGAACAAAATTATGAGGAAGTGCACAATATACTTAATACACTGTACGAAAAGGAATTAAAGAGCTATGCACTATATACCGCTATACCTGTTGTAATGTACTTGCGCGCTAAAGGTAAAAGGGACGAAGAACTTGAAGAGTGGTGTATGAGCATAGCCGAGGAGATAGGAGACGAAAACGCAAAGAAAATTTTAGGAAAGTAATTCTCTCGCCTTATCCTTCACAATTTTCCGGAGAATTTTTATAGGAAGAGTACCCTCTTTCAATATCGTATTGTGGAACCATCTCAAATCAAACTTATCTCCCAGCATGTTTTCAATCTCTTCTCTCATTTTCTTTATCAAATGTTTACCGAGAAGATAGGAGAGCGCATATCCTTGAGTTTGCGTATATCTCATTACCTCCGCTCTGGCACTATTCTCATCCATTCCAGTTTCACTAACCATAAATTTTATGGCATCCTCTACACCCATCTCACCGCAGGACAATTTCACATCTACGATTATTCTCACCGCCCTCCATATCATATCGGTGAGGCGGATAAACTCGTGTTCATCGGTATTGTTATATCCAAGTTCCGCGACGGCCTCCTCGCAATAGTGAGCCCATCCCTCAACAAATACTGGATAATTTCCGATGGCTCTGATTATTGATCTATGTTTGTTTGCCCAACAGAACTGCGTATGATGTCCGGGATACGCTTCATGAACGCATGTGTTTGCTATTGAATATTCATTATGCTCCCCGTAATCTCCCGTAGGCGGAGGAGTTATTATATACAGACCTTCAAGTTTTTCCTCAAATTTAGGCGGTGGATAGTAGGCCGCAAATGGAATTAAATGTCTCAGATATTCCGGTGTAGGTATAACCCTTACATTTTCTCCTTCCGGTAAATCGCAAAATCCGCTTTTCACGACGAATTCCCTTGCACTTTTTATATATTTTTCATAAAGGTGAAGCATCTCTTCAAAATTCCTGGGTGATTTTTCTTTTATTTTCTTCCACGCTTCTTCAACACTTCCCGCAATCTTTACCGCTATTTTCTCTCTTTTCTCTTTGAGTTCTCTGAGATATTTTTCCCCTATGGCCAATATTTCCTCAACGGATAATTCAATTCCTCTTAATTTTAGGAGTTTCTGCAAATTATCTTTGCCTATCCAGAAGCGCTCCTCAGCATCTTTTGATAAATCTTCCAGATATCTTTCATAATCTTCAAATTTATTATGTAATTTTTCTGCAGTATCGTGAAGTTCATCAACATATTTACCCCCTACATCAACTACCGTGGCGAGGAAGAACGGAGCCATCCTCACCGTTTGCTTCTCTATTTCAATAAAAATTTTCACGGGCATATCTATCCTTTTCATAGTATTTTCAATGTAATTCGGCGCCAGTTTCAATCTGGAGTTTATTGATTTCATCCTAATCTCCATAGGTGCAAAATCCCTGACAAAGAGTGGAAATATCGCGTTGCCTATATGCTCCGCAGCATCCGGCATTTTTCTCCAGAACTGTAAATCCTTTAAGTAGAACACATTCTCTTCCAAAAACATTTCAAGAAGTTCGTAATCTATGCGGTTATCATAGTTGAGATATTCCTCAGGGATTTCCGAAAGTTTTTCGGATACCTCTTCCGCCATTCTTAAATCTTCAAGAAATTCCTCTCTGCTTCCTTTGCTCATTTTATCATCGTACTCGTGCAATCCGAGATATGT
>CAYVVU010000009.1:20220-31522 GCA_964455305.1 uncultured Thermoplasmata archaeon
TTCCTTTACCGTTTCATCTACTAATTTTCTAAATTCTTCATTCCACTCAACCATAGGAATACCTCCGAATCATTAATATCATTCAAAATCTCCTGAAGATGTTTTTTCCATTGAAGTATTTTGCCACCAACAATAGTGTATTTTACCGTTTGGGCTGTGGCGGAATAAACAATATTGTTTATTATATTGCTTTTTGAAAGAGGTTGCATGGATAAATCGTTTCCGTCAATAATGCATATATCCGCAAGGTAACCCTCCTCTATCCTACCACCTTTCAGTGATAGAAATATGTAGGGATTTTCGGTTGCCATCTTAAAGACCTCCTCCGCTTTTAGAAGAGAGGGGTTCCATCTGGAATTTTTGTGAATTAACGCGGCCATCCTCATCTCTCGGAAGATGTCTAAGGAGTTGTTTGTTGCTGCACTATCCGTCCCTATGGTTATATTTATTCCATACTCCATCATCTCGGGTATCGGAGGATATCCTCCTATCCCCAATTTCATATTGCTTGTGGGACAGTGAACCACAGTTGCACCACTTTCTTTCAAAATTTTTACCTCCCGCATTGTGAGCCACACCGCGTGGACGGCCATAAATTTCGGGGATAGAATTCCAAGATCGCTCAGATACTCAATTATTCTATTACCTTTTCTCTTGTAATGCCCATAAACCTCCTCTCTGGATTCGGCGGTATGCATATGAACGGGCACATAGTATTTATCCGCGATTTCCTTGGATTTAAGGAGGGTTTCATCGCTACATGAATACACACCGTGCGGCGCAATCATCGGGTATATTTTATCTTCGTTTCTGTATTCCTTTATGAATCTTTCAGCGTTTTTCAACGGATTTCCTTTTTGGGTTGTTTTGTCTTCATCCACCACAGCCCAACCAAGTGCAGCCCTTATACCTAGTTCTTTCGCAACTTTCGCCACAATATCCTCTCCGTAATACATATCAAAAAATAGAGTAGTGCCGCTCCTTATCATTTCAATTATTCCCAACTTCGCGCCCAAGTAAATGTCCCTTTCCTCCATTCTGGCATCTATCTCAGATGTTTTTCTCAGGAACTCCGTGAATTCCATATCGTCAAGAAATCCCCTCATTATGCTCATCGCAACATGCGTGTGGGAATTCACAAATCCTGGACAGACCACAAGGTTTCTACCTTCTATTACAAAATCCGCCTCCATGTTTTTTGGAGTTATCTCAGAAATTAAGTTGTCCTCTATATATAAATTGCCCTGCAGAATTTTTCGGGGATGCGAAACTATCCATGAATTTTTAATAAGTATTGAGGTCAAGTTATTACATCCACCCCGTATTCCCGCCTGAGTTCATCCAAACTGCGCTTACCTAAGATTTGCTTGGATTTTACTCCGGTTGCTACTATAAGCACCGAAATCTTCCCTTCATAGTTTGGATCTATGGTCGCACCCCATATTATACGGGCGTTATTGCTAACCTTCTTCTGAATCTCTTCAACCGCGCGTTCCGCCTCGCTTACGGTCATATCCGGACCGCCGATAACATTTACCAAAACTCCGTTGGCGGTGGATATATCAACTTCAAGAAGTGGCGAGTTTATAGCATTTTCCAGTGCCTCAATTATCCTCTCATCACCTGGCGCTTCACTCTCACCGAGCCCTATCATCGCTACTCCGCCACTCTTCATTATGGTCTTCAAATCGTTGTAGTCCAGATTGACCAATCCCGGTTTTGTGATCATTTCGGTTAGACCCTTTATGGCTCTTACAAGAACTTCGTCCGCCACGCGGAAAGCGAGATTAAGAGGCAATCTAGGAACAATCTCCAAGAGCTTATCGTTGGGAATGGTTATAACTGTATCCGCGGAATCCCTCAACTTTTCAAGACCCCAGTAGGCGTTTTCCATCCTCATTCTTCCTTCTGCCTTGAAAGGTAAGGTAACAACCGCGATTGTAAGGGCGCCGAGTTCCTTCGCTATTTTCGCTACAATAGGAGCGGAGCCCGTGCCCGTTCCTCCACCTAGGCCGGCAGTTATGAACACCAAATCGCTACCTTGGAGAAGTTCTCTAAGTTTTTCTTCAGATTCCTTGGCTGCTTCCATACCTATCTGGGGCATGGCACCCGCTCCAAGACCTCGGGTTATCCTCCTTCCCAGCAGAACTTTACGATGTGCTTTTATTGTTAAGAGATGTTGAGCATCAGTGTTTGCGGCTATTAACTCCACACCAACTATTCCTTCCTCCATCATACGGTTTATGGTATTGCATCCAGCCCCACCACAACCCACTATCTTTATAACGGTTCTCAAACTTTTCAAAATCTCCTCCAATTCCGCATCTGCTTGTGTATCTGTTGGTAAAGGCATCGTGGTTTTATCTTCCCTCTCCGAAACCTCATATTTACTCAATACATCCTTTATCAGTGACTTCATGGCGCCTCACCGATACTGTATATGTTTTTCGGTATAAATAGTTTTATATTATGTTTGGTCTAAACCCTATGACTTCTGTTTCTGAAAATCCTTCGGAGTTTTATCGCATGATAGGGGCAGGATTCTTGACAGCAGAAACATTTTATGCATTTTGTATAGTCAATAATAGCCTTACCATTCACAATCCGTATGGCTCGTTGTGGACATACAAGATAACATTCGCCGCAGCCGGTGCATATTGAATGGTCAGGATACGGTTTCTTTTCAATCGTTGTCAATACAGAGAGGATGAACGAATTCGCCATCCTTCCGGTGTTTACAACTCTCGGATACTTGAAATCTTTAACCTTTACTTCTTCTACATCCTCTCCCTCTATCTCTATTTTTGGTATTCTATTCTCGGATTTTAATATTGCAAGATAAGGAACTCTTTCAACGGGTATCCCCAGAATTTCGCAACTAACCACATCCATCGCTATTCCATCGTCCGAAAATAAAAGTAATCCTACTTTCCGTGGTGTGCCTGCAGATGGCCCGCTTCCTTCCATAGCGTATATCGCATCCATCACAACAAAATCTGTTTTTATCGCGTCATAGACATCAAGAAGTACCTTACTGAACTCGCCTGCGCGTGGAAATCTACCGTGGTAATACGTCTTTCGTAATCCGGGAACGCAGCCATATAATATTTTAATTGCACCGGTGAATGTTGTTAGTGTATGCGTCTTCATCTTGGGAAGAGTAATAATTCTATTCGCACTGAGGACAAAATTCGCAATTTCCAGAGTTCTTAAAACCCTTCCGTTTATCTCTACTTTTCTGTAAGAAGTGTCGTAGTTGAGTTCCACTCCCAATTCCTTAGCGATTGCATCCATCCCAGTTAGTTCGTAAATTTTTTTCAAGCGATTTTTTGTAAATATACCTGCTGGAGAATCCCCAATCACAAGTTTTGCACCATACTTTTTCAGTTTCTCTCCTACAGATTTTATAATTAGAGGGTGCGTGGTTATGTGTTTTGAGGGATCAGCAGCCATAAGAAGATTTGGCTTGAGTAAAACTCTTTCTCCACAGTTTATTTCTAAATCACCGAACAGTTTCATCCCCTTCTCAACGGATTTTCTGATATCGGAATACTTCTCACATTTAACGATAACTACCCTACTCACATATAAGGGTAAGCGCAAAATTTAAAATTAAATTTACTAATCACCCTGCGAAAGGGCCGGTAGATCAGCCCGGTAGATCGCCTCCTTGGCATGGAGGAGGCCCGGGGTTCAAATCCCCGCCGGTCCACTAAATTTTTAAATTTCTGTGCTGTATAATAGCAACAATTATATAGGGGATTCCCATTATCCTAATCTGTGATAACACATGACAGGGGTGATTGCTCTGAAGGTTGAGTTTATAAAAAGAGTGGGAGAAGAAATAAATCTGCTGCATCGCCATATTCGCATACTTGTTGAGATAATGAGGGACGAAAAGAAAAAAGAAAGAGAGGGGCAAACACCGGGAATAGGCATAATGAAACTTTCAAAAAATCTAAATATACCAGACCACAAGGTAAGATACTCTCTTAGAGTGCTGGAGCATGAGGGGCTTATAGTTCCAACCGCACACGGTGCTGTTTCCACACCGAAGGCCAGAGAATCTATGGAAGAAATAAAGAAATCTTTAAAAATTCTATCTCAAAAAATAAGCGATTTGGTTGATTATATGGAGGAGGTATCAAAGAAAGTATAATAAAAGTATAATAATAGAGTTAGTTGGAAGGTTGGAAGGAAAAAGGTTATATAATACTTTATCTTTTTATTATGCCGTGGTGGTAGAATGGTCCGAAGGATAGTTATGCTGGTGTGGGTGATGTTCATTGTTCTGGGATTGAGCGTGCAGGTAAATGCCGTTGGGTTGAGCCCCAATGCAGGTTGTGAGGATGTTGTGAAGAGTTTCCTCGCCAATTTAGGAAGGGAAATCTTCAGCCATAAATCTCTGGAGATCGGCGGTAATATCCACTTGATTTACACCGTTGCCTACGCAAGAAATTTTGAGACTTATTACACATTCTACGATGGCGAAAGATGGGCCTCGCCAGTTTATGTGGGTGGCGAGTATCCTTATCTGTTCGCGGATTCCGACGGCAGGGTCTTTGTTTCCTCGGTAATCGGCAGAACCCCTTACCTCTATATGTACGACGGTGTTTGGCATAGGTTGAAAATTTCCGACGGCCCTGCAACCACATCCCTCATATTCAAGTTCCGCGGCCATATCTATGTTGCATGGCGTGAGGTCCATTCCGTTTACATAGCCGAACTATCCGGATATTCTTTGAAGGAGAGGAAGAAGATCGCGGATGAAATCGGGGCCGTGCGGAGCATAGAGTTCAAAAACGGAAAGATTATAGTTAAAGAGGAATCGCCAAATCATCTCATAACTCGGGAATTCTCGTTCCCGAACCTCCGCGAAATATGGAGGAATAGCGTGAGCAAGATTATACTAAGCACGAACAATATTCCGAGAACCGAACCGAGACAGCCCGCTATGTGGACTTATATGGTGTATCTGGACGGCGATAACAATCTTGATTCTTACGGAAATGACGATGTGCAACAAATGATGGACGGTTTTGATCCGAACGGCGATGGAAAGGTTTATGTCGTTGTTCTCCAAGACCATGATGGAAGCGGAGATACCGAGCTCTTCTACATAGATTCCCAAGGTAAGCATCAACTATCCGCTCCATGGCTCAATTCCGAAGAGAATATGGGTGACCCGCAAACCCTCATTGATTTCGTTACCTGGACCGTGCAGAATTACCCCGCTAAATACTACATGCTTGATTTGTGGAACCACGGCGGTTCCTACAACGGTGCGTGCTGGGACGATACCGACGGCAGCGATAATCTGAATCTGCCGGAGATAAAGTATGCTCTCAAAACAATATACGAGACCATAGGCAGAGAAATTGATTGTTACGGATACGACGCTTGCTTGATGGCGGAACTGGCGGCGGATTACCAGGTTAAGCAGTATGTGAACTACACACTCGCTTCTGAGCAAGTGGAGGGTGGTGCCGGATGGAACTATGTGAATTTAATTAACAAACTGACTACACAGCCGGAAACCACACCCGAAGAATACGCATACTACCATGTGAATAACGCTGATGATAACTCACTCTCCACTTTCTCCGCCGTGAACAACACCAGATTTGACTACTACTTCATACCCGCATTCAACTGGTTCTGCCAGAAATTGAAACATAAAGCAGGAACCTACTCATCGGTCATAAGCTCAGCATGGAGCAACGCCCAAGATTATTACGGGTATCACAAGGACCTCGGTGATTTCGTCCAGTACATCTACAACAACATCAACGACCCGGAGATAAAGAACGCCGCTAAATGGGTACTGGACAACATAAGCATAGGAACAGGCTGTATAGTAGATGCATTCGGCGGATGCGGTATTGCGGAGACAAATGATGCAACGGATCTTGGAAGCAATTTTTATCTCGTCATAGAAACACAGTACGATGAAATGCTCAACGCCAACAACGATATTAATAACCAAGAACCTCTCTGCCAAATCACCTCGCCCACCGACGGCTCTTCAGTACCAATAACCGCAGGAACCATAACCGTCCAGGGCACGGCAAGCGACCCGGATGGCTCCGTCCAAAAAGTTCAGGTGAAACTGGATAGAGGTGATTGGATTGACGCTGCAGGCACCGACTCGTGGAGCATAACCCTTGATATATCCAACCTCTCAATCGGTACCCACTACATATTCGCTAGATCTTACGACGGCACAGACTTCTCTTGGTTCCAAATGGTTAGGATAGAACTCATACCCAGAACGGATATTCCTGATCTGGTTATAGAGGATTCCGATGTACAAGTTAGCCCGTCAAATCCAAATGAAGGAGATATTGTCACCATAACTGCCACGGTGCATAATTTGGGAAACAACGATTCATACAATGTAAATGTCACATTTTATCTTGATGCAATCGCGCCTAACAACGAAATAGCAACCCTAAATGCGGGAGACATACCGATAAATGGTAGTGCGCAGGTCAGTTATCAGTGGAATACAACCGGCGTAGTTGGAGAACACACTATTCTTGCCTTAGCCGATTCAACTCACAGCATAGCAGAGTTAAACGAAAGAAACAACACAGGTAAGGTCAACATCACGATTTACGGTTATGGAGTAAGTGCAGTATGCGAAACAAACGAATCGTATGTAAGACCAAACGAAACAACAACTTATACTGTAACCGTGAGAAACACAGGAACCTACGATGACTCATATACGATAAGAACCTACGGCGCTACGGATGGGTGGATTGCGGCCGTATTTCCGACATACATTACCTTAGCACCTGGAGAGGTGTCCACAGTAAACCTCACGGTTAAAGCGCCGGAAAATTCAACCGATGGGGATAAAGCGATAATATTTGTTGAGGTCGTATCAAGTGGAAATCCATCAAAAATGGCTACTGTTTCCACAACAACAATAGTATCAACAAAGATAATTCTTCTGGTGGATGATGATGACGGCTACAATTACGAATCTTATTTCATAAATGCGTTGAATGATGCTGGATATTCCTATGATATATGGGATGTCAGCAACTTGGGGTCTCCTTCCGCCGATACTTTACTGAGATATAAGGTAGTTATATGGACCACTGGCGATGATTACACATCAACTCTTTCATCCACAGATGAGAACAACCTCATCCAATTCCTAGAGAACGGTGGTAGATTGTTCCTCAGTTCACAGGATTATCTATGGGATGTATCTGGTGGGAGTGATGGAAGCATATCCAATACATTCATAAACAACTATCTTGGAGTATCGGAAGTAAACAACGATGTAAGTTACACATCTGTAGTTGGGGTTAGCGGGGACCCCATTGGAGATGGATTATCCTTAACTCTAAACTATCCATACACCAATTATGCGGATACCATAACTGTCGGTAACGGAGGTGCTGCTATATTCACCTACAACGGACAGCCAACAGCTGTCAGATTGGACGGTGGGAAATACAGAACGGTATTTCTGGCATTTTCGTTTGAAGCCGTGGAAAACGCAGATTCAACTACTGGTGCACAGTTGATGGACAGAATAATTACTTGGTTGCTAGGGGGTAGTGCAGCAGGAACAACATATACTGTACAGGGATATGTTTATTATCCCAATGGAAGCCCTGCCATAAATGTATCAGTATATATTGCTATTAACGATACCGTAGTAACTTTGACCAAAACGGATTCGTCTGGATTCTACTCTGTACAAATATCCGCCAACGCAGGCGATGTACTGAAAGTTTATGTTTCAATAGGTAATGCCTATGGCGAAAATTCCACAACACTTGGAAACGATACTACAGTACAGCTGGATATAATGATGTCCGGAAGCATATCAGAAATACCCGCAGTTTGGATAGTATTGTTCTGCATTGCGGTGCCGACTATTTTAATAAACCGCAGAAGGAGATAGGTTTTTAATATTTTTTTCTTATTCCCTTTTTATGTATGAAGAAATGCTCAAAGAAATAGGTGTTAGCAGTATAGAAGAACTTTTCAGTGACATACCGAAGGAGGTAAGGGAAGGACTGAATCTTCCTCCACCAAAAAGCGAGATGGAAGTTATGCAAGAGGCGGAAAAAATTCTTTCAAAAAACAAGAAGGTTATAAATTTCGCCGGTTGCGGTGTTTATACCCATTATATACCCTCTGCAGTAATTGAAATTGCGTCCCGTTCCGAATTCTATACATCCTATACACCATATCAGCCAGAAATATCTCAGGGAATTTTGCAGGCTCTTTTTGAATACCAGAGTTTTATGGCTGAACTGACTGGCATGGATTTCGCCAACTCCTCTATGTATGATTTTTCCACCTCGCTAGGAGAGGCGGCCAGAATGTGCTATAGAATAAACGGAAAGAAAAAATTCCTTATTCCAGAGAGGATTTACTGGGAGAAGGAATCCGTCCTCAAAAACTATGTTTGGGGTCTGGGTATGGAAATACTGAAGTATCCTATGAAGAAGGGAAAGATGGATTTGGATTCTCTTGCGGAAATGGTTGATAATGATACTTCGGGAGTGTATGTTGAAATACCAAATTTCTACGGAGTTATTGATGAAAATGTTACGAAAGTGAAGGACATATTGGAAAACAAATCTCTGTTAGTCGTGGGAGTCAATCCTCTAAGTTTGGCCGTTTTAAAACCTCCTGGAGAATATGGCGCAGATATAGTAATAGGGGAAGGACAAATTCTAGGCAATCCTCCAAATTTCGGAGGACCTTTGCTTGGAATTTTCGCAACCAAGGAGGAATATGCAAGAAAGATGCCTGGGAGAATCATAGGAATGACGAAGGATTCCGATGATAAAAGGGCATTCTGCATGATTTTACAGACGAGGGAACAGCACATAAGAAGAAAGAGGGCTACGAGCAATATATGTACGAACGAGGCACTATGTGCCGTTATGTCGGCGGTTTATATAGCCATTTTGGGCAGAAGTGGTTTGAGAAAACTTGCTTTAAAGAACATGGAAATGGCAAGAAAACTTGCGGAGAAAATTGATTCTCTGCATTCATTTACCGCGCCAAAATTCGGACCTATATTCAATGAGTTTGTAGCAACTTTCCCGCACAATCCCTACAAAATTCAGGAATACTTAATTTCAAGAGGCATAAATATTGGACCACCTCTACCCAAAGAATGCTTTCCTGAACTGGAAAACAACGGAATGCTTTTGGCAGCTACGGAAATGAACACTGAAGAAGAGATAGATTATTTCGCTAATGTTCTGAGGGAATATGGAGGTGATGAATGATGTACAGGCAGGCGAGATACGACGAACCCCTAATTTTTGAGATGGAGGGCGAAAATACATATTATCTGGATGATGTGGACGATTCCATACTTTCCGAAATTCCCAGAGAACTTATAAGGGAGAACATTGAAATACCCGATAATGAGGAATACGAGGTTGTGAGGCATTATACCCGCCTATCTCAGATGAATTATGGTGTGGATACAAACACATATCCTCTTGGCTCGTGCACGATGAAATACAACCCAAAATACTCGGAGATTCTTTCAAGAAGACCGGAAGTTATGTATTCACATCCTCTTCAACACGAATCAACAGTACAGGGATTTTTGCAAATAATGTACGAACTTCAGGAAATGCTGAAGGAAATAGGGGGTATGGATTCTGTATCCTTACAACCAGCAGCCGGAGCCCACGGGGAGTTTACGGGAATGCTTATAGTCAAAAAATATTTTGAAGTTAGAAACGAAGATAGGAGCGAGGTTATAGTGCCTGATTCTGCTCACGGAACAAATCCTGCCAGCGCCGCCATGGCGGGCTTTGATGTTGTGGAGATCCCATCCAAGGAGGATGGCACCGTGGATTTGAACGCTCTTTCCTCCGCATTATCGGATAGAACCGCCGCGTTTATGATAACAAATCCGAATACGCTGGGAATATTTGAATATGAAATAGTTAAAATAGCAAAGATGGTGCATGAAAAAGGAGCTTTACTGTATTACGATGGGGCTAACCTCAACGGGATAATGGGCTATACAAAACCCGGTGCTATGGGCTTTGATATAATGCATTTTAATCTGCACAAAACTTTCGCCACACCCCACGGCGGTGGAGGTCCTGGCGCGGGGCCGATAGGCGTTAAAAAACATTTGGAGGATTTTCTGCCCGTACCCATAGTTAGAAAGGATGGGGATAAATACTACCTAGATTATTCGCTAAAACACACCATAGGAAAGGTCAGAAGTTTTTACGGGAACTTTGCCGTCATATTGAAGGCATGGGCGTACATAAAGCAGAAAGGTTCCTCGCTGAAAGAAGTTACTGAAAGAGCAGTGCTTAATGCCAATTATTTGCGCGCAAAACTCCAGAAACATTACAAACTCCCGGGAAAAGAGTTAAGAAAACACGAATTTGTTCTAGAAGGGCTGAGGAAAGGAAATGTGAGAACTATCAATATAGCTAAAAGACTTCTTGATTACGGAATTCATGCCCCCACGATTTATTTTCCTCTTATCGTGAAGGAGGCGATGATGATAGAGCCTACTGAAACGGAGAGCAAGCGCTCCTTGGATAAATTCGCCGAGGTTATGATTAAGATAAGGGAGGAGATTGAGAGTAATCCCAATGAAATCGCTGATGCTCCGAGAAACACATCCGTGGGTAGGGTAAACGATGTTCTCGCCTCCAAAAAGGTGATTCCGAGTTGGAGGGTAGCAAAGCGCTACTTGTAAAAATCGCTTATGATGGAACCAAATTCCACGGATTTCAGTATCAGCCCAAACTGAAAACGGTTCAGGGAGAACTTCTGAAAGTTCTGGCCAAACTGGGACAGGAAAGATGTCCACCTGGGGCATCGCGCACGGATAGCGGTGTTCATGCGCTGGGAAATGTAGTGAAAGTTTATTTGGAAAACGGAGATAAAATCTGCAGAATTATTACCGCAAATTGTGACGGAATCGTAGCTTATGCATATGCGGATGTTCCAAGAAACTTTCCCGTAACGAAGGCTAAGGAAAGACATTACAGGTACATACTGCACCGAACTCAGATAAGTGATAAATTTGAGGAAATAATAAAACTTTTTGAAGGATTACATGATTTCTCACAGTTTGTTAGAGGAAGACCGAAAAACACCCTGCGGAAAATAAATAAAATAGATATTATCTATTCGGGAGATTTTGTTTTCGTGGATTTCTATGCGAAAAGTTTTTTATGGGAGATGATAAGAAGAATTGTCGGCTGCGCGCTAATTCTCCAAAACGAAGAGAATGCTAAGGAAATAATACTCCGAGCATTGGATGGTGAGGAAA
>CAYVVU010000010.1:0-13946 GCA_964455305.1 uncultured Thermoplasmata archaeon
GATCTTGAGTGGGAGTTGTCTCTTTGTAAAAGAAGTAGAAAATAAAATTGATAGACTAATGCTCATCAAAGCCCGAAAATTTAAAAGGTGCGAAATTATTAAATTAGTGATTTCACATGTGGGATTGGTGATGCCGCCGTGCAGGAGGGTACTAAACTTTGCCCAAAATGTTATAAGGTAGTTCCCAAGGATGCTGTTCTCTGCCCGTACTGTGGTTATAGATTTCCGCAAAAGATTGAGGAGGAGAAAACCTCCAAATGCCCTAATTGTGGGCGCGAAATTCCTTCCGATGCTGTTCTTTGCCCTTATTGTGGGTATAGAATTGTGAAGTATCAACCACCACAACCAGTATATGTAACATATGAAGAAAGGCGCCCAAAGAAAAAATATGATTACTTTACAAAACCCTTATTTCAAAAAATAAGGAAGATTGCTATTCCACTATTCCTTGTTCTGGGGATAATCTTTAATGTCGTGTCAAATCTCTCTATGACTCTCACTATAGAAGAAGTACCTCAAAGTGCTCCACAAAGCCTACAGGAGCAGTATCTTAGCATTAGTGGAATAGTATTGGGATTCACTATACTCATTCTGATACTTATCATTGCCACATTCATCTTTGCATTTTTGATATTTTATAACTATAAATTCAGTCTTGTGGTTGCGGCATTATGCATCTCTATCTTAGTACTGTGGAACATTGCAAACATTTATGGCATGGAACTACTGCGTGTTATAGATAAAGCTGGAATAAAATACTCTTATACTATTTCTCCTGCCGGGCAAATTGCAACAGTCTTCGCGTATCTATCATTTATAACCGTGATGCTTTTGGCTGTGGAGTATTACATCGGCGAATCAACGAAAGAAAAGAAATCTACTTAAATTTTTAATTTTGTTTCGCGGAAAACGAAATAACATAATGTATAAATATACATATTACATGGATAAGGTGGAAGTTTTCCGTTTTCGGGGGCTGGGGGCGCAGGGTAATGGTTTTGAGAATGCAAAGCAGGGGCGAAATATGTTTGGTGGGTAGGGTTGCAAAAGGTTCGTTTTGAACCAAAACCCCCGGAAAAAGGGCGGAAATTTTTTTGTCAGACACCCGCACGATGACAGATAGACTTAACAGTATTCAACTTGATGCCCGTCTTCTCTGCGATCTCTGCATAGGTGTAGCCCCGCTTTCTGAGGTTTAGAATCTTCTTTCTTACCTCCATAGGTATCTTTGCAGGACGCCCTATTTTTTTACCTGCTCTTTTTGCCTCATGTAAACCCTTTTTCGTTCTTTCTGAGATTACCTCCCTTTCGTACTCTGCGAAGGATGCAAGTATATGCGCTAACATCTTTCCTTCCGGAGTACTCATATCAAAGCCTTCCATAACTGATGCTATACGTGGTCCTATACGCTCTATTATTTTCACAAAGTCAATGAGAGAACGAGTTAATCTATCCAAACGCCAAACTATCAGAATATCAGCGCCTCCCTCCTCCATAAACATTAAAGCTTTCTGAAGTGCTTCTCTATTCTCCGCACGTTTTCCACTCTTTGCTTCGTGATACTCTGCTACGACCTCCCAGCCCTTTGCGCGGGCATAGCTTCTGCATGATTCCAACTGAGCCTCTATAGAATATCCCTTTTTCTCCTGCTCCTCGGTAGATACGCGGGCGTAGATTATTGCTCTCATATTATCCCGAAACCTTTGGCAAAACAAAAAGCTGCAATAGTTAAGTTGATCACAGCTAATACTATCTTTCCTTTTGTCAAGATTATCACCTCCTCTCCGGATAAATCATCTCTATTATTGTTACTATTATCAGTACAATTCCGGCAGTTATCCACCAAATATTCGCTTTCTCTGGAGTATCCGCCGTCAGAGCTGACGCTATATATTGTCCCAATCCTACAAATTCTACGGCTATTATCACCGCCAACGTCCCTATTATACCAACAATCTTTTTCCATATTCTTCCACCTTTCTTTTTCCCTCTTCTTTTAGACATACGCATCACCTCCTTATAAACTTTCCGATTTTGTTAGTTCCTCCCACTTCTTCCTCTTCATCCTAATGCTTCTCTCACTCAGATTTATGCCCTCTTTTTCAAGAATCAACTTTATCGCTTTCGTGCTTAGCCCTTTCTCATAGAGTTCGCCTATGCGCTGCAAAACATATCTCTCCCTCTCGCTCTTCACCATCATCAATCGTGAATTCTTCTTTGCGCGCTTGTGAGCTTCTAACAGCCATTGCGGTGGATTTGTTTCGTGCAAGAATATCATAAAACCTTTCCCCTTCACAGGGGCGAGTACTATGCCTTCGTTTTCCGTTAGAGAGACGCTGTTCTTTATCACATCACGTATGCCGTGCGGAAAGTATTGCATTGCGTTCTGTAGCAGTTCAGGAGACATCCATTTTATCATTTTTATGTCCGCAGTCTCCCTTAATACTGCTTCAAAGCTCCCTGCACGAATTACGTTGTAAATCACCCACGTGTTCATATGTCTGCTTCTCAATGCCTGTAAGTTCAGCTCTACATTTTCTCCAGACATAGCCCTTTTTCCGAGGAGAGCGGGAGCAAGTTCGTTGTATATTATGATCCTCTTCTTTCCGTCTTTTGGTGGCAGGGTGTAGTCATTCTTCACTATTATTCTGTCTTCCAGTTCGCTTCTGGTCCTAATTATTTCCTCGCCCAACCCGTCAACATCTCCATAAACCCAGAGCGTGATATCATCTATTTTTTCAAGAACCTGTAATGCGATTGTCCAAGCGGTGATTGTTTTTCCGCTGTGCCTATTGCCAAGGATTGCAAGTAGTTGCGGATATGCTGTAAAAATATTGAGTAAATACCTAGAGCGCGGTATAATTACAATGTGTTTGTCGCTGACTATTCGGTATTGATATCCTAATGTGTATTTAATCAATGTTGCCAAGATTGTGGCTTTTCTTCTATCTATGTCCCCGCGTCTATATCCCTCTTCTATGAGCAGAATTATGTCTTTTATTTTTACACCTTTTATTTCGGGAAGATCGGGAGGTAGAACCCTGCTCTCACGGAGCCAGAAATCGTATTCCTTGAATTTCTGAGACACATATGTGTAAGTCATGCTTTTTCACCCTCCAGCTGTCTTAAATCAAACTCCTGGAGGAATTTTGCCGCCTGTGCATACGGGTCCGTGGGCTTCAGAACTTCTTCAACTTTCTTTATTGCGAGTTTTATTATTTCTCCGCGTACATTGAAGAAAGTTTCTCTATCCCTTAGGTCATTATCTTCGTCTATCGTATAATTCATTGCCTTTGCACATTCCATAAGCTTCAGAATATCTACTTTTGTTATAGTGAAAGGGTAATAGGGGGTTTCCTTTAGATTCTGTATGACTATGTCTAGAATCTGTATGTACCTACGGCGCAGATCCTCATTCCATCCCTGATACACACTACCCCTGCTCTCCTGCATTCCACCACCACCTTAACGCCACTATAGCTGCTATCATAAGTACTATCATTATGACGATCAGTATTGGGCGACGAGATGCAAATGGTTCTCTCTCAGCATATTCGTAATCATAGCTCACTGGAATGCCCTGAAATTGCATTGCAGCTAAATTTATCGTTGCGGAGTTTCTCCAGCCCCAGACATCTATCACTTCCACATACAGGATGCCTCTTTTCCAGGATGATGGAACATGGATTGTAATGTTCGTTACATTTGAATATGTGGCTATCAGTGCCTCCCCACTTCCGTGCTCATATCTGTATATTTCCAGATGGAATGGGTATTTTGGATCTGGAACCCCGCTCTCGTTCAATTTCAGAGACTCAAATATGATCAGTGAGCCATCATCCGAGAAAGATAGATAATAAGGTATCGGGGGCTTCGTCACTCCGAAATCCTGGTCCATCTTCTTGCTCCGAATTCCGCGCCACTCTGCATATATAACTATGTTGTAATGGCCTTCGCGTAAGGCAGGTAAGTACAGGGTTTCAGCTCTACCCGCATGTACCGTGAACACTGCTACATAAGAGTAGTTCACGTTTAGACCTTCAATTGAAACATTCACAGTACACGATTCTGCAACCGGCTTGTTGTCCCTGAACGGTATCGCCATAACCTGTATTATGACGCTCTCGTTCTCTATATACAGCGGTGATATCTTAGCCCTGAAAATAACATAAGATGTGCCTACAGAAGGGTCTATTTGAGCCAAAACTCCTGGAGTTATGATTAAAATTAGTAAGAAGATGAGTACTGCCCTCATGTCTCTTCCTCCTTCCGGCCAAGGATCAGTTTGAGGTCTTCTCTGGTAAATGTCGGCTCGTATCTCTTGAGCATTTCTCTCAGAACCGCGTTCTCCTCCGCAAGTTGCTGGGCCAAACGCTCCGCAAGAATTATCTTCGTTACCTCAAGGTCCCGTGACTGATAAAGGATGTAATCATCAAACACTACTCTGCCAACAAATCCTATAACGAAATAGTGTTTAAATTTCCACACACCGAAGCTTTTAACATACTCCCTATGAACCCCTATAGTTTTCCCCGTTAAAGTTTTGAAAAATCGTATCTCTCCTTCGAGCCAAGTATCTCTTACAATAAAGAACTCTTCCGTTTCGGGAATCGTGAGGACCGGCAGTAAAAAGTAGCCTCCGAGCACTAGCAGGACTGATATCACCATCCACACCCACACCTGTAGTGTTAAAGGAGAACGAAGAAAAGATATTATCCAGATTTCTATTTCATAGAATACTGAGGATAACTGCTGCGGTAATAAAAGTGCAACATTGAGAGCAAATAACATTATCAATAGCAGTACAAAGTAAAATAGTAATGAGCTACGACGCCGTTCTCTGGGGCTTTTCCTGAAAAATGAGGCTAAACGCCGTGGGGCCTTATTCTTCTCCTTTCTCTTGAACACGGCCCTCACCTCAGAAGATTATGCCCAGAATTCCTATCACAATCATCCCTCCAAATATCAGCAGTATCAGAAAATTATCTTTGAGATCTCTTATGAGTGTGGGGCGTTCTTCACGGGGTTTATACTTACACTCGCTCAGGAATTTCGCTATTGCCCGTATGTGTCTTGCCTCGTATTCTTCATTATCTGGAACATCCACAAGGTTTGGTACATACTTTTTCAGTTCTTCTATCGCCTTCTTTCTCTCTTCCGCCTCTTTCTTTCTTTTCTTCTCTTCTAATTCCATCTTTATGAATTCCAACAACTCCTTATCTATCTCTACCTTCTTTTCTTCTTTTTTCTCTTCTTCTCCCATATCCAGCATCACCTCCTTAATATGTCATCAAGAATTGCATCAATCTCAGCAACAAATTCATCAAAAAATTCAGAAAGAGTTCTGTCCGGGGGCAAATAGTGCCTGAAAACTTTTCTTCTGACTTCTGGCCCCCTCCTAGCAACTATCTGTACTCTTAACTCACTGTCCACGGCTGCCTCCCTCCAGGGCCTTTCTCACTATATCTACCACTTCATCCTCGTTTTTGCAATGTATTTCTACACTGCCCACCAGAACACGCCAGCGGAAAAGCCCTCTGCCCTGTGTTATAAATACACGGCTCATAACTTCATCTCCTTGTACGCCCTCTCATAAATCTCTGCTATCTCCTCCAACTCCCTTCTTTCCTTGGAACTCAAGTTTTTTCTCTTTCGGGCTGCTTTTGCACGATTCGCCGCTAACACCGTCGCTTGCTTTATGATCCTCTTTCTATCTCTGCTTCTCGCCTTTTCAAACTTTCTTTTTAACTCTCTTGCTGCTTTTCGCGCTTTGCTCGGACTTTCCAGCGAAACTATTTCTGCCAAACTCGGATGATGCGGGGGGCTGTAAAACATACTTTTATTTCTTCTTCTTTTTGCCATGAGGACCACCTCTTTTCTTTAATCCAACTTCTACACCCTCTGCTCGCAGAATCAGGAACCCCAGTATTATCAGCCCCAACGCCGCTAGATTTGCCAAGATCGCTCCTAAAAGCCAATCTCCTTTCGCTATGACCTCAACAAAGAAGTACAGCCAGATATCAGTGCCCAGCGGAAGTAAATATAGACCTCCAAAGAACATCAGCAGCCCAAAGAAAATAAGTATTCCTGCTAAAATGCTTCTCTTCCTCATCGTCTTCGCCTCCTTGTAAGCATATAAGTGAATATCGCTCCGGTCAGTACTCCAATGACATAGATTGCCACAAGCTGCGGTATCGTTAGCCAATAGCCGTCAACAGGGATTAATAACACTTGTGTTTCTGTAATCGTAAATGGAGAGATTATGAATGCTCTTGAAAGCCAGCTGAAAAATGCACGATATGCTGATGCTACATCTACGCCAATTAGCTGCAGAACAACAAGCACAAGTAATATGAACAGCACTAAGACACTGTAAGGAACGCTGTTCAGCGTTGTACTGAATCTACCAAGTGTCCATTTTGCTAGTAACGCTATTAACCCTGCAAAAAATGTAGAGATGGTTATAAATAAGAACCAACTCAGGCTATCCATATGCACCACCCCAATGCTGTGCTGTTCAACCACCAGCCATAAATGAGAGACGCTGCAATAATTATTATCCCCACTATGACTGCCCCTGTATTCCTTTTGAAGATGCCGTACAGTATCAGCAGCACACCAACCACTATCGCTATAAGCTGTAGATAGTTATCTGACTGAAGTGGATTCCAGCTGACTCCGCCGCTTCCTTGTCCTCCTCCTTCATCAAAGTCATCTGTTTGTTTGGGATCAATATCCACACTTGACGAGGCGTTTCCGTTAACCCAGATACCTTTGACATATACGTAGTCTCCACCGTGCAGCTCTATATACTTGTAAATCACATCAAAATCGTCTGGATTCAGAGTAGGTGCTTTCGTGGTTGTACTGAGATTCGCTGCTATTATGAATACTGGAATTGTACTGGTAAACATCGTTTTTTGTCCTACTTCAAAATGCAACTTATCTTTCCACGTTCCGATGAAACAATATGCATCAATGTATTTCAGAGTATTGTTTACATAAATATCGCAGAGAATTACCTTACCTCTGATATCGCCTATCTTGATTTGATCAAGCCCTGCAGTAGCGTTCGGATCCGTGATTATTCCATTTTCGTCATAATGGCTAAGTGAATACCAGACTGCACGGATGTACTGTACATACAGCATGTACATTTCCTCTATGCTCAGGTTTGAGAAGTAGCGTGTATTAAGTACAGCGACATCAGGATATGGCAAGATGAGGTCTTCTGGAATGCTTGATGGATCCGTATAGCCCATATCGTGGAGCAGTCTGTATCTTAAAATTGCACCGGTATATGTGTAATACAGCATATCCCCAATCGCTGAACGCATATGCATTAGACCTTTCTGTTGAAGCTGCAATTTGTATATCTCAGTACTGTTGCTTTCATAGAGACCTATAAGGTATGTTGTGCTCGGATTTGAGAGAACTGGCGTAGTGTATGTAACAGTATTTGATGTATCCGTTATCTTGTAATCAAATCTGAAGCCATCAAAGAATGTACTTCCGTACTGCCCGGGAAATGCCGTTTCGTTCATAACTATAATACCGCTATTTGTATGTATCCACTGTGCTGTCGTGGAGAATTTATACAGTCCATCTGGAATGCTGCCTGTGTGGTATGTTCCTTTGTAATTTCCATCAATGTCGTATAGGATTATGTCATAATCTGCTGAAAGGATCTTTCCCCCTTCGCTGTACAGGTAGCCCTGAGGTGGAAGGTACCAAGTTGGTACATATTCAACAGTATATTGTTTGAAATTGTAAGAGATATCCGTTCCGCTTGTATCTTTCAATTCTATTGTTACGCTGTTGTTATTAAATACCCCATCGTTTCTAACAAACGTTGAGATATTTGTACCGAGCTGGTTGTTTAGAGTTCCAACGGTCATATCTATCCATTTACAGGCTACTGTGAGCATAGTACTATCTCTCAATGCGAGTGCTGTTGCGTCGCTTATGTTTTTATCTATGTAACCCTGGACATACACAGCTCCTACACGCATATAGAGCAGATCACCATACGGTTCCTCTTCACCAAAGTTGTAAAGCATCTGATCAGCGAGGTTGTATGACTTTCCGTATCTCGTTACTGAAACTGTTACATAATCCGGCACAGGTATGTTGGACTGCGGTTTCTGATCATTGTGGAATAGCAACCAACCGATGCCCAAGCCTGCACCTGTGGCTGCACCAATTATTGCAATCAGCGCCAGTGTACTTAATACAACAATACCTTTTTCTCTGGTTTTTACTCTCATCGTCTCCACCTCCTTCTCCTGCCTTTAACTACAGCGATTAACAGAAGTAATATCAGAACTCCAAGCACTATCCATAGCCAGAGAGGTACGCTGTAGTATTCCTCGCTCCACCAAGAGCCCCCTGAGCCCGGTGATGAATAGTACTCAAATTTGTGTGTGAGTGGATACTCATCTATAGCTCCACCGTCAATATAGTATGGATCATCTCCTATGCCATCGCCATCCTTATCCATTCCTGAATAATCGTCCCAATAGTTCCCAACGACTTTTCCATTGAGAGTGCTGTTTGTATCGTTCAGCAGATTATAGAAGCGTACTCCCTGAATGTCTATGAAATATGCATTCTTCTGATTGTCATAGAAATTGTTGTAGTAGATGTAAACATCTTGTGCATCCATTGTTAGATCGTTTATGCGACAGTATCTTATGCCGTAGTTATTTGAGTAGATGTTGTTTCTTGTGATTTCTATATTGCTTATCTCTGCGATGTAACTCTTATTATCTAATGTGCGTGAAAAGTCATCAAAACGTATCGCCTCCACATTGCCGTATAGTTTGCTGTCATGTATGGTTACATCAGATATTACTATCTGCTGTATATCACTTGAAAAGTTAGGTGCTATAACGAAATATATTCCATATTTGCATCCGTTTATTGTAGTCTGGATATCAACATGTTTGCTGAGTACTATGTATATTCCGACAGTCGGGAAAGTGCTGTTTGAGATAGTTACTGAGGTTGAAGATAGAGCTATTTTGCAGCTACTCATAGATATGTTATTTGATGTATCAAACACAACTGCATTTGCCGCCTGTCCATAAATACTGCATGAATCAAGCACTATGTCGTTGCTATACTGTACATTTATTGCTTTGAGTACAGGAGTTGTGCAATAAACAGTGACGTTCTTCAACACTATGTTACTCTTCTCACTTATGTCTATCACAGAATCTTCTGTAGATAACAGATGTGCTGACTTAGTTGTGCTCTCTGTGCGGACTACTATGTTCTCTATCTTTATATTGCTTGCATCAACAAGTAGATGTGGTACAGTTAGTGTTGAAATATAGCCATTTTGTCTGAGTAAATGAAGTGTACTTGCTGCTGTTATATCTCCTATCACATACTTGTGTCCTGCCTGTATGACAACGCTTCCGTTTGTCACACTAATAAACTGCCCGGTAGTTAAATCATATGCTTTTATCTGACTTCCAAGTACGCTTACATCTATCTTTGCGTCACCATAGCCTGATGTGTCCAGATATATCGCTCTACCAAATCTGTACATATAGTCAAAACGCAACATACCGATGTGCCCCAAATCTATTACATAGCCATCATAGCCAGACTCATAAGTCAATGTGATAGTTTCTCCCGGTCCTATTGCAGGGAGTATGTATCCGCGCTTTGTTTTTATCAGCGTATTTCCATTGTACTTCAGTATATACGATGTGTTCAAAGTTGTACCATATACAGTATAGTCTAACGGATTATGTATCGTGAGATTTCCCTTGCCGTCATCTGTGAATTCCAGATTCACCCAGCCCCAGTACTGCAGATAAAGCTCCGCTGCCGTTGGGCTCCACGTGCTCTTGTTCTCTATGTAGCTGAGGCGCTCCTCTATTGCGCTGTGATCTGTTGCCTCGTAAACTTCGTGACAGTACCCTATGAATATGCCGTGTTGTTCGCAAAGTGTATCTATATCTCCCTTGCCCAGAAATTCGTTAAGAGTTACGCCACTGTTTGAGCTGCTATTATATTTATTTCTCTGCGCAAAATAGAGTGTCGTGTACCTGTCTATATAGCCTTCTTGAATAGCAATTACAATATCGTCAAGGAGATTCAATCCTGAATAGTACATCGTTCCTGCAAAGTAATAATTGTTCTCTAACAGGTCATAGATGTAATATGTGCTAGAGTTATTCGCTCCGTTATTGCTCAGTTGCTCTTCATTTACACCGTGCTGCTGATAGATTATTCTCTTTCCAAGTTTTCTGGGCCAGTACTCATCTGTCTTATTCAGGCCCTGCCACCAGACAGTCCTGTTATCATCCAAACTACTCGCTGAGTGAAAATCAACATAGATGCCTTTGCTGTACATATTTGCATAGATGTTGTATAGTGTGCTGTTGTCCTTTAACCACGCTGGTGTTGAACTAAAGTATTCTGCGCCTAGCGCTCCAGACGGATAATACACCCAGACATACCTGTTGTAGTAGAAGTTATACTTCAATGCCAACGCGCTGAAATTTGCATCGTCGGATGGAACCGTATTAGCAGCAAGTGTTCCGGGGCTGTCATCCCACGTGAGAGTAATAGCTGCATCACGCCCGTAGCCAATCGTCCACAACTTGAATTTGTTAAGCGATTTCAATGTGTCCAGCGAGTTAGATATGTAGACAGTGTAGTGCCAGTCAACACTTTTTATTCTTGTTAGAGAAATACATTGATGTATAGAGTTAGTATCGTGTAATCCAGCAATGTACCCGTACCAGACCTCTTTTTTCAGTGATAGATATTTAGCTGTTGATGATTGTAGATAATTGTATGCCTTAACTGCTATTCCAATACCAGAAGCTGAATCATATTCAATGAGGTACTTGTTTTCATCTGCACAATGTATGGCATCATCGTCTGTGAACTGAATCCAACCATTCTTATATAAGTATTGATTAGTTGTTGCATTGTTATACGCTTTGATATACAAGTATATTGATATAATATATGTATCCGCGTCTATGTCTATATCTATTATATCAAAGTACAGCTCAAAGTAGCTCTCGTAAAAGATGATCTTGTAGCGAATTGTACCTATATTATCTGAACTATCTGCGTAATTTGTCAGACTTGTATTTACATAAGCGACTACATAATCATCATTTTGTACTATGTACGGATTCGCTGAATTTGAATAGTAACCACTTGACTCCCCTGTCGTATAGTTTTTAGTACTTAACTTCGCCCTCAAAAGAAATATGTCTGCCGTGCCGTTAGATATGTATAAACCATTGTTTGGAGAACCTCCCTCATTACTGAAATCCAACCGCGCTACATAATTCGGCGTACTTATCGTATTTCCATCAACCACTATATTACTCTCTGCCCTTGCTGGAACACTGAAAATCACTACACCCAACCCTGCAATTAGAAGCAGGGCTAAAACCAGAAACGCGGGCGCCACCCGCTTCATACGCAACATCGCCCTATATAATATCACTGTGAAATATAAAGAGGTTGTTACAATCTATATAGATGTCTATAGGCGAAAAAATCTTCTTCCAGGAACGAAGCTGCAAACGAAGTTATCTTCGCTACAGGACCCTAACGAAGAAACCTTCGGAGTTACAGGAGTAGATCTCCTGGTCGCGGACGAAGAAATCTTCACCAGATGATGATCTTACGATATGACATATTTCCACGTCCGCTTTTGCCAGTATATTCCTTTTTTACCTTATATCCTAACTCTCTAACCCTGATGCCTAAGCTAGTCAACTCTCCTCGTGTGAGGTTTCTTCCAAGGATCTCCTCTACCTTTGCCACCAAATCCTCCCAGTAGAACTCCTCCCCCAATTCATCAATCGCCCTTAAGATTACACTCTTCCTTACCCTTGACAATCTCCTCCCTCCTGCTAAAAGAAGAAAATGCAGAGGAGGCCTCAGCGTGAACGCGGTTCCTTATCACAAGCAGATAGATTGGCAAGAACATCAAGAGCAGAAGCGCCACTAAACCAACAACCACATCTATCAGGTACCTCCTCACGCATACACCTCCTTTTCCTCTACAAATTCAAACAAACTTCTGGTCTTGGTCATCAAATTTTTTTCTACCTTCATATTCAGATGCTCCTGTAAAATGTATCTTATCGTCTCTTTAATTATGAGGTCTATGAATGCAGAGTCAAAACTTATGTTTAGCCATCGCTTCTTTGATGAGAAAATCATCTTTACGAAATCCGTGTCTTCAAACCATACAATCCAGCCGATACCGAAATAGCCTAGCAAAAATATGAGTTCTGGATGGAAAATTAATGTGTTCTTCGTCGCTATATACATGTAATCAACATAGGAACGCCTGACCACCGCCTGCTTTATCACTTTGCTCAAATCTAACTCCTTGAATTCCACGCCTATCGTTATCGTATTTTTGTTCCCCACCAATTCTATTATCAAATCAAACTCTATCTTTCTACCATCCTTGCTGTATTGTCTCGGATGCAGTTTTACCTCGTAATCCTCACCTAAATTCAAAAAATGCCATGACAGTATGTCCTGCACTACCTCGTATGCACGCATCTCCTCCTTGTTCCCATTTCGCTTTATCCACTTCCTATATTCCTCCAATTTCACAGCTACATCCCCCCTTTTTTCCTCCTCGCCCGTTCTACAACCTCCCGCAAAATCGCCTTCAATGTGTGCATATCTAATGCAGAAATATATAGCCCTAACTCCGGTATCTCCACCTCGTACAGGACCCCGCGACGCTCGGGCAACTTCACTCCCCGCCACCCCCGTTCGCTACCTCGGCAACATAGTAGTCATCCAGCGTCGCTATGCCTTCCTCGGAAAATTCCACCTCTATGTTCTGCCAGCCTCTATACAACCTGCCTCCTATCTTGCGTCTTGAATGCAGGGCATACGGAACATATGTTGGGAACCTCTTAGAGAAAGATACTTTTGTCAAAATATCATCTATTTCATTTGCCATGCACCATCTTCTGTAAGTATCGTATAGCTCCTCTGTTGTGACAAACGCCCCCGGCTTCTGTCTTATGCAGTCATTTACAAATGCATAGAGCGGATCGCTGAGGCGCATGTACTCCTCCTTTATCTCCTCGCTCGTCTTGCTCACGCTGAAGTGTCCGCGCTCCAATAATTCCTTGAGGGCACTGAGAGCAACATTTAGAAGTCCGCTCAGTTCATCATCTTTGAGCATGCTTTTCAAGATATCACGATCCTCTCGCCCATCAAAACTGTACGGAAACTCCACTACTATTACCCTGCGCCAGAATGCTTTCGTCCTCTCGCTAAATCTCGGCGGCTCGTTCGCCGCAAAAATCAACTTCGCACGATTGTAGAAATAAAAGGGTGAGCGGAACTTTATCTCGCCCCGTACGCGGTCCCCGGCGCTCAACTGCTTGATTATCTCTGTGCCTCTCCAGATCTCCGTTTTGCCCAAATCGTAGTTTACATTTGCCAGTTTGCCGTAGAGATTGGCCACGCTGAACTTGTCGTTTGTAAGGTCGTGCAGACTTTCACCGCTGACATTATCCCTGCCAAGAAATTCGCAGAGTAAGTTTATGAAAGTACTCTTGCCGTTGTTTCCGCTCCCAACCAGTATGAACCAGTTATGAAGAGGATAGCCCGGATACAGGCAGTAGCCGATTATTTCGTACAGGAGTTTCTGATCCTCGGGCGCCACTATCTCGCTTATGAACTTCTTTATCGTGGGGCAGCTCTTGCTCGGATCGTACTTCACCGGTACCTGATAGGTAAATATATCCGAATCCGTGCGTTCCCTGAAGGTCCAAGTATTGAAGTCAAATACCCCGTTCTTTAAATTGAGCAAATGCGGGGAATTCACCACCTCTCTGTCTATGTAAGTCATCCTGCGGATGTGATTAACCACCTCGTTTACCCTCTCGGTTTTTGCCAGATCCTGAAGAATTATCTGACACAGG
>CAYVVU010000010.1:13956-14362 GCA_964455305.1 uncultured Thermoplasmata archaeon
CTGTATGCCCCGTTCTTGTAGTAGTATATCTCCTCAGTATCCTTGAATGTGATGAACTTGTAATGCTTCAATATCTCCTTCGCCATGGAGTGGGCGTTGAAAAATCGCCACTCGTCTTTATCTGCATCGTACTCATCAAAAACGCGCATCAGTATCTCCTCTCGCTTGGTGTGTACCAGATACCCCTTGAACTTGATTAAATAAAGCGTCAGATCCGCAAACCACTTCTTGCTGTTGTAATATTCTATGAATACCATGGTATTGTGGGCCGCCCGCATGAAGGCACTCGCCACGAACCCCTCATCCACGGGCGGTGTCTGCGGATCTATCGTGTTGTATAGAAAGAACTTCTCTACTACATGCAGCGCCTCAACAGCTTCGTATCCGGCCAGCGCCGCTGCCCAAG
>CAYVVU010000010.1:14372-18936 GCA_964455305.1 uncultured Thermoplasmata archaeon
CCTTGTATTCGTGCCAGAGTACATTCCAGAACTTGTTGAGTATCTCATAAACTATGCTCTCATCAACCTCGCCAACATCCCGACCGTAGAAATCAAACCCGTGATTGATCTCCAACTCGTTTAGATACAGCATAAGATCCAGCCAAGGAAATATCTTATCCAAGTTCTCCATGACCTTCCTGTCGTACTCTTCTCCCCATTTCCTGAGCTCTTCATCTATCATAATACCACCTCCTTAAATAATGCTATTAGAATAGAGGGGTGACAGGTGGTGACGGGTTGGGTGACGGGTTGGTGACAGATAAATCGCAAGGCAGATTTGACAGGTGACGGAAGTGACAGATTTAGACATGTATTAATTACCCCCCGCTCCCTCTCCGTAAACTTTATATACTTTTCGGTATAGAAAACTTTATATACTAGTAAACAGACACCCTTTACCCCTCTCATGGGTATCATGAATCCGTCACATCCGTCACCTGTTAGTCTAGAACTGAAACTCTGATTTTTATACCTGTCACCCAATCTGTCACCTTTTAAATCATACCCGTCAACCTTATATAAATCATAGGCAGATAAAAACGATAACACAAAAATGGAGAGTTTTTCACGCGGTAGCAAAAACAGAGAAACTTTTTCACGCGGAACTTCCGCGAAGATATCCTCGCCCAGGAGCACAGCCCCCTGCGAAAAAATTTTCGGGCAAAAAATAGAGAAAAGGGGTGACCCCGTCGTCATCGTAGCATGACCTCCAGAACGCTGTTCGCATCGGCTATCTCCAAGTCCATGTAAACATCCGTTACTCGGCTGACATAATCCAGAAGCCAGCCGTATAGCTGTTTCAATTGCTCTGAATCCTCTGCCTCCCGCATCTCTGAAACCTTCCATATCATCCTGTCTATCGCTACTAGCACGCCCTTCAGGAAATCCTTCTCCGATACTATCCCGCCACTCATCTCGGGTGCACCTCCCTATACTTAGTATGAACAAGTGGGACATGGTAAAACCAATATTTAAACCATTTGGTGGTATCGGGTATGACATGGCGCGACAAAAGGTGAAGATAGGAATTGCTGTATCACCTGAAATTTTAGAGTGGATTGACCGTAAAGTAAAAGAAAAGGTTTTTGCAAATCGCTCACATGCATTTGAATATGCTATATACCAATTGATGAAAAAGGAGGGGGCTGAGGGAAAATAGGCAAGGGAGGGAGGTGCACCCTGTACCTTTGAACCCTCAGCCCCCGAAAGGCGGGAGGCAGCGTGAGATATAAATATTGTGGAGGGCATGTATGTGGTAATGAGGAAAGAAGACCTGCAACTCATTGCTTTACTATTGATTCTTGCAGGGATACTTGTTATGATATATGCTCTGAGCCAATCGGCCGTTGTTATTGAAATATCTATCTCATTTTCTCCACTGTTTTTCTTAGGACTTGTTTTACTTATAGTGGGCATCCAGTTGTTGATTAATAGTAAATTACTTCGGAGCAAGCACTGATCCCCCCTTCCTTGCGAGTTTCAAATATACTTTCGCAGCCCACACGATTAGGGCAATATAGCCTATGACAAAAAGAAAAACTCCGAAGCCGCCGCCTGTAACTTCTATCCTCGTGTCGTTGATTATCAGCACCGTATAACCCATCGCTATTGAACTAAGCAGTAACAACAGAATGCACATCGCAAAATATAGTATGTGGTAGAGCCAATCTATGACCCTCATAAGGAAAACCTCCTTGTACATCTTCCATAGAAGCGACGTATCTGTTCTAGAGGGGAAAAATATATAGAGTAGCAGTGGTTTTTCTTGAGATATGGGCTAATAACATGTGCAAAACCGCTCTCGTTCTTGTAAGTCAGTATCATTCCTCGGGTTGGTGACCCTCGCACTAAGTAAAGTGGGGCATTAAACGCATAATCTCTTTGTATGATATCTCCTGGCCCTCTCTCTGGAACACAGTAAGTGTCATTTATTGGAAGTGTGTCATAGTATATAAGGGCTCTTACATTCCAGTCTACATTCTCTATTTCGGAGATTATTATTGCACTGAGGGCAGCAGTAATGTCAGTCTCCTGTTTTGGATTTATAAGATCCACATAGACACTCTCTAACACATAAGGATCTACACCCACATCCAAATGATGCCCTTGTTTTATCACGCAAAGTTCTATCTCTCTATTTCTAAAAATATCTGTGGGATAAAAGTCATATCTCTCCATCATAGCTCCCTCCGCGGGCGAACCTTGCCCTCACGGAGCAGTCGGATGCGTTCCTCCATCTTCTGCCGGATGTATTCGCTGCGGGGTGGAATCTCGTACACCTTCACGCCCTTCTTCGTCTTGACCTTGGTCTTCAGCCCCTTCTTGTAAACTCGCTGCCAGAACTGTAGAACTGCATCATCCAGAAAAACGCCCTCAAGCGTGGACTGCTGCATCCTCCATCGCCCCCACGGGCGTCACATCTTCCTCTCGCCCGTTCAGGACCCGGTACGAGACGATTTCCGCCCCGCACGAGCACCTGAACGCTATCCTTATCGCCAAACTCCCGTACTCCCTGATTAACTCGTAAAAGGTCTCTGATATCCTCGTCTCACCGTAATGCCCGTTCTCACAAACCGTCTCAAGAATATAGCCCTTCTTCGGCGTCGGTATAACAGAAACAAGAGGCTCGGGCCCATCTAGACCCTTTTCAGCATTTTTCTTCGTTCTATCCTTACTCTTCGGGCCCGTATTTATATACTCCCTCGTATCACTAGGGAGTGAGCCCGGCGGGATTTGAACCCGCGACCTTGGGGTCCGAAGCCCCACGCCCTATCCTGGCTAGGCTACGGGCCCTGAACAATGTAAAGAGGCGGAGGTATTTTTAATTTTCTTTTCCGAATCGCTGGTTACAATAGACTTTCCAGTTTCTTGCGCAGTTTTTCTACCTTCTCCAGTTTTCTTTGCAGTTTCTTTTCTTTTTCAGCTATTTCCTCTTCCCTTTTTCTTAATTCCTCCTCTTTTTCCTCAATCTCTCTCTCCCTTTCCGCTAGTTTTTTCTTCTCTTCCTTTAATCTTTCCTCCATTTCTCTGAGTTTTCTTTCCCTCTCAGCTATATTCTCCCTTATTTTCTCAATGCTTTCCCTCTCCTTATCTATCTCTTCCTTAAGTTTTAGATATTCCTGAAGTTCCTTCTTCTTTTCCTCCAACGCGCGCTTTTCTTCCTCTATTTTCCTGAGCAATTCTTCTTTTTCTTCAATCTCGCGACTTCTGGTATATTCTAGGGTTTCCACAGCAGAGCGCCTTATCTCCTCAAGTTCTATCTCCTTCTCCGCAAGTTCTTTCTCTTTCTCCATCAATTTCTTTTCTATCTCCCGCAGCTCATCTTCCTTCCTTTCAAGCTCAGCCCTTTTTCTCTCCAGTTCCACTTTAAGAGTCTTCAGCGGTTCAAGTGATTCTTCCAATATCTTCAGTTCCTCCTCTTTTTCAGCCAGTTCTTCCGCCCATTTCTGTAGATTCTCCCTTTCCTCTTCCAATGCGCTCTTTTCTGATTTTAAGTTTTCTTGCTCTCTCTCTAACGCTATCCTATCTCTAGCTATTTCTTCAGCAAGAGAACCTATTTCCTCCTCCTTCCTCTTGAGTTCCATCTCTTTTAATTCAATTTCCTTCTCTTTCTTGAGTAATTCTTCCCATCTTCTGTCAAGTTCATCTTTCTTTGCGAGAAGCTTATCGCGAAGTTCTTCTAGTTTATTCTTTCTTCTCTTTATCTCTTCAAGCTCTTTACCAACTTTCCTCCAAAGCTTATTAAGTTGATTCCTCTCCCTTGTAACAATATCTTTGAGTTCTTGGTATCTCCTTTCTCTCTCATCTAACTCCGCATATCTCCTGGTTACCTCTTCTTCTTTGGCTTTCAAGACATCCATAATCCTTTGAACTTCAGCCTCTTTTTCTTTGAGAACTTCTTCTCTCCTCTCCAACTCTGCTTCCTTTTCTTTAAGTGCATTTTCAAGTTTTATAATTTCTTCCTCTCTCCTTGCCAAATCCTCCGTTATAGCCTCAACCTCACCGCGAATCTTTTCAATATTTTTCTCTCTCTCCATTATATCTTTCTCTCTTTCCGATATTTCTTCCTCTTTGGTTTTTAATTTCGCTTCTCGTTCAAGAATTTCTTTTCTCTTAGCTTCTATCTCCGCCTTTATCTTCGCAAGATTATTTTTCTCCTTCCTTATCTTCTCTTCCCTCTCCTCAACTTCTTTCAAAATCTTTCGGTACCTTTCAAGTTTACTTTGTGCATCTTTTCTTGCTCTTTCCGCTTCCATCAATTTTCTTTCAACCTCAACTTCTTTTCTCGTCAATTCCTCTTCTTTTGCGTTAAGTTTTGCCTCCAATTCCTTCAGGGTTTCCTCCAGTTTCCGCAACTCTTCATCTTTTTTGCGGAGTTCCTCCATCTTAGCTGAAAGCTCCGTCTCCCGTAATTCTACTTTTTCCTCCCTTTCCCTGAGTTCCTCCATCAGTTTGGAAATTTCTTCCCTTTTCTTTTCAAGCTCATTCCATTCTTCGTTTATCTTTTCTTCCTTCTCCCGCA
>CAYVVU010000010.1:18946-30343 GCA_964455305.1 uncultured Thermoplasmata archaeon
GTTCCTTGCGTAAAGAATTCAACTTTCCCTCAATCTTCTTGAGTTCTTTCTCTCTATTTTTAAGCTCATCTTCAATTCTCTTTATCTCTACCTGTCTGCTCACAATCTCATCTTGTTGTTTATCCAATTTTTCTTGCAGCTCTGCGAGTTTCTTTTCTTTCTTGCTCAATTCGCCTTCAAGTTTCTCCAACCTCTTCCTTTCCTCTTCAAGCTCCTTTTCTTTTGTCCCAAGAACCTTCTCCCTTTCTGATATCTCCTTTGCCTTTCTATCAACATCATCCTTTATTTTTAAAATTTCCTTTTCTCTCTCCTCAATTTCGGCGAGTTTCTCAGCCACATATTTTTCCCTTTCAGTTAGTTCTTCTTCCTTTCTTCCAAGGGCTTTTTCCCTTGAAATTATTTCCTCCTCTCTCCGAGCAAATTCCTCTTCCTTGGCGGCGAGTTCTGCCTCCCTTTCCTCTATCTCCTTCAGCTTCTTATCTATCTTCTGCCTTGTTGTTATAATAATCCTTTCCAGCGCATCTATGGCCTCCTCCTTCTTCATAAGCTCTTCTTCTCTGCGTTCTATCTCCTTTACTTTTTCTCTTAAACTCTCCAGTTCTTTCCACTTCTCTTCAACTTCCCTTTCTCTCTCTTCCAATTCTTTCTCCTTTTTGGCCAACTTTTCGCTTAATTTCTTCAACTCTTCTTCCTTCTTTTTTATCTCTCCATCCTTAGAATCAATCTCTTCCTTCTTTTTTGATAACTCCCTTTCAAGTTTTTCTAACTCTTTTTTCTTCTTATCTATTTCAGCTTTAGCCTTCTCCATCTCCTTTTCCTTTTTTTCTATTTCATCTTTTAATTTTTTGAGTTTCTCTTCCCTTTGCTTAAGTTCTTCCTCTCCTATCTTTTTGGTTTTCTCAACTTCTTTTTTCAACTCTTCGCGAAGCGAGGATATTTCCTCCTCCTTCTTTTTCAAATCATTCTCGTACTTGCTTACCTTTTCTTTCAATTTCTTCAAACTTTCCTCACTATTTTTCAAATTTTTCTCCAGTTCCTTTATCTTATCTTCTTTGAGTTTGAGTTCTTTTTTCAATTTTTCAATCTCTCTATGCGATTCTCTTATTATTTCTTCGCGTCTTTTCTCCGCTTCCTCAAGTAAACCCATATTACACCACCTAAGCCAATCCAAATCTTACCATAACCTTTTTGTAAAGGGCGAAGTGTTCGGATACGGCAAATTCATCTATAACTTCTTTTGGTAGTTTTCCCAACAAATCATCAAGAATCTTCAGAACCTTTTTCACTTCTTCCTCGTTTTTCTTCATATCTTCAATTACCTTATTAAGCTCCTCTATTTTCTTTTCATACTCTTTTTTCTTGGCACTGGTTTTAACAACATCTTCCCGAAGTCTAAGTAGATCCTCCTGTATTTTTTGATGCTCCTTCATCCACTCCTCTAAACTCACACCTTCTGGAGGTTGAACTTCCTCGCGTTTTGGGTACGCGATTGAAGGCTGCACTGCGGATATTTTGGTGAGGATGTTCAGTATCTCACTCATAGTAGTGTTTATTTTCTCACCAATATACAGCTGTAAAACAATTTCTTTTAAACTTTTTGATAATCCTTTATCCTCTATTTGTTTGGCTACCGCTTTCGCATTTTTCGCTATAAAATCATTAACTTTGTTGAAAATTTCAAGCAAATTCATCAATACCGCAGGGTTTGAGCATACATCTCCCTCTATTTCTAGTGCAGCTAGTATACCGTTCAGAAGCATGCATGCTCCTTCCCTCTCCTCCTCTTCAAGTTCGTCAGAGCAAAGCATATTGACCAATCGCATAATTTCGTCCAGATTCACTTCATCGGAGAAAACAGAATTACAGTTTCTACACGATTTATCCTCCGCAATACCTATTGCTCCGCACGACGAACATACTGCTACCTTATCAATAACTATCTTTGCAACCATTTAAACGCATATTGTTTTTTTATATTATAACTTTTTCGCCACCTTGCTCATCCATATAATTACCTAATTAACTAAGGATTTTACTACATCTCTTGCAGCAAGGCGAACGCTTTCCTCGCTGTTATACTTCGGTTTCCAACCTATGGCCTTTATCTTCTCTATGCTCAATTTCATGAATTTAACATCGCCTCTCCATCCCCTCCCCTCATAACCTCCAGTAAATCTGAATTTAACATTTTCTAGACCCATTTCTTCTACCACTATCTCCGCTATTCTCTTGACATTAATCCAATCCTCATTACCTATGTTGTAAATTTCATATCCACCCTTGAATTTTTTCTTAACATGGAGCATGGCTTCAACACAATCCTCCACATGGAGGTAAGATTTGGTCTGGCTACCATCGCCCAGTATTTCCAGTTCTTTCGGATTCTTCATCAATTTTCTCACAAAATCGTAAATTACTCCATGCGTTAATCCCGGCCCGACGACATTGGCAAATCTGAAAATAAGGGCGTTGAAATCAAAGGTGTGAGAGTACGCACTTAACAGAGATTCGCATCCCGCCTTCGTCGCCCCGTATATGGATATTGGTTTCAGAGGATATTCCTCGGGTGTTGGGATTATTTCCGCATCGCCGTAAACGGCAGATGTTGAAGTAAAAACAATATCTTTTATTCCGAGTTTTCGCATCGCCTCAAGCAAATTGTATGTCGCCATTATATTATTCTCAAAATCAACATTCGGCGATGTGGCTCCCAACCTAACCTCTGGATTGGCGGCGAGATGATAGACCTCGCTCACCCGTGTAAGGGCTTTTTCGCAATCTTTTTCGTTTCTCAAATCTCCCTTGTAAAACTTAACATAACCATCTTCAACGAATTTCCTTATTAATTCGTAGTTTCCAGAACTAAGATTATCTATTACCGCAACTTCCTCCCCTCTCTCAACAAAATATTTCACGAGATATGAGCCGATGAATCCCGCTCCACCTGTTACCAATATCATTTACTTCGCCCTCGTTATCTTCACATCTTTTATCAGAGCGTAGGGCAGAACGGACGGCATTACTTCCCCCCACCACGCCACCTCTCTCCTCTCTCTGCTCACCTCCGCTATGTTTTTCAAAATTCTAAGCATGTTGTCGCTTACTCTTATATTACGCCAGACAGATTTTATTTCACCATCTTCAATATAAAAAACCCCGTCGCGCGGTATCGTGGAGAAATCTCCAGTGCGATAGTTCTGGAATCTCGTGTACCAAGAATTAACTATGAAAAGTCCTTTTTTCATCTCGCTTAGCATATCGTTGAATTCTCTTTTTCCTCCTTCCACATTTATTATCCAGGGCATAGGCGCTATAATTCCTGCATTAGCAGTGTTCTCCATATTCATTCTTTTGGCTGAGGAATAGTTGTGAAGATAGTTATTCAAAACCCCCTTGTCTATGAGTTTATTCTTTTTCGTGGCTGTGCCTTCATCATCCGCTATGCGAGAATTGCGAAGGGGATAGGTTGGGTCATCGTACAAGGTAAGAGATTCAGATGCCACCCTTTGCCCGATAAGATTTGTGAACATGCTCGCCTGGGTTTCTACATAATACGAGGAGAGCATTCTCATAGAGTATGAGAGGAGTGTTCCGAAAGATAAGGGGGCGAATAGAACATCGTAATTTCCTTCTTTGCCTTCTTCAACTTTCGTGCATATTGTGGCGTAATTTCCCGCAATTTCTCCAACCTCTCTGGGGTCAAAACCGCCTTTCCTTGAAGTTATCGCGGCCCACTGTCCAACGGAATTATGGCTGAAAGCCCTCACAACTAAATGCACATCCGAATTAACATCCTCCACGAAATTGTAGTTTGTGGCTATCTGAGTAGTTTCGTAATTGAAATACGCTACTCCCGCCACCCTCTTCGCACCTTTGCTTATGGCTCCTTCTATTCCTTCTTTTGCGTATTCAACTAAATCCACATCCTCTATCTCCACATTTTTGCTGCGATAACTTTGCTTCTCAGGATTCAACCCTATGAAAAGGGGGTTGGGAGGAGAGTGCCTTATGAATTTCACGGCTTCTTCTATCGCTCTTCTCGCATATTCCGTATTGATGAATGTGTGATACATCTTCTTGCCCTTGAACAGGTATATGTCGCAAACATCTTCGTTCCACTCCTTGACTATGTCAATCTCGCTGTTGGAAAAGCGCACCTGCATCCTCTTTATCTTCTCTCTTTTTATGGCAACTTCATCAAATCCTTTGCTAAGGGATAAATCAACGAGTTCATCTATCATCCTATGTACACCTCCCTTATCCTTAGATGGGGGCCACCCATCCATACATCCACTCCCTGCATAGGATCTCCTTTACCGCATGTGCCCGCATAGAACTGCAAATCTTTTCCTACGGCATCTATCTTGCTGTAAAGCTCCTTCGTAGTTATTTCAAGCACAGGCCAGCGAACAGCATCCTTGATTTCTCCGTTCTCTATAATATACGATTCTCTCCCGGTGTACTTTTGGTTGAACCTCACATCGTCTATGTTCCACTCCGTATATGTTTTCATATATATGCCGTATTTGACATCCTCAATGAGTTCTTCAAACGAATAATCTCCCGGCTCAAAGAAAGTGGTGCTCATCCTCGGAATTGGCTCTCTATTCCACAGCGAGGAGCGGGCTGCAGCGGTGCTCCTAACCCCCATTTTCCCAGCGGATTCTCTGTTATGCAGAAATTCGTTTATTATCCCTTCTTTGTAGAGATATCTTCTTCTCGCCTTTACACCTTCATCATCGTAAAGATAATGGCCGAAACTGTTTGGAATGGTCGGGTCATCCACAACATTAACCACTTCACTTCCTATGCGAGTACCTATCATATCCACCTTAACGAAGCTCTCTCCAGCCTGAGCGGCTTCCCTCCCCATTATCCTATCCGCCTCCATGGGATGGCCGCAGGATTCATGTGCTATTATTCCCGCAACTTCTGGTCCAACGATCAAATCCATTTTGCCGCTCGGGGCTTTCGGCGCTTTAATAACTTTTCTTAAAGCATTAACTTCATCTTTCAAAACATCCTCCAAGTTGAGAAGATCAACTTGCTCGTATCCACCAGTTCTTCCCAACTGTATGTAGGACATCTCGCTCTTCCCGTTCTCCATTATCCCTATGTAGTGGAAATATTCAACGGAAGGAATCCTTCCTTTTATGTATGAACCCTCCGTATTGGCGTATTCTTTCTCAACAATTTTCAACTTGAAGTTCAACATTCTAACCTTAACATCCATATCCTCAAGCATGGAATCAAGATGCTTCATCAAGTCCACTATTTCCTCAACGCCAACATCCGCCAACTTCTTCTTTTCTTCAACCTTCCATTCATCTCTGTTAGCTTCTTCCTCGGATAGTTTTACCTCCTTTCCCTGCTTGTTTGATAAATGCAGTGAGGTTTCGCATGCTTCTTTAACATCCGAATCACTCGTGGCGAAGCCGAATGTTTTGTTTAGTGTTCTCACAGCCCAACCACCGTAAATTATCTTGGTTGGACCTACAACCACTCCGTTTCTGAGAGATACTTCCAAATTTTCCGTTCGCATATATCTAATCTCACCGTATCTGCATCTGTTATCTATAAGAGAGAGATAATCTTCGGCGCTCATCTTACCACCTTTGTTCTCTCCTCCATCCTCTTCTTTTCCCTCTTCACCATCCTTTCAAGTTGGTCAATAGTTTCAGCAAATGCTCTAAATAAATTCCAGTCAACCGCTTTGGTGTAAAATACCTTGCTTTCAGTAGTGAGCTTCGCTCTAACGCTGTACTTTATTTCGCCGCTTGTTGCATGGTGTTCCTCAACATGGAAATTCAAATATAGAGGTTTTAAACGCTTGAAATCCTTTATTTTGGAAAGAAACTTCTCAACCATAGCGTATATGCTTTCGTAAGGAACTATATCCTCTATATCCAGCCCGGTTATCTGGACGAAAACTCCCTCCTGCGGTTTTTTGGTCATTATATAATCAAGGATGTCCTTCTGCGTTATTATTCCTATTGGTTTCATGGATTCGTCCACGACGCAAACTATATACGAAGACATTTCAAACATTTTTTCTATTACCTCTCCGAGATTCGCTTCTTTGCCTACATAAACGGGTGGAAGCATAACATCTTTGACTCTCAAAATCAATTTGCTCTTTTCCCCCGCCATATCCCCGTAACTTTCACGGGACTTCTCTCTCCACAAACCCCTAACTATATCCCGAAGGTACACCATACCAACTAGTTTTCCATTATCGTCCACCACGGGAAGAACAACTTCCCCCAAGTTTCTCATCTTTTTTACTGCTTCATCATAAGTTGCATCTTCATTAACAACTATGGGTTGATGGGTCATCAATTCCTCCACTGAAACCTTTATTATTTCTGGAAATTCTCTGAGTTTATTTATTATGTCAGCCCTTGACACTACACCTATAACCCTAGAACCGGAAACCACCGGCAATACACGAAAACCCGTGTGTATGAGCTTCTCCACAGCTTCCTCTATGCTCGTTTCAGGAGTTATTCCCGGTGCACTAACCATAACGCTCTCAACTTTAGCGGAAATAGGAATATTCTTCCTCCTAACTATCATATGATAACTGAAATGTCCAACCAGATTACCATTCTCGTCCACAACAGGCATCTCATGTATTCCATGTTCCCTTATCCTACTCATCACAGTGGAAATGGTCTCATTTCTGCGAGCAACGATGGGCGGAGAGGTCATAACCTCTTCCACTCTAACATCTCTCAGATTCATATTCAACACCTTGAAGGGGCATGCCATATACTCTTTTAAAGATTTGGGAGTTTAACGCATATATCAAGAATTCACTTGAAATGCGTGTTGGTGGCAGAGCATTCATTTTATAATATATCTCCGTATTACCCGCTCTATGAGAGTGCAGCCAGAATGTCTGCCATGCATACTGAACCGCGTTCTCTTTGAAGTTAATATGGTTAATCCCGAGAAGGCGGATATTATAATGCCGAAAGTTCTGAGAGTTCTGTGTGAAAGTTATCCCTCGGATATAAGGTCCGCAAAGGTATGGACGAAAATTCACGAGATAGTTTACTCGGAACTCGGCGAGGATCCCTACAAAGATTTGAAGAAAAGAAGCAACAGAATAGCCATGGAAATATATCCGAAGGCGAGCGAAATTTATCTGCAATCCGATGATAAACTTAGAACCGCGGCGCTCATAAGCATAGCGGGAAATGTTCTTGATTTCGGGATTTCGGGGGGTGTCGCACAGCCAGAAATTTTTGAAAAGAAGTTTATGGACATAGTAAATGAGGGTCTCGGCTATGACGATACCGGAAAACTGGAAAAGTATCTTAAAAATGGAGTGGAGGTGATTTATCTCGCCGATAACTGCGGAGAAATAGTCCTTGACAAGATAATGGTGGAGGAATTGAAGAGGAGGGGTTGCAGGGTAACTTTGGTTGTCAGGGGAGAGCCGATAATATCCGACGCCACTCTGGAAGATGCGGAGTATGTAAGTATAACCAAAGTGGTGGATGAAGTAACCACCACAGGCATATTCGCCATAGGCGTGGATCTGGATAGAATCCCAGAATCTCTCAAAAGAAAACTGGAGGATGCGGACATAATAATAGCGAAGGGTATGGCTAATTACGAATCCATAGGCTATGACCTAAGACCCATAGCCTATCTTATGAGAGCGAAATGTAAACCCGTGGCCCGTTCTCTTGGCGTTCCGTTCAACAAAAATGTGGTTAAGGTGATTGAATAAAAAACTCAACGCAAAATATTCTGTGGAAGAGTATTTTTCTTACTTGGCAGAATTTTCACAAATACTTTTGTTGAAATTGAATGCACATCGTACCAGAATCCCATAAAACTTTTACCATAATAAACCGTGAGGGAATATTCAAATATGTAGGGGATGGTTATGTTATATGACCCATTTGTCTGCTCGTTTCCATGTATCCCAAACATAAACGCTGCGCCTGTCCAACAAAATGTGAAATTAGATGCAGGATACAGTTCAACCATATGTTTTTCGTAAATGTCGTATAAGTATGTTTTCCAGTTATATTTTATATTCCCTGCAAAATAAGGAAGGGTATCATCATGTACTCCAGTACATAATCTCGTTATATATTTTTCAGGCGAGTACTTCCATTTAACAACCATGGATTTTATAAGATAATCATTATCTTTGATTTTAATCAGACAGTATATTAATCCCACAAACTCATCTCCAATAGATATATGTTTATGGTATAGGTCCGGAACAAAAGCCAATGTTATATTGATATGCATATTCTCGGATGAATTGATCGCATAAGCTTTCCATACCTCTGGTCCATTAAAGTAAGAGTCATTTTCAGGTACTGGTAAAATAAATGTATCCGTTGTATTGTTCCAGGAAAGAATTATCTTGGGAAATTGTACCCTGCTTCCGTAGAACCACTCCGGCGCGAGGAGATAGTATATTCCGTATGATATTAATATTACCACGATAGCGACAGAAATCATTTTCAGAATCCTCTTTTGTTTTGGAGATAACTCCTTTATCTTCTCTTTTCTTGGATATTCATAATCTTCGCCCCGAATCAGTTTCTTCTCGGGGTCAACATCTGCCATTCAGCCATATTAATGCTTATCTTCATATATAAACTTTTCTTCTGAGAGTTGTAACACATAGCAACACTTTTATTCATTCACTTCTCTACCCCTTTGATGCACGAAATCCATTTGATACTGGCGGATTCCGAAGTTGAGATAGTTCCGCAGCCGATTCAGGGACATCCGGCTGTGGTAGCCCACGCCAAAAAGAGGGGGAAGAGACCATCCCGAATTCTTCTGGACGCGAGTTATCATCATGCCGCAATTAGGGTAAAATATCCGAACGAAGCGGAAAGGAGAGGACGCCCGGATATCGCGCATTTCTTCTTGAATGTCGCTCTGGAATCCCCGCTGAACAAAGAGGGATTCCTCAGAACATACATCCACACCAGAAACAACGAGGTAATTTACATAGCGAGGGAGACAAAAATTCCCAAGGCGTATCATAGATTTGTGGGACTGATAGAGCATGTTTTTAACAATCGCTTTGTTCCAGATACGAAAAATCCTTTACTCTGGATGGAAAATTTAACTTTAAAAGAACTTATATATAAAATATCCCCACAAAAAGTGGTTACCCTATGCCATTCGGGGAAGAAGAGGCGTGTTGATGAATACTTCTCAGAAATTCCAGAAAGTATTGCTATAATAATCGGAGGATTCCCCCATGGTGATTTTCTAAGCAATATTGAGGAGGTCTCAGATGATATTATTTCAATATATCCGGGAACTCTAATGGCGTGGGTCGCCGCTTATGAAGTTATTGCCAGTATTGAGAGAAAGTTGGAAATAATTTGATTTTCTAAAAACTCCATTTTTCAACTATTTTCTTGATATCTTCTGGTGTCAAGGAAATTACATTTTCATACTCCACCTTGTTTTTTGCAATCACTATTCTTTTTCCTAGGATTTCCGAGCATTTATCCAAAAATCGGGATATCTCTCCCTTAGTAATGTTCCCATGCTTAACTTCAATAACCGCGATGGGATTTTCCTTTCTATCCACAATAATACCATCTATTTCAGGTACAAGCGAATATCTAATGTATCCTCCCATAACATTCGCCAAAAGTTCCACTATAAAATCTTCATAGCATATGGAGTGTATTCTTGCTATATTTTCCTTCATATTTTCAAAGGATGGTATGTGAATTTCCATATCATACTTGTCCCAAAGATAGTAAAAGACGGAAAAGATGGGTGATACCATTCTATATATGGACCTCTTTTTCCTATAAATTTTTACTTCTTTTATAATTCCCATTTCAACGAGGTTTTTTATGTAAGGGGCAACTGAAGATGGAGAATCCTTGGATATGATCGCTCTATTGTAAAGTATTGATGCTATTTGAGACGCATTTCCGTTCATCGAACCCACACATTCAATTATTCCTCCATATGTTGATGTTATTTTTCTATCTTCTTCGGTAAAAATCTCACCAATAAGTGAGGGAATCGTATGTGGTACATGGATAACAACATTATATAAATCTCGCAGTATGAATTTTCCCTCAAACATAGGTATTAGCCATGGGTCTCTTAGATAAACCATATAATCCAAGAAATCCTTCCTATTGCTTATCTCTCTTAAAAGATCCTGAGGATGTATAAGGCCTATGGGCAATTCTCTTAGAAAGCCGAGAAGTGGTGACCTCGCATCTAGTATATCTCTTACCACTCTAAAACTTGAACCTGAAAGAATTAAAGTGCCTTTGGGATGGACTGTGGATATCCTTTCAAGTACAAATTTGGGTAAACGCTGAAATTCATCAACAACAATTCTTTTTCCTCTCTTCAATGCATTTATTATAAACTCCATAAAATGCTCTATGTTTGAGAATTTATTTATATCGTATCCTTCAATCCATATTATCCCTTCTCTTCCAACATGAATGTAGTAATCCCAATTGTAGAAATTTCTAAGCATAAAGGTTTTTCCAACCTTTCTTCTTCCGTAAACTAATGTCCATGCATTATTTAGGTTGTTTACTTCTCTCCTCCTAACGACGATATCCATAGTTAAGGTAATTTTTGAAAAAATATAAAGTTAACTATGGTTAGTTAACCACGGTTAACTAATCAGAAATTCTCTCCAAGCAATTCCTGCATTTTCCTGACTTTTCCTTCTATCATTTCCTTCGTGGCTATATCCCTGCGATAGAATATCTTGCCATGAATATGTTCAAACGCCTCGTTTATTCTTTGCGATGCTTCATAGAGGTCCTTGCTTTTTGCGAAGAGCGCTATGCTTCTCGATGTCGTTGTATATATTTTTCCGTTTTCCTCGTGGACTGAGGCATAGTAAATTTTCACGCCCTTCCTTTCAACTTCCTTTTCATTTATTTTTATTTCCTCTCCCTTCAACGGGTTAGTTCCGTATCCCTCTGGCACTACGTACTTGACAACGGTCGCGGTATTTTCAAATTCTATTTTAAGCGAAGATAATTTCTTTTCCACTATGGCCCATCCGATTTCAAGTATATCCGTTTGCAGTATCGGTAAAACATTTATAGCTTCTGGATCCCCAAACCTGCAGTTTATTTCAATAACTTTTGGCCCATCTGCCGTATGCATAAACTGCCCATATATTACACCCTTGTAGATTATTCCTTCTCTCCTCATCGCGGCGAGTATATCCTCTAAGATCTTCACCGCCTTTGCGTAATGGTGATAGGATATGAATGGAAGAAGATGGTTCTCGCAGGAATAGGAGCCCATGCCCCCCGTATTGGGGCCAAGATCTCCTTCATACGCCCTTTGGAACCCCTGAACCAGAGGCACCGGTTTTATATCGTATCCGTCAGTGAACGCTTGTAA
>CAYVVU010000011.1:0-20389 GCA_964455305.1 uncultured Thermoplasmata archaeon
CAGGAGGTCATAACAAAAGATAACTCCCCAACGGCAGTTGATGCGGTTATATACATAAAGGTTGTTGACCCCGAGAAGGCGTTCTTTGAAGTGCAGAACTACAAGTTAGCGACGATTAACCTTGCGATGACTACGCTGAGGTCTGTGATAGGCGATATGGAGTTGGACGAAATTCTATACAACAGGGCGAAGATAAACGCCACACTACGCCAAATCCTTGATGAAGCTACGGATAAGTGGGGCGTTAAAGTTACCGCGGTTGAGATAAAGGAAGTTGATCCATCGCCTACGGTCAAATCGGCCATGGAGGAGCAGACCGCCGCAGAAAGACAGAGAAGGGCAGCCATACTCAGGGCTGATGGTGTGAAGCGCTCTCAGATACTTGAAGCAGAAGGCGCGAAGAGAGCCATGATTTTGAAGGCAGAAGGAGAGAGAAAATCCAAGATTCTGAAGGCAGAGGGCGAAAGATTAGCAACGATTTTAAGGGCGCAGGGAGAAGCACAGAAATTAAGGATTCTTGCGTTGGGCTCCGCTACTCTGGATCCCAAATCTCTGACCGTGCTTTCTTTTGAAACTGTGAAATCGGTAGCCAACGGCCAAGCGACCAAGATAATATTCCCGTTTGAATTCAGCAAATTGTTTGAGAGCGTTTCGGAATATGTAGGAGGAACCAAGGCGCTCAGAGAGCATTCCCCCGTTGATTATCAATCGCTTGAAAAGTTGATCGGCGAGGCAGACAAGGTCCTCGGGCCTATACCAAGCTACGAGGAGATTGAGGAGAGTTTGAGGAAGAGGACGGAGGAGGAAGGAGAGGCGGAAACCTCCGAAGAAGATATAAGAAAGTTGCTGAGCAAGAAAGCCACTGAAGAACTTCTAAAAGAAAATGAGTGAATGCAATATTCGCGAATATCTCTACTTTTTTCTTTTGAAACAAGTGCCGAGAGGGAGGGTAACCACCTATCTCTCGTTGGCTAAGGCTCTCGGAGATTATCGCGCTGCGAGAGCGGTGGCTAAAATGCTTTCAGAAAATCCTTACGCTCCGGAGGTTCCGTGTCATAGGGTGGTTTACTCCGATGGAAGGATTGGGGGTTACACCCATCCAGAAGGAGTGAAAAGAAAAATTGAGTTGCTTCGCTCGGAAGGAGTGGAAGTAAAAAACGGGAAAATAGTAAATTTTTCCCAAATACTTTTTGAAGATTTCAAAAGCGATTTTCCTCTCAAAAAATTGAGGGAAGAGCAAATTAAAATTTGCTCGCAGGCGAGAATTGAAGACGATTTCACGGGAGACTTTCTGGTAGGTGTAGATGTCTCTTATGATGGAAATACAGCATATTCTTGCGCCGTCGTTTACGATGGAAGTGATTATACAGAATTTTTATCCGTATCCAAAGTGGATTTTCCATACATCCCTACATACCTATCCTTCAGGGAATTTCCTCCCATAAAGGATGTTCTTTCAAAAATTCCGAAAAGAGTTTGGGAAAAATCCGTCGTGCTTGTAGATGGAAATGGCTTGCTTCATCCTTTCAGATGCGGCTTGGCAACTTATGTGGGAGTCAAATTGAATCTACCTACTATTGGCGTGGCAAAATCTAAACTCTGCGGCGTGGTTCGCGGGGATAGAATTTTCGTTGATTCCTGCCAAGTAGGATGGTTCATAAAGAGCGGCAAGAAAAAAGGAATTTATGTATCTCCTGGAAACAGAGTATCTGTGGATTCTTCCAAGAATATCGTTCTGAAAAATTTGAAATACCGTGTTCCGGAAGTTTTGAGGAGAGCACACATTATTTCCAACAAAATTAGGAGAGGTCAGGATTTTTCTATGTAAACGACGGTTACAACGAAGTATAGCGTTTTTCCTGCCACCTCCATGTTGTAATCCACAGTGATTTTATCTTCGCTCACATCCTTTATTATCCCACCATCTGGAAGCATTATGTTCTTCTCCGCGTATATCTTTGCGTATATTATTCCTCCATCAACAGCCTCCACATTTATGTAGTACGAAGTTAAGTTCTCGTAGGGATAGTAGTTCTCTCCAACTGCAACTTCTCTTATAATCTTAACATTCGCGCCCGTTATATCCGCCACCAGAACCTCCCAGCCGTATTTGGGCTCTATATACCTCGCACCTTCATAGGGCGTTCTGTTGAACTCGTTCTGAAAATCATCAAGAGTCATATTCTCTATAACAGAAAGTCGTATTTGTCTATCAATTTCCTTTACTTTGGATTCGTCGTACTTATAACCCTTCTCCGGAGGTACTATTATGAGTTTTGTTTCGCCCTCGTACATCCCCACAACTCCCTCATCAAAGCCCTCTATCATCTGCCCGCTTCCCACAGTGAAATTAAGGGGTTCAAACTTTTTCGGATATTTGAAGGATATCGTTTTGGGATAGGTGGCATTGTCATCAGCCACTTTCTTCATATTCGTATCAAAAACCCTCCTCTCCTTTCCGTAATATATGTATCCGTAATACCAAACCGAAACTTTATCCCCTTTCTCAACCACTTTCTCGTATGGAGAATGCACTACAAGCAAACTCAAACCGGCGTATGTTAACCCTCCGACTATAATAGCCACGATGGCCACGGTTATCCAGTACCAACGCATATGGTGGGCAACACAATTTACAATAAATATTTTATGCATTGAGCCAATACCTCGTAGAATGTTATCGGATATTATATCTAAATTCGCCCAATCGCAGGAAAAATATGTCGTAATAAGGATACTCACCAATATGGGTCCCACAAAACTAGAGAAGTGGGTGAGGGAAGAGGTTCCCGCCGAAGATTTGAGAAATCTTTGGAGCGGTGTCTTAGATTTCGGTGCGATAATTTTCAGATGCTGCAACAAAAATATTGTGATTCTGTGGAAGGCATCTTCAACCCACAAAATAGTGGAAGTTAAGGCCACAGATTCCTTCAACATTGAGGAGATGGAGGAGGCAATATCTTCAGGGGGGATAATGAGCAGCGTTATAAGGATAATGAGGGAAAGTTACTGAGATAAGAATTTTTAACCTTCCGCTATTCGGGTGAATGAAATGGATGTAAAGAGCATCGCTTCAGAACTCCTTTCCGAGGCGAAAAAATGCAACCAGAGAAGAATGATAGTTCTATTTGGAAAAAGGATGGATTCTCATAGGTTGCTTCGGGAAATAGTGAGCGTGGCACGGGGTAAAAAGCTGATTATGATGCACAAGAAAGATGTGGAGTATGAAAATGCGGAGACAGCGGAATTAAGGGATATAGATGATTATCTTGGCACTACATACGATTTCGTTGCCGTAGATTTTCATCATTCCTTAGTTCCAAACGACCTCGGAAAGATAATAAATGTTTGTAGAGGAGGGGGTTTAATTTGTTTGTTGTTTCCCAAGCCCGAGGAATGGCATAAAAGCACAAATTTCTTCCACGAAGTTATACTCACTCCTCCATACTCCCTGAATGACATAAAGCACAACTTCTCCAGATTTTTAGAGAAAAAAATCTGGGAGGGCAGGGGAATAACTATTATTGATTCATCGGCGAAAATGGTTCTGAAAGATGGAAAGATGAAATGTTCAAGAAGAAAGAGCAAAAAACTTAAAATCCCGGAAAAGACTATATTTCCAAAACACATATATGATATGTGTCTCACTCAAGACCAGATAAACGCTCTTTACGAACTGGAAAAAATTTGGGAAGGGGGCACCGCCGTCATAGTGGCGGATAGGGGAAGAGGAAAAAGCAGCATTCTCGGTATATTCCTCGGGGCTTTGGCACGAAGCAGAGGAAAGTTGAACGCTGTGATAACCTCCCCTTCTCCAAAAAATGTCAGAGAAATTTTCAGATTTGCCCGAAAAATCCTGGAAATGGATTCTATGATTAGGGATGTTGTTGAAAAAGATGGGGAAATCGTTGAGATCAGAGGGAGAGGAATAAAAATAAGATATTTTGAACCCACAAAAGCGGCAAAATACCATGCGGATGTACACATTGTGGATGAAGCCGCGGGAATTCCTGTCCCGCTTTTATTTAAATATCTGAGCAGGAGCGATATTGTAGTATATTCTTCCACCGTTCACGGATATGAAGGTACGGGAAGAACCTTCTCCATAAGATTTCTCGGCGGTCTCAGGAAAAGGGTAAAGGATTTCAGAATGATAGAGATGCTCACACCCATAAGGTACAGCGAAGATGACCCCATAGAGGAGTGGAGTTTTTCCTCACTTTTGCTTGATGCCGAGCCGCCGGAAATAAAAGAGGTGGATTTGAATAAATTAAAGTATATTAAGGGAGGTATAGAAGATTTGCTCCGCGATGAGAGAAAGTTGAGGGAATACTACGGAATATTCGTTCTTGCACATTATAGAAATAGTCCAAACGATTTCGGAATACTCTGCGACGCACCCAACCACGAAGTAAGGTATTTGGAAACGAAAGACGGAAGGGTTGTGTGCAGTGTTCAATTAGCCAGGGAAGGTGGGCTTCCAGACGATATCCTATTTGAGATGTATTACGGGCACTTTCCCGCTGGAAACCTCATACCCGATACGGTTATAAAGCACTACCGCAACATTGATTTCGGAAGGTTGAAAGGTTATAGAATAGTGAGAATAGCCACACACCCAGATTTGATGGATAGAGGAATAGGAAGCAAGATGCTCCAGAAAATATTTAAAGAGGATGCTGATTGGATAGGAGCATCGTTCGGAGCGACAAGACAATTGCTCAACTTCTGGCTCAAAAACGGATTCCATGTTATTCATATATCGCCCAAGGAGAGCGAAGTCACCGGAGAGTATTCAGTAATAGTGATAAGGCCGAAAAGCAAGAGGGCGAAAAAGATTGTCAAGGAAATAAGAAAACATTTCGCGGAAAGATTCATAATAAGCTTGGCGGAAATACACCGCAATATGGATGTAGGCGTCGCCCACCTCATACTCAAAGATTTACCCAAAAAACAGGGAGAAATCTCTCTCAGCCCCATGGACTGGAAGAGAATTATAATGTACGCTTACGGTCCCGCCATGTACGAGGTTGTGAGAGATGCAATATACAAACTCGCGGTTCAGTACTTCACCGTAGAAAACGACATAGCGCTAAACGAGGAGCAGGAGATGATTCTCACCGCGAAGGTTCTGCAGGGAAAACATTGGGACATCGTGGCGAGGGAGATTGACCGCGGCCCAACATATGTTGTGATAGAACTCCGTGAGATAATCAGAAAATTCGTGGATAAGATAAGAGAAGATTATAGTAGGGAGATAGAGGAGTTCTGGGTGAGGTTCCATGGCGAGAAAGAGTCTTGACTTTGACCCTAAATTCAGAGACATAATTCTGCAAGGAAAGAAAATAGCAACCATAAGGAAAGGGAGGAAAAAATTCATAGAGGGGGAGATAGTGAACATAACTTTCGGTGGGAAAAAATGCTGTAAGGCGAGAATTCTCAGGGTCAGGTACATGAAATACGGAGAACTCAACGAGGGTGATGCCATAGCGGATGGCTTCAAATCTCTGAGAGAACTCCAAAGAGAACTTGAGAAGTTTTACGGAGAGCTAAAGAAAGATGATTTGATTACGCAGATAGTTTTTGAAATAATAAAATAAAAGTTTTCCGCAAACTATTTGTATAATCCCTCCATTAAGATGGATGTGAAGCTATGGCTAAAGATATTAGTTGCCATCGCGTCATTTCTGCTCGCTATTATTATAACCTTACTTCTTAGACCTATTATACTACTCATTGCACCTTTCATAATCGCTTACATTCTCTACCGAGCATTTACAGGAGACTGGTACACTACGGTGGAAAACATAAAAGCATTTTTTAATATAGGGACGGTCATAGAGGAGATATATCTAATAAAAAATGAGGGTCTTCTCCTTTTCCATTACACTCGTCGCTTAAAACCTATGGTGGATCAAGATATACTTGCTTCTATGCTATCTGCCATAACTGAATTTGTTAAAGATGCCTTCAAAACACAGGCAGATTTGGATGAAATAAGGTTCAGGGAACTAGAAATACAACTCGCCAGAGGAAGGTATGTCACTATGGCCGTAATAATATCTGGAAGAGATAAAGAGGGGATAAGAAGACAGATGAGAGCATGCGTAAGAGATATAGAGAAGAATTGCAAGAATGTTCTGGAGAATTGGAACGGTGATATGACTTCTGTAAAGGTGATAGAAAAATATATAAAGGATTTTGTGAGGGGAAAGTACGGAAAAATAAAGACTCTACTTACCGAATGATGTTTCGTGCAAAATTGTTAAATATGACGAAACTTTTATATGTTAGCATATTATAAGAGTTTGATGTGATTTCATGACGAGGAAAACCCGCATCAAAAAAGAGGAGTTGGAAAAAGAGATACTGGAGTTGATCAGAGAAAACCCGAAAGGTCTAACCATAAAGGAAATAGCAGATGCTCTCAATATCTGCAGAAATACAGCGGCAAAGTATCTATCAAGCTTGGCGAGGAGCGGTGAAATTGAAGAAAGAGGTTTGGGGCCTTCAAAGTTATACTATCCTTCAAAAAGAGTTCAGGTGAAGGGGTTCATAGATTTTATAAAAAGATATGGAATAATAATGGTTGATTCCAAATACAACATAGTTGATCTGAACTCCACGGCCGCCAATCTTATGGGTCTTAGAAGCAAAAAGGATTATATAGGCACTTCCGTTAAAAACTATCCGCCTTTTCTAAAAAACTCCGAACTTTGTGAAGCCTTGAACCGAGCGGTTTACGGTGAAGAGATAGCAATAAGAGATTTCAGAGACGCAGAGAGCTTTGAAGACATAATGTACTATGATTTCACTTTCATTCCTTGCGTTTACGAGAGTGGAGAGAAGGGAGCAATAGTTATTATGGAGAACATAACGGATTTGAGAAAAATGGAGGAGGAGAGAAAAAGATTTCTGGAGGAGAGAGAGATTCTGTACGATGAGCTCAAGCAGAGAGTTAAAGATAATCTTCAACTTATAGTCAGTATGCTCAACCTCCAACTACGGAGTTCAAAGAGCAAAAATGTTGCCGATGAATTAAAAACCGCATTAAACAGAATAAAATCCATAGCAATACTTCACGAGAGAATATACTCCGAAGAAAGTCCGTTGGAGATAGATATAGGTGATTACATTAGAAGCATATTGAAATCCCTTTACTTATCCTACGAAAAGGACCCCAATAAAATAGTTTTTTCCGTTGATTCTAACAATATAAAGATTGATATGAGAAAAGCTATACCTTCAGGCATAATCATAACAGAACTTGTATCAAATTCCCTCAAACATGCGTTTCCCAAAGATGAGGAAGGCAAAATATGGGTGACCATCAAAAAAATAGGAAACATATGCGTTATGGAAATAGGGGATAACGGTTCAGGTCTTCCGAAAGATGTGAATTTGCAGAAGCCAACCACTTTGGGTTTGACCATAGTGAAAACTTTGGTTGAACAACTAAACGGAGTCATAAATGTTGAAAGGAGGGATGGAACTGTTTATAAGATTGAGTTTCCTCTTTAAGGGGGTATGTTTGCATGCAAGGAGAGGATTTGTGGAAAAGATATTGTGGATTTATTGAAAAAGATTTCAGTGAGCAAATAGAGTACAACGAAAATAAACTTAAAGGAGAAATGAAAAGATGGATGAGAACAAAAACGGCAAAAGATATTTTGAAAGATAAAAAAATAGAAAAAATTGAGGATATTCCTTTAACTGAGATGAAAGATTATAAAATACTTGATGCTTTTGGAAATGCCATAGAAAAAGAGATAGCAAAAAATCCCCGAAGAAAAGGAGAACTTTGGATAGATTATTATGCAAGAATAAGTAATAAAGTAAAAAATGTAATAAAAGATTATTTGCCATACGATTTTTTGTATCCAGTCAAAACCACAGGAACTACAGGTAAAAGCAAGTGGATTCCTCACACAACAGAAGTAGAGAAGATAACCAGAAGAACTTTTATGGCCCTTACCGTAATGGCATGCGCCCCCGAGTGGGGCAAAACATCGTTGAGAAAAGGGGATACCATTCTCTCAATTGTCGCCCCGATCCCGTATTCTACAGGATACGGGATATATATAATGTCCGATTTTCTCAATATATTCCCTCCACCTCAGATATCAGATAATATTAAAAGTATGGGTGAAAGATTCAGAATAATAATGAAGGCGATACAAAAAGGACAAAAAATAGATCTAATATTTGCATACCCATCCATACTCCACATGTTGGCCCAAGCACTTACAGAACCTTCCAAACTTTACTTTGAGCAATACAGGTCACTTCCGCCGGGTATAGCAAAAATCGCAGTTTATTTCTTATATTTGAAAGAGAAACTTAAAAAGAGGGAGAGCAGGAGAGCTTCCGATTTCATTAAACCTAAGGGAATAATAACCGGTGGATTTGATGTAAAACTTTATATTGATTTCATAGAAGAGCAGTATGGCGTTTCGCCCACAAACTTTTACGGGTCCACGGAGGTAGGTGGCGTTATGATAAGCCCACCCGGCAAACCGGATAGACTTATGCCCTTACTCTGGGTAGGGTACTGGGAGTTCATGGACGAGAAAGAGGGAAATGTATGGAAGATTGATGAATTGAGAAAAGGCGTGAGATACGAACTTGTCGCTTCACCTTTTGGAACTATGTTTATGAGATACAGGACTGGGGATCTGTTCAGTGTGGTGGATTTCCGAGATGATGGTATGCCTATATTCACATTTGAAGGAAGAAGAATAGAGATGATAGATATAAGAAACTACATAAGGTTGAGTGCTAATATGGCACAGGATGTTCTCAAAAAAGCAGGGTTGACTAATACCGACAAATGGGCAGTTACGAAAGTTGTGGATGGGGATGAAAAAATAATGTTTCTTATGGAAAAAACTTGGGATTTGGATGAAAAGGCGGCCGCTAAAAGAATATTTGAGGCTATGAAAATGTACGAGGATTTCAGAAATTACATTGAAGATTTTAAGATAAAAAGACCTGAGGAAGTTATAGTAATCAAATACCTAAAAAAAGGTGCATTCGCACGATATGCCATGAGAAAAATCAAAAAAGGCGCACCACTCGGCCAATACAAACCACCAAAGGTTATTCCTCCTGAACGAAAGGATATTATAGATGAATTGATAGAGGATTAGAAATGGGTGAGTGGCACATACTGCCATGGACCTACCAGTATATTGGGGCGGCAATAATTTCACTGATAGTAAGTATCTATATCTTGATTAAAAGTAGGGAGTCCACCGTAGCCAAATATTTTTTCGTTTTTGGAATGTTAGTGACCTTATGGCAGGTATATACCTTTTTACACCGAAACGCCCCCACTGCATATTTATCCGGTATATTTTTTGGTTTGGTTCATATTTTCTCTTTCACTGCTATGACATTTCTTTTCTTAGCTATGCTTCATCTGTTCAAAGAAAATATTTCCTGGGAGAAGTGGCTTGTATTGGTATCCGTTATCGTAGGAGCCACCGCGTTAATAGGAGATGCTTACGATTTCGTATGGGTAGAGAACCTGGGATGGACATACATTGCGGAGGAACCATGGAAATACCTATATATATCTTATTTAATATTTTTTGCAATTGCTATGTTCGTTGCCTTCTCCTACATAGTCAAAAAGTATCCTGCTCTGCGCTCCAAGGTTACCCTCATATTCCTTGGATACATATGTTCATCCATTATAGGAATGGCGGCCTCAAATATTTATCTTGCTTCACATCCGCACTCACCGCCCATCGGTGGTTTCCTAATAACAGCATCTCTTATAATGATAGGCGTAGGAATAATGTTGCGTCCAACTAAAATAAGGGTTGAAAGCACGGATAAAATTTCCAAGCTAATATCCGATATTATTCAGGAAATATACGAATCCATTCCTGGAAGCGCCTTAGGTGATAAATACATAGAGTTTCAAAAAATTATGGTTAAGGGACTGGGACTGGAAAATATAGCGCAAATATCTGAAAATCATACGATAAGGATAAACTTTAAAGGAGGGATTGATGATTTAAAAGAAATAGTTGATTCTATGACCTACGGCTTAGAGGCAATCTCGCATCTTCTTTCCAGAAATATTAATCTAGATCCGTATGTGAATCTAATAAACAGCGTATACAATAATATAGTAAAGGATGCGGGAAGCTCTGAAGCAAAACGATGGCTAAATTCGTTTATTAAAAAACATATAACATTTTTATATAGGACTGGTACTATTTATCAAATAAAAGAGTTTGAAGACGATTTCCTTGAGACCTACCGTAATGGAAAACTGTACATAATCACAAGTGAAAATCCATTAACAGAAAAAGAAAGATTTGTAAAATTCAAAGATTTGGGTATAAAAACTATGTATGTAACAAAATATATGCAGCACATTTCAGAAAAGCCATTTTACGATTACTCCGATAAGCATGTATATATAAAAAGTGTTGACCCAAACGCTGAGGATTTGAGCAACGAGAATTATCTGTGGAAAAATATTTTTGAAAAAGCTTTACGGGAAAACTGCGGGGTAATAATTATGGACTGTTTAGACATACTCATTCTTACTATGGGTGAAGCGAAATTTAATGGATTTATTGAAAGAGTAAAGAATTTTTGTAAAAATAATGGGATGACATTTATAGGGATAATAAACAAAAAAACAGTGACATATTCACCGCCGAAAAATATGTTAGAAGGAGGTGATAAATTATTGATATAATATATATATTTTGGAGTGTATGGTTCGTAGCTACTCTTTCTATGATATACTTAATCTTCAATAGTTATAAAATGTGGAGAGGGGTAAAAATAGATTTCTTTCTTTTTATGGGAGCTTGCTTTCTACTTCTTGGAAATGTGATATTTATAATCTATGCTCTTCATTTAAATATAGTGTTCTTATTATGGTTTTATCATATAGCATATATCATCGGTTTTATCTCTATTTTGTTCAATTATATCTCATTTCTTACGAAGGCAAGGAAAAAAGTAAAAATTCTTTCAAGTGATTTATGCAAATATCGGTTGCTCTCTACATGCATAATAATGCTACTCATTCCAATAACCCTTATCATGGTTACTTCTATCCGAAATACACTAACAATAGGAATACTGAATATGATTGTATGGGGTACACTTTTTTTCTTTCTCGCTCATTTGGAAACAATTACATATATGACTTATAGAAAGGATATCCCATTTTACATTAAAAGTGATAAAAGAACCTCTTTAAAAGATTTCTCCTTTGTGGAAATGTATGTTTCTCTTATAAATATGTATTTGAGAATAATAAAAGACTATTTATCTGAAGAGAGCATTAAACGAGTATACAAATATGTGTCTCTGGAAGTGCCAATACTCTTTTCCCCCGATACTATCAACAAAGATTTTAGTATAAATACAGAAAATCTTATTAAAAATGCTGAGAAAATAAGTAGTGATTTGAGAGAAAGCGCTGTTGGTAATGCTCTAAAGCTCCTCAGCGAATCCCTTATCGGTGAGTTTTCTCAGATATCTTCTGAATATCTAGCAAAAAAATATTTTAGGGACTGCTATGCACGAATAAAAACCATTTATGAAAAATCTCCAGAATTCAAAACATTATTAAAATATATGCCGAAAGGCATAGCTGAAGAAGATAAAGCGTTGATAATGGAAAAGGACGAACTTGTAGAAGAATATATTGAAAAACTAAGAAAATTCAAAGAAGTTGAAAATATATATAGGATACTTTACAGTACGGCTGGAGTTGGAATAGTAATAACTGATAGCAGGGGATACATAATTGATGCAAACGATGAATTCTTAAGATTAATCAAACTTTCTGCTGGTAGTGTTAGGGGAAAAGGATTATTTGAATTATTTAAATTTATCAGCGAGAAAGATTACAATGCCATGAAAAACATTTTCAAAGAATTATTAAATGGAGCTGAAAAAGCCTCCTCCAAAATACATGTGAATATCCAAGGAGAGAGAAAAACATTTGATATTGTCTCCACGCCCTTGAAAGATGATTATGGCAATATCATAACAGTTATTCATATAATTTATGATTTAACGGAGATTGAGAGGACGGAAGAAAACTTAAAAGCTTTGCTGAGAGAAAAAGAGCTTCTTTTACAAGAGGTTCATCACAGAGTGAAAAACAATCTCCAAATTATAATTAGTTTGTTAAATCTTAACATAAGAAGCCTAAATGATAAAAACGCCAAAAGGATATTCAAAGAGAGCATGGGGAGAATAAGAACTATATCACTTATACACGAGAAGTTATATCTATCAAAAAATTTTGAAATGATTGACTTTGCAGAATATATCAAAAGCCTTGTCTATCATATATATTCTTCTAACAGTGTGGACGCAAGAAGAATAAAACCCGTTATCTCTATTGATAATATAAAGTTGAACATAACGCAAGCTATACCCTGTGCCCTAATAGTAAATGAACTGATAACAAATTCCCTAAAACATGCATTTCCAGAAAACGAAGAGGGCAAAATATGGATTAAAATGTGGAGGGAAGGGGATAACTTTATTATGGAAATTGGTGATACTGGTATCGGAATGCCTCTGAATCATAGAGAAAACTCCATCGGTATGATGATAGTAGAATCTCTGGTCCAACAGCTAAATGGTGAAATAGCTATGAGAAAAGGTAAGGGAACAGTATATATTATTAAATTTCCCGCAAAATTGGAGGGAGAAAAATGAAAAAAGCGAAAGTGCTTGTGGTGGAGGATGAAGGTATAGTAGCTCTGGATTTAAAAATGTCTTTGGAAGCACAGGGCTACAATGTGTTCGTTGCAAATAATGGAGAGAAAGCGTTGAAAATCGTAGAGAAAGAACATCCGGATATAGTTCTGATGGATGTCTACATACAAGGTGAAAAAGAGGGAATCCGTATTGCAAAAAAAATACGAGAAAAATACGACATACCGATAGTTTATATTACCGCATATGCCGATGATGAAATAATAGAAGAAGCGCGTAAAACAGGACCTTTCGGCTATTTGCTTAAACCGTTGGAGGAAAGAGAGCTGCATTCTACCATACAGATGGCACTCTATAAACATCGTATGGAAATGGAGCTAAAGCAAAAGGAGAAAAAATTAATGGAAGAATTAGAATTTATTAAAGCACTTGTGAGAAGCATATATCCCGATGTTCTGCTCGTCGTGGGCGAGGGTAGAGTATTTGAATTTGTAAGCGAGGGTGTTCGGGAACTCCTCGGTTACGAGCCAGAAGAACTCATAGGAAAAAGAACTTTAATGATATATCCCTCAAAAGAAGAATGGGAAAAATTCGGAAAAGTTTTCTATGATATTGTTGAGAAAGAGGGATATTATCAGGGTGAAATGAAGATGAGAAGAAAAGATGGTGAGCTGATTGATGTTTCCTTTACTGCATCACCCCTCAAACAAAAAAATAAAAAAGGTGTGGTCGTCATACTTCATAGAAAGTCGTGAGGATGTGAGAACATGGATGATGTCCAAGAAATTGCAAACGCAATAATTAATGAAGTTAGTAGATTTATAGTTGGCAAAGAAGAGGTAATAAAGATGGTTCTTTCGGCAATATTATCGGGCGGCCATATACTTTTTGAAGATAATCCTGGATTGGGAAAAACTATGCTTGCGCGAACAATCGCTCAAACTATGGGCTGCGATTTTAAAAGAGTTCAGTTCACTCCGGATCTGCTCCCCGCCGATATAACTGGTACTTATATATTTGATAGAAAAACGGGAGATTTTAAGTTATACAGAGGGCCAATATTTACAAATATCTTACTTGCGGATGAAATTAACAGGGCGCCACCCAAAACGCAATCCGCTTTGCTTGAGGCAATGCAGGAACTGCAGGTTACTCTAGAGGGTGAAACTTACAAACTTGATGAGCCATTTGTGGTAATTGCCACGCAAAATCCCATAGAGTACGAGGGTACCTACCCCCTACCAGAGGCTCAACTGGATAGATTTTTAATAAGACTGAGAATGGGATACCCAACGCTAGACGAGGAGATAGAAATACTTAAACGTAGGGAGGATAGAAAATCTGATATGTTCTTCGCAAACGAAATTATAGAAAAGAGAGAACTTTTGAATATCAGGGAAAAGATAGAGAATGTTGTCGTAGAGGATTCTATTAAGGAATATATTGTAAAAATAGTGCACGCCACGAGGAACAACAGACAAGTTGAAGTTGGTGCGAGTCCTCGTGGCTCCCTGGCTATATTCAAGATGGCTAGGGCTTACGCCGCAATTAATGGAAGAGATTTCGTTATTCCAGATGATGTTAAAAAAGTTGTTCTACCTTGTTTATCCCACAGAATAATACTCAAGCCCGAGCCATGGATACGCGGTGTAAAGCCAGAAGATATAATTCAAGATATTCTGAAGGAAGTGCCTGTGCCCAAGGTGAGGTGAGTGCTCTCCAGATTCGGCGGAGGTTTGTTTGGAATAATAATTATATGCGTATCGGTGGGAATACTTACACATGACCCGTATCTAATTATTGTATCTATGCCGCTTATAATATACCTCATGGTAGCCACACTATTGTATAGATTGGATAATATCAATGCTAAAAGAGAAATTATCCGTAATGATACATTATTTGAAAAAGATTCCATAGAAATTATTTTTAAAATAGAAGGGAAAGTTAGGGGGATACTCACATTAGTGCAGGAAATCACTACTCCCCACGGAAGTATGAAAATAAAAAAATCAATCGGAAAAAACAGAACAGTCAGAGAAAAAGTTAAACTTAATAGTTTTGGAATTTACATAATTCATCCTATCAAAATAATATATTCGGACTTTTTAGGAATTTTTCACAAGGAATTTACATTTTTTTCAAAAGAGGTGCTCAAGGTTTACCCTAAAATAGAGAAGGTAAGAAATGTGGTTGTAAATCCGAAAACCACAGTAGGAGTTTTCGGTGATATACTCTCGGAATACAAGGGTAAAAGTACGGAATTCTATGAAATAAGAGACTACTCCTCGGGAGATTCTTATAAAAGTATAAACTGGAAGTGCTTTGCCCGATTGCAAAAACCTATGGTAAATGAGAAGTACGACGAAAGAAGCGCAAACATAGTGATATTCTTGGACCTCAGAAATTCTGGAAATCTGTTTGATAAATTCATAAAAGCCGCATGCTCTCTTAGTGTTGCTTTACTGAGAATGAGAAATCGCGTTGGTGTTATCGCCGTGGGAAAAAGCATAATTTGGATCTATCCTAAAAGTGGAAAACTGCAATCCTACATAATAATGGATGCTCTCTCCGAAATTGAAAGAGGTAGGAGTATGATAAAGGCTGAGCACCTATCGTTTCTCCTGCAAAGATTTTTCCCAAGAGGATGTTATATAATATTCATAAGCGCGCTTCGGGATAAAAAAATGGAGAAAATTTTATGGGAAATTATAGCAAGAGGTCATAGAGTTTTACTTATAAATCCATACGAAGATATGGAGGATGACTCTATGGGTCAGAAGATCCAAAGAATTCAGAGAATATTTACTGTGAAAAGATTCAGAAGATTCATACCTGTGATTGAATGGGATGTTTCCATGCCTCTTGAAAATTCTTTAACATTGTACAGGAGGGTAAGATATGGATAGGAAAAAATATTTCAGATTTCTGGGAATTGTGGAAGCATCCTTATTCCTTATTCCCGTATATCTTGGTTTTACAAATCTCTCTATAATTTTTGCTGGATTATTCTTTTTCCTCTACATACTATTTCTGATCATCAACAGTGAGAATTTGCTAATTTTATCCATTTTTCTGGCGGTAGTATCCATAGGATTTTCTCGGGCAGGTATATTTCTCCAGTTATTTTTTACTCCATTTCCACTGAGTATATATCTGTCCGAAATATACTCCACACACCATATCAAATTCCCTACCTTTTTGGCTATTCCGCCTGTAATTGGAATTTTATCATATATCGCATATCTGACAATTACTAATTTTAGTTTATCATATATATCCTTACCCTATCTTGTAGTGATTTTTGCTGTTTTGGCTATATCCATCTACTTTGCAGCAAAACTCCTCAAATTCTCTTAGCCATATAAGGTCCTAAACGGCAATAGCCCATTTTACGGAAGTACTCTCTCGCTCCCACTCCGCTGATAACCAAAACCCTGGAAAAACCTTCACTTCTCGCCATGTGTTCTGCCTCCTGCATTAATTTTTTACCTACGCCCTTATGCTGCCAGGCGTTTCCGTGCTCGCCTATCCTCATCTCCTTTCCAAATACCTTTATCTCCCTTACTATGGCAGATTCTCTCACCTCCGGTCGGTGGGCCATATCGGAGGGAAATCTCAGACGCACATATCCAACCACAACATCCTTCTCCGCATCTTCGTAAGATATGAATATCTCCTTACCCAAGGAGGCGCGATACTCTCTGACCAAAATCTCTGGATTTATCTCCCCTACTTTTCTCCTTCCGACCTCTCGGCATCTTATACACCTACATCTCCAGCCCCGCTCCTCCATATACTTTCTGACCCTTTCCCTCAAATCACCCTTCTTTACTCCCGCAGAAATCATGTATGAAGGTATGTCCCTCTGAACCCTCTGTATTCTCACATATTCGGGCACATGCCTCTTCATCTCAGCCACGAGTTTTATCGCATTATCCACATCAAGGGGCTCGTACTCCCCCGCCTTCCACATATCGTAAAGTTCGCTTCCCTCCACAACCAAGGTGGGATATATTTTGAGCATGTCGGGTCTGAACCGCTCATCTTCAAATATCATCTTGAACTTCTCCAAATCATTGGCCTCGCTGCTGTAAGGAAGACCGGGCATTATATGGTAACAGATCTTGAATCCAGAATCCTTCGCAATTCTCGTGGCTTCAACAACTTCCTTAACTCCATGGCCCCTCTTAACTTTGGAAAGAACATAATCATCCAATATCTGTACTCCAAGTTCCACTCTCGTCGCTCCCAGATAAAGGGAGAAATCCACCTCTTCCTCCGTGAAGTAATCCGGACGGGTTTCCACGGTAAGACCTATACATCTATTTTCCGCGGTCTCGTTTATTCTGTGTGCCTCTTCAAGCGTTTTCCCTTCAATTCCGTTTAGGGCATCAAAACATCTTTTAACAAACCATTCCTGATATTTTTTATCCCTCGCGGGAAAGGTTCCCCCCATTATTATCAAATCTATCTTATCTGTGGGATGTCCTATCTCGCGGAGCGCTTCCAATCTGGATTTAACCTGCAAATATGGATCATAATTGTTCTGCGCAGCCCGCATACTTGCGGGTTCCCTTCCCGTATAGGATTGTGGAACCCCCTTCTTAACTCCACCCGGGCAGTATAGACAGGTGCCGTGAGGACAGGGATGAGGTGAGGTCATAACGGCGATTACACTTACTCCACTCAAAGTACGAGATGGCTTTTTGACTAAAATGTCCCTGAATTTCTCCCTCTCATCCTCAGGTATTGCGCGAAGTATTTCGGAATTCTTCGGCATCTTGCACTTGAATTTCCTCGCCAATCTCCTCTTGACCCTCTCCAATTCCTCTCTACCCTCTATCTCTCCGGATACGAGCATTTCCGCAATTGTTCCTGCCAAATTCACGGAGACTCATTAAGCAGGAGAAATATAAATTTTTGCTTTCTTAGCCAATTTCTCGGCAAAAATTTTTAAATACTTCTTTGGATTTTTCCACTTCAGCGGGGGTTGTCGAGCCTGGCCAAAGGCGCTGCCTTGAGGGGGCAGTCCCGTAGGGGTTCCGGGGTTCAAATCCCCGCCCCCGCACTATGCCAGATAAAACCTGTGATGTTGTTGGCTGTGAGCGTCCCGCCGTGAAGAGTATAGGAAGGAATAGGGCAGAAAAAGTGTTTAAGTTAAAGCCGGGAAAAGGGGGTAAAGTGCATTTGTGCAAAGAACATTACAAAGAATGGAAAAAGAAAACCAAAAAGGATAGAAAGGTAGAGAGGCTCACTTGGGTTTGATTATTCCCATCCTCTCAAGAAAAATCTTCGCCTTCACCAGAACTTTTCGGGAATTATCGTATGTTATTCTCTCCAGCGCCTTTTCGTAAGGTAGCCATTCATAACCTTTATGTTCATATGATAGCCTCACATCCTTCTTTCTCGTCTCGCCCACGAAGTATATGACCTGCTTGTGTGATATCCTGCCCGACTTCGTTCTGTAATAGTAATCAATGGGCTCCCTGAAACCGAAGAGTATTTGAACATCGTCTATCCCTGTCTCTTCCTGAAGTTCCCTTTTGGCCGCTTCTATCTCGTTTTCTCCCTTCTCCACATGTCCCTTGGGAAAATCCCAGTGTCCCGCCGGGTAATGGAGAAGAAGGAAAAGCACATCCCCGTTTTCTCTGCGAAACAGCACTATACCGCTGGATACCTCATCATACCTCTCGGTCATTGGAGGGGAATTCGCTGAAAGAATAATAAAGTTTGTTTATTGAGACAAAGTAATAGACCTTTGATGCAAAACTTTATATATGTTGAAATAATCCTATTATTTATGGAGTATTATCCAAGAATTATAGAAGAAGATTTGGAGCATTGGATTAACCGAAGAGAAGTTGTATTAATAAAAGGACCTAGACAGTCAGGAAAAACTACGCTCTTTTTGCATTTGAATGAGAAACTTAACGGAAACTATGTTACTCTTGAAGATGATGAAATTTTGACAGTTTTTGAAAATAACCCTAAATTATTTATTAAAAGATTTGGTGATAAGAAGTTTCTGTTTATAGATGAGGCTCAGTACTCTAAAAATATAGGAAAAATAATAAAACTAATTTTTGATATGTATCCAAATTTGAAGATATTTGCTACTGGCTCCGGATCTTTTGATGTAAAAGTTCAAATTGGAAAGTATCTTGTTGGTAGGGCAGTATATTTTGAACTTTTTCCACTCAATTTTGAAGAATTTATACTGTGGAAAGATAAAAGTCTTTATGGTATTTTTAAAGATTATCAAAATACTGTCATAGATTTCGTAAAAGGTGAGAAAATAAGTATATCCGAAAAAGATATTTCCTTTATACGAGATTTTAAAGATCTTCTTGAAGAATATGTTATCTTTGGTGGTTTCCCAGCAATTGTTAAAGAAGATGATCCTGACATTAAAAAACAGCTTCTAAAAAATCTTTATAGGACATATTTAGAAAAGGATGTTTTCTTTTTTTTCAACATAAGACATCTTGAAAAATTCAGGGCATTTTTGAAATATCTAAGTTTCACGAACGGTTGCTTACTTGAACTTTCAAAAGTGAGCAAAGACCTCGGAATTGATTACAAAACTCTGGATAATTATCTTAACATATTAGTTAACACTTATGTCATTAGTACTGTAAATCCATTTCATAGAAATCTCGTTACCGAATTAAGAAAAACTCGGAAATTTTACTTTGTTGATTCTGGATTGAGAAACGCCATATTAGGTAATTTCAACTCCATAGAAAAACGGACAGATAAAGGAAACCTACTAGAGAATTTCATATACAACGAAATTAAGAAATTTGGCGATATCAAATACTGGCGCACCACGGGGAAAGCAGAAATAGATTTTATTTTGTTATATAATGATGAAATTATACCAATTGAAGTAAAATCTTTTAGAGACATTGAGAGAGGATTTTTGAGTTTTCTTAAAACCTATAAACCAAAACGGGCGTTAGTGTTCACCGAGAAAAACTTTGGAATAAAAAGGGTTGAAAGAACCGAAATTTTATACTTACCCCACTGGTTCATCTGACTAATCCCAATGGCAAAAATTTATTTACTTCCCCAACTATCGCTATCCGTGCTTGAGGATGTAGATGAGTGGATAAAGAAGGTGGACATAGAGAGTACCGCGGAAGTTAAGGTTCCGGAGAAGTTAATAGATCAGGTTATCGGTCAAGATGAAGCCGTTGAGGTCGTTAAAAAAGCGGCCCTTCAGAGAAGACATGTTATTTTGATAGGGGACCCAGGCACCGGAAAGTCCATGCTCGCCCAATCAATGGTTGATTTTCTGCCTCCCGAGGAACTTGAAGATATTCTTGTGTTTCACAACGAAGATGACCCCAACAGACCGAAGGTGAAGACTGTTCCCGCCGGAAAGGGAAAGGAAATAGTGGAACATTACAAACAAATGGCCGAAAGAAAGAAAATGGAGAGAAAAAACGGAATGATTCTCTTACTCCTCATGATAGTGGGCATAGGTATAATAGCCACCATATACACACAGGATGCAAGTGCACTCTTCCTGTCCTTTATGGCGGTGGCGTTTCTTTACATAGCGTTCAGCATGGGCGCCCCCAAAGAGGAAAAGTACATGGTTCCTAAAATTCTCGTTTCACACCGCCCCGGCGAGAAGCCACCTTTCATTGATGCTACCGGCGCCCACGCG
>CAYVVU010000011.1:20399-26543 GCA_964455305.1 uncultured Thermoplasmata archaeon
CAATCGGGCGGTCTGGAAACTCCCCCGCATCAGAGGGTGGAGGCAGGCGCAATACACAAAGCGCACAAAGGAGTTTTGTTCATTGACGAGATTAATCTTTTGAGGATTGAGAGTCAGCAGGCTCTTTTAACTGCTATGCAGGAGAAGAAATTTCCCATTGTTGGGCAGAGCGAGCGTTCCGCGGGAGCTATGGTTCAGACCGAGCCTGTACCCTGTGATTTTATACTCGTTGCTTCTGGAAATCTTGATGCCATACAGGGCATGCATCCCGCTTTACGCTCCAGGATAAGGGGATACGGTTACGAAGTGTATATGAACACAGTTATGGATGATACCGATGAGAACAGGAGAAAACTCATAAGGTTCATAGCCCAAGAAGTGAAGAAGGATGGAAAGATTCCGCATTTTGCTAAGGACGCGATTGCGGAGATAATAAAAGAGGCGCAGAGAAGAGCCGGCCGAAAGGGCAAACTCACCTTACGGCTTAGAGAATTGGGAGGTCTTATACGAGTTGCGGGAGATATAGCGAGGGAGGAGGGTGCAAAACTGGTCAGAGCGGAACATGTTATCAGGGCGAAGAGTTTAGCCCGCCCATTAGAGCAGCAGATTGCGGACAGATATATAGAGGAGAAAAAGGAGTACAAAACTTTTCTGAACGAGGGTTATGCGGTTGGTATGGTGAACGGCCTTGCGGTCTATAGCGCGAACACGGGAATGGCAGAGTATTCGGGCATAGTTTTGCCAATAGTGGCTGAGGTCACGCCTGCACAGGCAAAAAACGAGGGGAAGGTGATAGCCACAGGAAAGTTGGGTGAAATTGCGAAAGAAGCCGTGCAGAATGTATCCGCATTAATCAAAAAATACACGGGAGCGGACATATCAAATTACGATATACACATACAGTTCGTCGGAACTTACGAGGGGGTGGAAGGGGATTCTGCGAGCATATCCGTCGCAACAGCAGTGATATCCGCTTTGGAGAATATACCGGTGGATCAGAGCGTAGCCATGACAGGTTCTCTCAGCATAAGGGGCAATGTTTTGCCCGTTGGGGGAGTTACCGCTAAAATAGAAGCGGCAATAGAGGCAGGGTTCAAAAAAGTTATAATACCTCGCGCCAATTTGCAGGATGTTATCCTTGAGGAGGAAGATAGGGATAAGATAGAGATCATTCCCGTGGATAATCTGCAGGATGTTCTGGAGGTCGCACTAATACAAAGTCCTAAGAAGAAGGCACTGCTATCCAAATTCGCGTCTTTGGTAAAATCCGTATCGTTCAGTTTGCCTACTTCGGCGGGATCACCATGATAAGGAAAGTGAGTATACAGGGAAGCGATTTTATAGGAGTTTACTGTGCGGCCAACGATGAAATAGTGGTACTTACGCAGATAGCACCGGAAGATGTTGCCAAAGTTATTGAAAAAACGCTTGAAGTTGAGGTTCACCGTACCCTTCTAGGTTCATCCCCGCTTGTGGGCTCTCTTATGGTTCTTAACTCTACGGGCGCGGTAATTACCGATTTCGCCAGCGAGGAGGATGTATCTTTCTTATTCAACGATTACAATGTGCTTTTCGTGGCCGATGAAATTAATGCGGTGGGAAACGATATAATAGCAAACGACCGGGCGGCTATGATTCACGAGGAGTTTGACAGAAAAACCGAAAAACTTATAGAGGATGTTTTAGGGGTGGAAGTTGTGCGCGGAAGAATTGGCGGAATACCAACCGTTGGCTCGGCCGCCGTTCTAACGAACAGAGGTATGCTCGTCCACCCCAATGTGAGCGAGGAAGAGGCAAAGGAACTTGAAGAAATATTCCATGTTGAGGTTTATGTTGGAACCGCCAACTTCGGAAGTCCGTATGTTGGTTCGTGCATAGTCGCCAATTCAAAAGGTGCTGTTGTGGGAGAGAAAACCACTCCGATAGAAATGGGAAGGATAGAGGAGGCATTGCGCCTATATTAAATCAATCAAGGGAGAAAACCCAAACCGAGAGTTTTTCGGGCAAATCCTCTTTTTCAAACTCTATGCTCTTCCCCACATGCACAACATCCTCTTCCGGAAACATTGCCAAGAAAGGTTCAACCGTATTTATGCTCAGCGTTAGTCCCCCAACCCTGTAGTGCATCGGAATAACCACTTTCGGTTCCAATTTCTCAACTATTCTATATGCTTTTTTAGCATCAACTGTGAAGACACCACCAACCGGTATGAAGAGGACATCCACGGGCTCCACTTCCGCTATCAGCGAATCGGGAAGTATATGTCCCAAATCCCCGGTATGCAGAAAATTCACACCTTCCATGCTCACCCTGAACATAACTATTTCTCCCCTTCTCCTTCCGCCGAACTCATCGTGATAGGCCTTTACCCCCTTAATCTCCACATCTCCCTCTCTCCACTCCCCTACATGATCATAGACCTTGAACTTTCCGTGTATGGCTCTGATAGCATTATGGTCAAAATGTTGGTGAGAGACGAGAACAATATCGGGCGTAGCGATCGGTGGTTTTAAACCTATGGATTTTCCGTCGTGGGGATCAAAAAGTATCTTTATTTCGTTTCCCAACTCAAAGCACGCATGGCCGTGCCAAGTTATATACATACTTACCTCCTCCTGTATTTGGAAACAAGTCCTCCTCCAATAGCAAATAGACCCGCACCGGCCAGCGCAATCCACCCTGACCAGTACAGTATTCTCATGTGTAGAACTATACGGGCATAAAACGCGTAAATATAGATTATTATTCCAAGAATAAGGAGCATGCCACCAATGTACTTCAGCGACTTTTCTTTCTCCTCTTCTTCCTCTTCCTCAATAAGTTCTTCCATTTCCCTCTTTTCCTCCTTCTCCCCCTCTTTTGCGGGCTTTTCCTCCTCTTTCTTTTCCTTTTCTTCTTTTCTCTCCTCCCTCACCTCCGCCTTCCTCCCCTCCTTTGGCGCGGGTTTTGGTTTTTCTGCAATTTTCGTTATTTCCTCAAACTCTTTCAGTAAATCTTCTTTGGGCATGGCCCACACCTGTTACATAAATGGTGTTGAGGCATATAATATTTGCGGTTAATGATGAGCCATTTTTCACTCCATTCCCCTATCGGTCAACCGAAACCTCGCCCGCAGATCCTGCGGAAGGGAGCGGTGTTTAATTAGTACCGCTTCCCTCAAATTACCGTGAAGTTTTCTCAGCCATATTATAGTTTTGGCGGCGTGGCTTAGAGCATGGCCGCCTATGGGCTTTATCTCTCCATCTTTGTCAGTATAGACCTGATTGGTGACGAGAACGCAGATATTTTTCTCTCTTGCCAAAAGCATAAGTATGTTAAGCATGGCGGAAAGTATTCCCCTCTCATCTTCATCCATCATTCCGCGCTCCATCCTGTAGAATTGCGTTAGTGAATCCACAATAATTACCGATGCCCCCAATTCATCAATTATTTTACTGGATTGAATTACCGCTTCGTACTGCTCACTGAAACTTTTCGGTCTCCTGAAATAAATGTTTCTCGTCAAATTTTCTTTTTCACCAAAAATCTGAGATATCCTTTCGGGAGATACGCCCTCTGTATCTATATAAATAACCTTGCCCCCCATACTCACCGCAGATTTCGCCAACATAAGACAAAAATTTGTTTTACCAGAACCCCCTTCACCGTAAATTTCAGTTATTATTCCGCACTCTATCCCGCCGCTTAGCATCTCATCTACCTGCGGACATCCAACCGGAATCCTACTAACTTTCACACCAGATGGTTATCGTTCTTGGTATATAGAGTTTAGCGAGGGCTTTTTGCACAATTTTTCAGTTGCTCAAAAACCTTTATATACTCTCAGTCTGATATCTGTCTGACAAAAATAAGACAGAGGTGATGTGGTATGAGTTTGGATGTAAGAAAAATTGCCGAGAAGGTAATGCGCGAGAACGGTTATGATTATCTTCCGCAAGATAACGGAGAAGTTAGTATAGAGAGAAACGCGCCCAGAAGAAGAAACGAAGGTTTATTGCAGGCCCTGCTGACTATTATGGAAAAACTTGACGATATGTCCGATGAGACTTTTCTCCTGTTCTATATGGAATTGACCAGAGAGTTTGAGAGAAGATTCTCCGTAGATATCCATCCGACTTTGGAAAACATAGCCGTATCCCTTCTGGCTGTTGTTTCTGGGGAGGTATGAATCATCTCCTCACAACTATGCTCACTATGTCTCCATCCTGAAGAGTGTGGGATAGACCTACCCTCTGTCCTGGAAACTTAACGCTTTTTCCCCAAACCTGCGCGTATCTGAAATTTTTTATGAAATTTCTGTGTAACCTTTTGCACAGATCTTCCACCGTATTTCCAGCACGGAGTATCATTGGATTCTCCATATCTGCTTCCTTTCCCGGAGGCTTGAGAAATACCCTTATCAAATTCAATTCTCTGAACAATTTTTCCTTGAATTCCTCTATGTTTATTCCTTGGAGCGCGGATATTTTGAAATTGTGATCACCACCTTCATCCGCCTTATTCATAATGGTTATGTAGGGGACATATACTCTATTACCAGCGAGAAAATCTATCAACCTATCTATCGTCACCTTTTCCCTGAGAATGATCTCTCCATTTATAACTCCAAACTCTCTCAGAATTTTCCTTATAGTGGCTTCTTCCAGTTCCTGCTCCACGGTACTTCTTATCACTATGCCTCCGCTGGATTTTTCTTCCAGGTATATATCCGGCTCATTTTCGCCGGGTCTAACACCTATTTCTCTTATCTCGTTCAGAACTTCTTTTTCCATATCCTGTGTGTAGGGGTCAACAACCACAACTATTAGATCCACCCATCTAAGAACCTGATATACCTCTCTTAACTTTCCCCGCAGAGAATTTTTCGTAATTCCCGGAAGATCTATCAGTTGTATCTCTGCCCCCTTATATTTCAACATCGCTGGAACGGCCTTCGGTGGTTTATAGGATGAGGCTTCTTCCTCTACTCCGGTCAAAACTTTAACCAGTGTGCTCTTTCCGGTGAACGGTGGCCCCGTTATAGCGACTGAGGCATCACCACTTTTCTTTATCCCTTCCACCCTTCCCCCCACTTTTTTCCTCTTCTGAAGTTCTTGTTTCAAACGGGCAAGTTTTGCCTTCAATCTTCCAATATGGTGCTCTGTGGCCTTATTGTACTGCGTTCTCCGTATTTCTTCCTCTATTCTTCTTATTTCCTCCTCTATACTCATACTCCTTCCTTCAGCCTTCTGTATATGTTCAAAATGGCTATTCTCCTAGTTTTCTTTCTCTCTGCTTCTTCCTCGCCCACCATGGCCTTTTCTATATCGTACAAATCGTTAACTATGTCCTCCATTTCGGTCATAGTGGGACTATCTCCGAGTTTGAGATTGTATTTCTCAAGAAGTTCTTTAAATATAAGAGAAGCTTCATTAACATCTTCCATTCCCATTATGAACTCACCCATAATATGGTCAAGTATGCCCCGCGTGGAGGGATACACCCCCTCTCCCTTCCTGTCCACCGAAACCTTTCCAATGGAAATGGCCAGAAGTGCTGCTTCATGAAACGCATATTCCACCCCCGTTCCCGTTTTTGCACTTGTCAGAAAATAGGGAACCCCATATCTCTTAGAGTACTCAGCTATTTCATCTTCATCAATTTTCATGCCTAAATCTATTTTATTCCCTATCATAACCATTCCCATACCAGTTACTTCGTACAGCAGGGGAACCCAGTACTCCCATAAACTCTGAAAAGTTTCCGGACGCGTAACATCAAAGACGAGTATGCCAGCATCCGCTCCTTCCACAAATCTTCTGTGAGTACTTTGATAGCCTTTCTCGCCAAAAACATCCCAAATCATCATAGTCACAGAATATTCCTTATCTCCATAGCGAACATTCTCTATTCTTTTTGAAACATTAACACCTATCGTGCTTATATATTTATCATCAAAGATGTTGTAAACATACCTTCTAGCCAATGAAGTTTTGCCCACGGCAAGGTCTCCGAGAAGTATCACTTTTTTTCTTACCCACACGCTTTCTCCATTTACCATACTATTCCCTATGGAAGAGATATATAAAAAAATAGCGATGCTTGCCCAACCAAACGAAAAATAAAAATAAATCATTCTCCTATGGTTGGAAAGGGGATTAAAA
>CAYVVU010000012.1:0-25410 GCA_964455305.1 uncultured Thermoplasmata archaeon
CGTTCGCCTTATCCACCAAGGAATTCAATATTTCAATTACTTCCATTTTCACCACCTATCCTCCTTAGAGTTTTCCAGGATTTGCGCGTATACGGTGGAAATTCACCATGCTCATCCAACCACTTCTTTATGAACTCCACTGTACGCATATCCGAAGGATATCCAGAGCCGAAAAATCCGATTTCCTTAGAAATTTTTTCTATTTCCCTATCCCTTATTACCTTTGCAACTATGGATGCCGCGGACACAACGGGATATTTTGAATCTGCGTGGTGTTCGGCGATTATCGCCACGGAACCACTTAGAATTCTGTGTACGGAATGAGCGAATCTCTCCGCATTGGCATCCGCGCTGTCCACATAAAATACATCCGTGTACTCCTCCAAATCCTTTATGACTTCCGCGAAGACCTTTGCCTCCAGAGAATTTATCGTATCCTTTTCCCTCCAAGCATCTATTTCTTCGGGGGAAATTATTCTCACGCTTACCGCCTCAGCAGAATTCAGTATTTCTTTGTATAGTATCTTTCTCCTGGATGGCGTTAGAGTTTTGGAATCCCTTACTTTTATCTCCGATAATTTCTCTTTTCTGAAAACCAATCCGCATACAACCATAGGGCCTATTACCGGACCCCTTCCCGCCTCGTCCACTCCTCCGACAACCTCAGGAGACGAGTTTCTTAAACCAATCTTTATCGCGGTATTTTTCAAAGTACGGATCCTCCTTCGCCGCGTCTTTGTACTCCTTGTCAAACTTTATAGCCATCATCAGAAAGTTCTTGACAGCCATTTCCACGCCTTTTATAGCCATTATTCTCGCCTTATGATAATAAGCATCCGCGTTTTTCATATCCACCTTGAGAATCTCTGTGAGTATGTTATTCGCCTCATCAAGATTTCCCTTGCTGTAAAGTACGGTCGCCTTAAGTACAAGATACCTTTTGTTTCCTCTATCTTTTTGAAGGAGAGCATCCACCTCTCTAAGGGCATCATCATATTTATCGTTGTTTAAAAGAGTGACTGCAAAGGCATACAAAAACTCTTCATCATCCTTCCACTTATCGTAAACATTGCGGAAATGCGCCTCCGCCATCTCATACTCATCCAGATGATAATAGCACATTCCTATGTAATAACTTAACTCCCCGTTCTCTCCCGCATCCAAAAGTTGGAGGAATTTGTTCAGAGCTTCCTTATAATTTCCATTCTTGTATAACTCCATCGCTTCTCTGCGTATTTCATCCATTCCGGCCGTGGGTTTTGGCGCTTCTTTCACTTCTTCAACTCTCTTTATCTCCTCAGTCGGTTTTTCTTCCTTCTGTACAGGAATTTCGGCAATCTCCGCTCCCTCACCTAGAGTTATAGGAATACTGCTCTTTCTTTGAAGATTCAATTCACCAAATATATCGGCGCCGAACTCTTCCTCAACTTCTTCGGGTTTAGATGGTTGCTCGGCGGGGACTTCACCTCTTTCCCTTTCCACCGTAGGTGTTTTGGGAGCAACCTCGCCCAAACTTGGAAGTCCCACCGCAACCTCTTTTCCCTCTTTACCTATCAATTCCTCCAAACTCATCTTCAGAACCTGCAAATCTTCATTTTTGGGATCTATTTTAAGCCCTTCCTCTATGGCTTCATAAGCTTCTTGGTAACGACCGGCACTTTTCAGGAAATACGCTTTTCTTACAAGCAGCGCCACATTGTTTGGCAATTTTTCAATACCTTCATCCAAGTACCTTATATCGTTTTCTATTTCGGCCAGTTTGAGAAGAACTTGTACATATAAATCCTCATCCTTCTTGGGATTTTCCCTTAGAATTTCATATAATTTATGCAGAGCTTCAACATTATCCGGCTCAAGATTCAGAATTTTCTGATAAGCCTCTATCAAATTTGGATTTATCTCTATTGCTTTTTTATATGCCTGAAGAGCCATATCCTCCTTCCCTTGGAGGCGATAACCGTCCCCTATATATATCCATATCTCGCCCCTGTTTGGAACGAGTTTAGCCGCTTCCTTGAGACATATTATCGCGTAGGGAAGCTGAACCCCCTTCCTTATCAGGTCTCTTCCTATATAAAACCAGGCCTGCGCGTTTCTCGGATCAACTTCCTTCGCTTTTTCAAAACATTCAAGGGCGGCATCAACCTCACCCAATTTGTATAACGCTATGCCAGCCTTCGTCAGAATTCTGGATACATCTGGCCTTATCTCAGGCGTGAGATTGCCCTCCTCCTCCACAACCTCCCTCAGAACCCGGCGATAATACAATATGGCGGATTCTTGGTCTGTTTTCGCTAAACTGTCAGCCTTCTCCAAAATTTCCGTCAAATCCTTTACGAGACGCCCACCAGTTGGTTTCCTACGGAACAGCGGCATGTCTATCCTCCCAATTACCCTAAATGATACTTCGCATATAAGTTTTTAGTATATGGTGTATATCTCCCCCCATGCTTGAACCATCCGCGCGGGCGAAAAGAATAGAATACGCCATAAGAGATGTTGTAGTACCTGCGAGAAAACTTGAAAAAGAAGGTCATAAAATACTAAAGCTAAATATAGGCGACCCAATAAAATATGATTGGAGAACCCCCGAATTCATAAGGGAAGCGGCATCCAAAGCGGTTCTGGAAAGCAGAAGCGAATACTCCCCCTCGGAAGGCATACCGGAACTCAGGGAGGAAATAGCCAAGAAGGAAAAGAAATACGGTGTGGATATAGGCGAAGAGGATGTTGTGGTGACCACGGGAGTTACCGAAGCCCTTATGTTGATATTCGGGGGATTGCTGAATCCGGGAGATGAAGTTCTTGTTCCGGGCCCTACCTATCCACCATACATAACCTATCCCCTTTTTTACGATGGTGTTCCCGTTTCTTATAGAACGGTGGAGGAGGATGGCTGGCAGCCGGATGTTGAGGATATCAGGAAGAAAATAACCCCGAAAACCAAAGCCATAGCGGTGATAAATCCTAACAATCCCACGGGAGCGCTGTACAGCAGAAAAACTCTTCAAGAGATCATGGATATAGCGGCGGAGAACGATTTGCTCGTAATTTCCGACGAAATTTACGATAAGATAATTTACGAGGGAGAGTTCATATCCCCATTATCTGTGGCTAAGGATGTTCCTGCCATAGTGCTCAACGGAATATCCAAGGTATATTTGGCTCCCGGGTGGAGGATAGGATATTTGGCGATAAGGGATTGCGATGGGAAACTTGATGAACTGCGCGATGCCATTCTACGACAAGCGAGGGCGAGATTATGTCCCAATACTCCTCTACAGTACGGCTATCTCGCCGCTTTGAGGAGCGGTGACCCCCACATACAGGAAATGATTAGAAAACTCAAAGAACGGAGAGATTTTGCGGCAAAATACATAAACGAGGAAATTGATGGGATGGAGGTCGTTTCTCCGAAAGGAGCATTCTACATGTTTCCGAGAGTTGATAACTGCGATGATGACAAAAAATTCGTTCTTTCGCTCCTTCACCAAAAACATGTTCTAGTGGTTCATGGCTCCGGATTCTGTCCCATATACGGAAAGGGACATATAAGAATAGTAAATCTTCCGCCCGTGGATTACTTGGAGGAAGCGCTATCAAGAATAGGGGAGTTTATGAGGGAATGGAGGAAATAATAAGCAAAGAGATACAAGATGTACTTCGGAAATTCGGAATATATGAGTTAAACGATGTTCAAAGAAAGGCAATTCCATTAATAAAATCAGGCAAGAATGTTCTTATAGTTTCTCCGACGGGAAGCGGTAAAACCGAGGCAGCCATAATACCCATAATTGAAAAGATACATTCCACAAAGCCCAAAGGAATTTTCGCAATTTACATAACACCGCTCCGCTCTTTGAACAGGGATATGCTGAGAAGAATAAAGGGTTACTGTTCATCGCTGAATATAAATGTATCCATTAGGCATGGAGATACTCCTCAACACCTCAGGGCGAAGATGGTAAAAAAGCCACCGCAACTGCTCATAACCACGCCGGAAACTCTGCAGATAATGCTTTCGGGTGAGAAACTGCGTAGAATACTGAGAAATGTTAGGGCTGTGGTTGTGGATGAAGTTCACGAACTGGCTATGGATGAGAGGGGGGCACAATTAACAGTGGTTCTTGAAAGACTTAAAGCGCTCGCTGGAAAATTTCAAAGAATAGGCCTTTCAGCAACTGTAGCCAATATAAAAGAGGTTGCGGAGTTCATAGCCGGCGGGGAAGAAATAGTTCCTCTTCATGTACCTATGGGAAAGAGGTACGAGACCCGCGTGGTTTACGAGGAGGATTCCTCCGAGAATATGGCGAAGGAAATCGCCGCGGACATAGGCTATGCGGCCGCGATAAAAACCATACTTGATGAGGTTGACGGGAGCAACGCGACTCTGATATTCGTTAATACCCGAAGGACTGCCGAAGACCTCGCGCAGAGAATAAGGATTCTTGGCAGGGAAGATATCGCTGTTCATCACGGCTCTCTCAGCAGGGAGGTTAGAATTGAAGTTGAGGAGAAATTCAAAAGGGGTGAACTTAAGGCGCTGATATGCACCTCTTCCATGGAACTCGGCATAGATATAGGACATGTGGATAAGGTTATACAGTTCAATTCTCCAAGACAAGTTTTCCGCCTGATTCAGCGGGTAGGCAGGGCATCGCACCGTATAGACGAAGTTTCTAAGGGAGTTATTGTGGGCTACGAAGGGGACGAACTGGAAGAATCAATGGTGATTGCAAAACTTCTGGCGGAGGGATTTATAGAGAGAACGAAGATAAGGAAGAATGTTCTCAGCGCCCTTGCAAACCAGATAATCGGAGAAGCAAGGTCATCAAAAAGAATTCACACCAGAGAACTTTACAGAATAATCAGGAGAAGTTATGTTTTCAGAGAACTCGGCTGGGAGGAATTTGAGAACTTAGTGAATTTTCTCGCATCCCTGAATTTAATAAGGTACGACGGCGAATACATATCAATGTCCAGGAGGTCCTTAGATTACTTCTACGAGAACATATCCATGATTCCTGACGAGAAGAGTTATCGGGTGAGGGACATAAGAGGAAAGTATGTCGGGACGATTGATGAGAGATTCGCAACTTTTTTGGAGGAGGGAGATATATTTTTGATAGGAGGTAAATCCTGGAGGGTTCTGCAATTCGGAGATTATGAAATAAGGGTGGAGGAAGTGGATTACATAGCCCATCCGCCAAAGTGGGTTGGTGAGGAAATCCCTGTGGAGTATTCGGTTGCTGTTGAACTTGGAAAATTGAGAAGGGAAGGATTCACGGGAAATTTCGTGAGTTCCGATGCGAAGAATAAAATAGAGGAATGGAGGAAAGTTTCTGGGTTCAACGATAGGAGGATATCCATTGGCAGATGCGGGGATTCCATAATTCTCCTGGGATGCTTCGGAACGAAGACTTCGCTGACTCTTTCCCTCCTCCTCTCCTCAATGCTCGCCGCGAGGTTTGGAGCTGCGGACTACGACTACGGAACATATTATGTCCGAATATTCATCCCCGCAAAGGTGAAAATTGAAGATGTTATAGATACCATAGAATCCATTCAGCCAGATGCCGTGGAAGAAATCCTGAAAATTACTTCCAAAAACACCAGATTTTTCCATATAGTTTTTCTCTATGTGGCAAAAAAGTTCGGAATAATCAGAAAGGGTGCGGATATAAAGAGTGTGAGAATAGAGAAAATCGCAGAAGCCTATAAAGATACCCCCTTATACACGGAGGCGATTAACAAATTATTTCACGATTATCTGGATATAGATGCCCTTAAAGACATACTACGCAAAATAAGGAATGGAGAAATTGAATTCAGGGAGATAAAGAACTGTAATGAAGTACTTAGATATATTGGAAGAGAGGAATCAAAGATAGTTCTTACCGAGAATGTAGTGAAAAGGGTGAAAGAAAGATTGCTTGAAGAGGATGTTGTTCAGTTATGTCTTTCCTGCGGTTTCCTATGGCACAGTAAGGTCAGAGATGTTACACATACCTGTAAACTGTGCGGAAGCGTATTAGTCACGATCCTCCCAAAGTATAGAAGGGAGAAAGCGGAGGAAGTCAGGGAGATAATCAGAAATAACAAGAAAATTCCAGAGAAGTTGAGAAAAGTGGTTGATGAGATGTTCGCGATATCCACCCTTTTACGCCGTCATGGTTACAGGGCGGCTATGTGCATCGCAGGTAGAGGTATAGGTTTTAGAAAAGCGGTCAGAATACTTCAGATTCCCTACGATAGCGATGAAGAACTTGTGAAAAAAATAATGGAGGCCGAGATAGAGTACGCAAGAACTAGGAGGTACTGGGATATCTGAGTTTTCTCAGAATAACGATGGATGGGATAGCTATTAAAACAGCAGGCAGAATTTCAGGAGTGCTTATCACATCAACATAGTATTCCTGCGATACCGCGCTCTTTCCTCTTCCATCATCGGCGTAAATGTAAAAATAAAGTTTTCCACTATGGCCTACGGTGGATATATTGGCTGTCCAAGTTCCATTGAACGCATCTCCGAGAATGAGGTTCATGGATGTGGATGAGTAGCTGCTATCATTTTCAAATCTATAATACAGAGTTACATTCTTTAACTCAGAGCCGGAAGTTATTTTCGCATTTACAACCAAATCCTCGCCAGAGGCAATTGTTCCGTTTACGCTTGAATTCCATACATCCGTTATCTCTATCGGTATTGAGAGTGTGGCGAACATAGCGTTATCCGTTGGGTTTTCGGTCGTGTACCCTATGGAAACATTCCCCCAATCATCCGCGACTATGGTTGCGTAATCCCCTATGAAAGAATTGTTATTCGTCCATGTATCAACCAGAACCTCATCGGAGAAAACACCGTTTTCGTAAGTTCTGTAAAGCACTTCTATTTTCTTCGTGTTCTCATCCATGCGGTAGTAGGATATATGCACCACGCCAGTAGGAGCCACGGAAACAGAAGGATACATGTACCTGTAATTTGAACCGTATGTGGTCGGTATTACCTCATTGCTCCATGTATTTCCAGAATCGTGGGATTCCGCAAGATAAACTTGGGAGTATGTATCTTTGCTTACCCACACCACATAAACATCGCTTCCCCTTGCACTCAAACTGGGTATCGGGCCGGAGCGGGGATCGCTTTCCCAAGAATTTAAGCCGACAGGTCCCACTTCGTAATAGTTAAAATTGTTCCCGCCATCGGTTGATTTATAGACATACATGCTGTACGAAAAGAATGAGGAATGCACAACTGCTATGTATATGGTTCCGTCCTCGCTCACATCTATGGAGGGATAGTAATTGCTTCCCGGGAGGTAAACGGGGGAAGTCCAAGAATGGATATTTCCATTTATGGTTCGGGAGAAGCATGTGGTTCCGGCCGAGACATTATCCCAAGCAACATACAAATCTCCGTTGTAAAACGCACCCCACGGCTTGTCCACATCGTATCCCCAGATGAGGGCCTCATCCCAAGTGGCTCCGTAATCAGAGGTTTTCTTAACCACAAGTTGGCTGTGCTTCAAACTTCCACCATGCGCTTCGGATGCGTTGAACTCCATAATAAGATAATAACAATCGCTCCCGTATCCTGTGATTATAACGGGGTCGCCGGCACAATCGTGCAGAGCGCTATCCGTAACATTTCCCAGCACTATGTTCGTGGACCAAGTTTTTCCTCCGTCTCGCGAATATGAGAAACCTACATGCACATAGCCCGATGACCAAGGTACAGAACGGTAGTCGTTCCATCCCATATAAAAAGTTCCGTCCTCTCCTCTAGCCAAAGTTATCTCGTTGGCCTCTGGCGTATTATTGCTCACCTGCACTACGGTAAAATTTCCAAGGTATGAGGGAGCGATATACCCGAGAAACCTATCCTTGGACTTTGCAGGGAATTCCGGTGTAGAATTTTCAGTGCCGAATGCGGAAACAGTCAGGGAAATAGCCAATCCAATCACTATCAGTAACGCGCCCACCTTCATATCTAAGATAAGGATTTTTTGATATAATAAAGTTTTGTATTTTACTATCTCCTTACTCTCCACACACCATCTTCGCTTCCCACTATTACTTCGGTAGCCATATTCACGAAAAGACCTGATTCCACAACACCCGGTATATTGTCTATACACTTTTCCAATTCTTCGGGGTTTTCTATGCGGCAAAACTTGCAATCTATAATATAGTTCCCGTTATCTGTTATGTATATTTCGCCGTTTCTTTCTCTCAATTTGGGAATACATCCCAGTTTTTCCAGTTCCTTCAAAGTTCTTTTCCACCCGTAGGGCACTACCTCCACCGGAAGAGGAAAACTTCCAAGATACTCCTTCATTTTCCTCTCATCCACAACTATTATCTCCATTTTTGAATAATACGCGACCATCTTCTCGCGAAGAAGGGCACCACCTCCACCCTTTATCAGATTGAGTTTTCTATCAACCTCATCCGCACCATCTATCGTAATATCAATATAATCGTAATCTCCAAGATCTCCGAGAGGTATTCCCAGTTCCTTAGCCAGATTCTCCGTGGCTTTTGATGTGGGAATTCCCACTATATCCAGCCCGTCCCTCACCATTTCCCCAATTTTCAGTATCGTGTATTTCACCGTACTTCCAGTCCCCAAACCAACTACCATGCCGTCCCTTACATACTTGGCGGCTTCCTCTCCAGCGAGTTTTTTAAGAGATTCAACATCCATGATCCGAGGATTATTGTTTATGAATATAATACTTTTCCATTTCCACTTTCAATATTTATCTTTTGCGAAAAACTTATATATGAGTTGCGTTATAGGTATAATTGAAGAGGGTGAGGGAGGTGATTGAAATGAGGGATGTAGTGTGCAATGTAATTAGGAATAGGCTCTGGGACCGCATGGAGAGGTTGCGCATAATAGACAAAGTGTACAGAAAAGTACAAGAAAAAAAGAATTAAAATTTTAAATATTATTTTTCTTTTTCCCAAGCGATAGCCCCGTGGTGTAGCGGCCAAGCATCCGGGCCTTTGGAGCCCGGGACGGGAGTTCGAATCTCCCCGGGGCTACTGTTTTGAATCTCCTGCATCATTTTTAAATTCCATACTGCAATTACCTATCGCGGTGATGGTTATGAATTTAGACCATGTGGCGATAGCCGTAAGAAATTTAGAGGAGACTGTGGAATTGTATAAAAAGATGGGATTTTCTGTGGAGAGAGTGGAGATAGTGGAAGAACAGGGAGTTAAGGTGGCTTTTCTCTCTCTTGAAAATACACATCTTGAGATAATAGAGCCTATGGATGAAAATTCTCCCGTTGGCAAATTTTTGGAAAAGAGGGGAGAAGGTCTGCATCATATAGCCATCCGTGTGAATAATTTAAACGAAAAAATGGAAGAATTGAAAAGTAAGGGATTTATGGTGGTCGGAAGTGGTAAGGGAGCTGGCGGGAAAAAAGTATTCTTCGTACATCCCAAAAGCGCCAAGATACTTCTTGAGTTCGTGGAGGGATGATTTTTGGAGGAAATAGAGAGAAAGAGGAAGGAGTGGATGGAGAACACACTAAAAAAATTCCTACAGAAGGTTCCAGAGAGAAAGGAAAAGTTTCTTACCACTTCCGGAATAGAGATTAAAGAGATATACGATCCCACAGACCTTAAAGATTGGAATTTCATAGAAAAACTGGGTTATCCGGGAGAATATCCGTTCACGCGAGGAGTTTATGCCACGATGTACCGTGGAAAACTGTGGACCATGAGACAATACGCGGGCTTCGGAACGGCCGAGGAAACTAATAAGAGGTACAAGTTTCTTTTAAGTCATGGGCAAACTGGACTGAGCGTAGCCTTTGATTTACCCACCCAGATGGGTTACGATTCCGACCATCCCATGGCTTTGGGAGAGGTTGGCAAGGTTGGCGTGGCAGTGGATACCATAGAGGACATGAGAATACTCTTTGACGGAATACCTTTGGATAAGGTTTCAACGAGTATGACTATAAATGCAACTGCAAGCATACTTCTGACTATGTACCAGATTGTTGGGGAGGAAAATGGTGTGAGTTCCCTGCAACTTAGAGGTACGGTGCAGAACGATATTCTCAAGGAATACATAGCGAGGGGAACATACATATTTCCGCCTGAGCCATCAATGCGATTAGTGGCCGATACAATACTCTACTGTTCCAAGTTCATTCCAAAATGGAACTCCATAAGTATATCGGGATACCACATAAGAGAAGCCGGAGCCAATGCTGTTCAGGAAGTTGCATTCACAATAGCCAACGGAATAGCATATGTGGAGAAAGTTCTGGAAAGAGGTGTGGATGTTGATGTTTTCGCTCCCCGCCTGTCCTTCTTCTTTGCATCCCACAACAACTTTTTTGAAGAAATTGCGAAGTTTCGTGCCGCCCGAAGGGTATGGGCAAAGGTTATGAAGGATAGGTTCGGGGCGGAAAATCCCAGGAGTATGATGCTGAGGTTTCATGCGCAGACTGCGGGCTCAACGCTAACGGCTCAGCAACCTCTGAACAATATAATTAGGGTTACGATTCAGGCTCTCGCCGCTGTTCTGGGCGGAGCTCAATCGTTGCACACGAATTCCTACGATGAAGCTCTCGCTCTTCCAACCGAGAAAAGCGTGGAAATAGCGCTCAGAACTCAGCAGATAATAGCATATGAAAGCGGCATCGCGGATACGCCCGACCCTCTCGGCGGCTCGTATTATATTGAATATCTCACCGACGAGATAGAGGAGAGGGTTTGGAAATATCTTGATAGGATAGATTCCATGGGAGGGATGATTAAAGCCATAGAAAGTGGATATATCCAGAGAGAAATATCCGATGCATCGTATAAGCAACATAAAATGATTGAGAGTGGAGAAACCGTGGTGGTAGGGGTCAACAAATTCGTTAAGGATGAGAAGATAAACATAGAACTCCATAGAGTAGAGGATTATGTGGCCGAAAAACAGATAGAAAGGTTAAAAAGGTTCAGAGAGAACAGAAACAAAAAGGAAGTTGAAAACGCTTTGGACATACTGCGCAAATATGCGGATAGGGAGGAATGCAACGAAAACAATATAGTTCCGTGGATATATAACGCTATTAAGTGCAATGCCACCTTGGGAGAAATTGTCTCCGCCTTAAAGGATATTTTCGGAGAATACAGAGCACCAACAATTATCTAAGAAAATACTAAACATTTTATCCTATAACCACATATACCGCCTGATGGATATAATCCATGCTATCATACTTGGTACCCTTCAAGGTATTACGGAGTGGCTTCCAATAAGCAGTTCCGCCCATCTGGTTCTTTTTCAGAAATATGTAGTTTGCGAAACATCTGTGTTTTTAGATGCTTTGGCACATCTGGGAACCTTGCTTTCCGTATTGGTTCTATATGGAAGGGATTTTTTCAAAATATTGAAAGATCTTTTTTTTGGTGGTGAAAAAAGAGATTATGCGTTCAAATTAATAGTCGCAAGTTTACCGATAGTGATAATAGGCCTATTATTTGCCTCTTTAATAGAGAACGCATTTGAAAATCCATCCAACATTATGGTTGGTGGTGCCCTCCTACTCACAGCGGCTTTCCTTTTCGCAACGAAATTCGCAAAGGTGAATAGAGATGAGGTGAAATATTCAGATTCTTTGATCATAGGGTTAGCTCAGGCCTTGGCTATTCTGCCTGGAGTATCGCGTTCGGGTCTAACAATATCCACTGGAAACATATTGGGAATAAGCAGAAAATCCGCTATGCTGTTCTCATTCTATATGGCGATAATAGCGATTGTTGGTGCAAACGCACTTGAGTTCTTCCGCACAGATTTTTCAAATATAGATTTGGCAGCAGGGATAGCAGTTTTTCTATCTTCTTTCCTCGTTGGAATCGCTGCACTGATTTTGCTGAGAAAAATTATATTGAGAGAGAAGTTTCATCTTTTCGGTATCTACTGTCTCATCCTCGGAATAATATTAATCCTCTTCTAACTTTTTGATTAGCTTTTCAGCGATTTCCCTAAATGCTTCATATACCTTTCCCTTTCCTTTAACCACTACGGGCATTCCAGAATCTCCGCCTATCCTTACATCCACCTCCATAGGAATCTCTCCCAGAAAATCCACTTGAAATCTGCGTGCAGCCATCAAGCCTCCACCTTTCCCAAAAATTTCTATTATATTTCCGCAGTGTGGACATATCAGCCCGGACATATTTTCAACAACACCAATATATCTAATTTGTAAAGTTTTCGCGAGATTTATGGCTTTTTTTGCATCCATAACTGCGACTTCCTGCGGAGTGGTTACCACGATCGCCGCAGTTGGCTTCAGGTTCTGGGCTACGGTTATTACCTCATCTCCCGTTCCCGGAGGAAGATCAATTATCAGATAATCCAATTTATCCCACCTAACATCCGTTACGAATTGATTTATAGCCTTGGTTCTAAGAGGCCCGCGCCAGACCACAGGTTGATCCTCGGGAACTATTAGACCGAGGGAAACAACCTTAATACCATAAATTTCGTGGGGAATTATCTCGCCTTCTTCAGCGTACAACTGCTCGTTCAATCCGAGCATTTTGGGAGCGTTGGGTCCAGTTATATCTGCATCCAAAAGTCCTACTTTTTTTCCCAGCTTTCCTAGCGCGATAGCTAGATTCACCGCAACTGTTGTTTTCCCAACGCCTCCTTTACCAGAAAAAACAACGACTCTGTGCTTTATATTTTCAAGTTTTTTCTGTATTTTCATCTGCTCTTCTAACCATGCCTTTCTGACATTCTCATCCATCATAGGCAGGGAAAAGTTAGGGTTACCTATAAATTTATCGCACCTCTGCCCCGTATTCTTTAAGTTTTTGATAAGTGTGGTGTATAAGAGAGGTATGACCCATCTCCAAGGATTTTTCCCATGCCTCCCTTAGGTATCTTATTCCTACCTCTCTCCTACCTAACTTTATCGCACACTCTCCGATATGAACAAGAACCTGTACCGCAAAAAAAGCCATATTGTTTTCTATAAAAAATCGGTAGAGATCGTGGAATACTTCCTCTGCCTTCGGTATCTCGCCTGTGTGTTTAAGAAAAACACCGTATTCTGCGAGAATAAGTTTTTCTTCATATTGATATGCATTCTTTCTGCACTCTTCAAGTAATTTGTCTATGAGTTCTTTCGCTTTATCCAAATGATTCCCCATTATGAGGAAATATATGTAGTTCATTGCAAAAAGATACTTTATTCTGGTTCCCTCCGATAGTTCAAAGGCTCTCTTCAATTCCTCCATGCCATCCTCGCCCATACTCATCTTCACAGAACCTATGTTGAAAAGAGAATAAATTATTCCCTCAGGATAATTCATCTTTTCAGATTCTCTAAGCGCTTCTTCCGCAATATCCTTTGCAAGCTCATAAACTCCCAGATTTCTGTAGATGAACGATTGCATAATTTTTCCTATTACCCTCAACCATGGACTTTGAGAAGATTCGCATTTCATAGCGTACCTTAGCGATTCTTTCAGATTCCCCTCCATGAAATATATCCAAGCCCTAAGATAGTTGAATCTATCCTCCTCCACCCCCTCCATAACACTAAGGGCTTCCTTTATTTTTCCCATCTCCATGTACATTTTGGCCATGTAATAAAGGTCCGTAATATCATTTCCTATTTCCCACGCTTTTTCAAAAAATCTCAAAGCCAAACTGTAATTTTGCATATACATGGCTTCAAACCCTGATGTTCGGTAGTGTACCATACTCCTTTCCCTATCAACGAATTCAAAATGAATTGCCGCGGCTATATGCATACCTATTCTTTCAAAATGCTCTCCAAGCATAAAGTGCAGTTTATTTATCTCTTCCTCACTCAAATTCTCCATGACTATATCCATTATTTTAGAGGAGGTAATCTTGACACATTCTCCTTCTTCGGTTATCCAGCCTATCATACTTAGATTATCCAAAGCATTAAGGACCGTATCATCCTCCATTTCCAGAAGTGAGCGTATATCCTCAAATTTAAGAGGTACTTGAGATATGGCAAGTAAATTTACTATCCTCCTTTCATCTTCACTAAGGGACATATACTGATTTTTTATTGCCGATAGTATTTCTTTCTCTTCAACGCTAACTCTTAGGCCTACCAGTAATTTCATATAATTTAGGTCTCCATGAGTTATTTTCAGCAGATATTCCGCAAAACTTCCATCAGCCTCGGGAAAAAGCTCCAAAAGAGATTTCACATCCAACGGTTTTATCTCATATTCCGCCGCTATACCATCAAGCATCAGCCGGGTTATGACTTCTGCAAGGGATTTGGAAATATTCTCCTTTCTAGTTACTATCAGTAATTTTACTTCGGAATACAGAGCAAGATACTCTATAACTTTAGCTCCAAACTCGCCATACTTATCGGCTGAATCAAAAACAACTATATCCGCATCCTCTATTTTGTTCTTCAAAGTCATAAGGAATCTCAGCACATCCTCTTCACTGAGTTTTCTTATAATCTCCAGAAACTCTGTGGGTGTTATTAATTCTTTCTTTTCCTCAATCATTTTCTCATCTACTAACTTCATCAATTGTGTGTAGCTGTCTATGCTATAGTTGAAATATATATGTCTGGGATAATCCTTTATAATTTCTTTTACTATGGTGGTTTTACCAACCCCTGCGTTTCCTGTTAGATGGAGCACTTTGTATTTTTCAAGCAACTCCTTTACCTTCTCCAAATCCTTTTCCCTGCCCACGAGCATGATATTCACCCCTATTTTTTAAAGAAATTTAAATTTTGTGTTTCATTGTTGATTCATCATAAAAAAATTTAAATCTATCTATCCATTCCATCAACGGGGTCAAGAGCCCGAGGACGGCTTACGGGAAGGTCCAAGGACCTTCCTGAGGAAAGTCCCCCCTCCCCGGAGCGGCCGACCCCGCGCAAGCGGGGTACCCGAGAGGGTAGTTCCGGGAGCAGAAACGGCACAGCCCGCGGTTAGGATGATCTCGGATAAGCGAGGGACGATGCCGCGGGAATTGTTGAAACGGCCCGGAACCGGCGGAGCAAGCCCAAGCAGTCCCGATGAGTGCTCCGTGAGGGACGGGTAGGGCGCTTAGACGAATGCCGTCAGCCCGTACTCCGCAAGGAGTGCGGGGTAACAGAAGGGGGCTTACTCCGGGCACTTGGCCCCTTCCCTGTACTTAACCATATTATAGATAATTTTCAGAATGGGTGAGTTGCCCCTATCCACGAAGGGTTTCAAGAAGTAATCCACTTCGGTCCTCCTTCCTCTAAGTATATCTTGGAGTGTGCTGGAAAAATTCTCCGAAGTATCTTCAGCAATTTTATATGCTTCATCATAAACATTTATATTATACCCCATACCGCAGAGAACTTTTTCGCATTCATCCGCAAGTATTTTCATAACATCCCTGAGATAATTATTTCTAATCAGTTCCCCGTTCTTTACGCAGAATATTGATGTGAGAGAATTTATTACGGAATTTACTGCCGCCTTAAGCCATAGGTCTCTGTATATATCTTCGGATTTTGCTGTTGGTAGGCCTATATCTCTGAAAATTTCAACGATTTTATTTACCTCATTCTCCATATCTTTTTCCAAAGAGCCTATTTTGGTTATTCCTTTGCCCACAAAACGGATGGTGGTATCGCTCAACTTAGTTGAGCCGCAGGATGTGATACCTATGAGAACTCTTCTTACCTTTTTCTTTATTATCTCGTAATTCCCTATGCCGTTCTGTAAAGTTAAGACAATTTCATCGCTTACCTTTTTAATTTTTTTAACAGCACTCTCGGTATCGTAGGATTTGACTGTGATAAAAATATAATCTGAATTTCCCTCGTAATGCAGATTTGTTTCCGGAATAAATTCATAATCTACCAATCCAACTACCTTAACGCCTTTTCTAACACTTTCCATCTGATCTAAATTTTTACAAACAAACTCCACCTCATGTCCCGCTCTGTGCAAAAGAGAGCCGATGAGTATTCCGATGGCTCCGGGACCTATTATTGAAAATTTCATAAAAAATTTGAAAAAGAGATTTTAATACTTTCTACGCAGAAATGCTGTGGGTATCAGAAGACCGAAGAGCATCAAAATGTAGAATGGTTCAAACTCCGGTACCGCACTCACAACCACTATGTACAGATCAGCATCGTTGTTTGCGTTCTGCTCTCCCATTCCGCTCCACTCGCCGCCTTTAAATGTAATCGCCGAATATATGTACCAGACCTCATTGTTCATAACTACTGCCTTTACCTCAGATTTGCCTGCTCCATCCATAGTTATGTAATCCGTGGTGTATGTGGCGAAATCATCCGTGGATTTTGCCACTATGACATTCCCCGCACCGTACGGATTATCGTACTCTATGTATACTATGGCCAAACTGCCATCGGGCAGTTCAATCATGCTCGGTGATGGAGAGTAAGGTGTGGATGTACCTACCGGCCCGATGGTGGATGACCAGGAACCAGATGAGTAGTACGCCATATATATCTGGTATCCTGAGCCTCCTCTCGTGCTGTACCAAGCGAACCATATTCTTCCCTGGGAATCCTCAAATATTCCAGCATAGTAATTATCTCCCTGCGAACTTGATTCCACATTTCCGTAGTCCCAGTTACTTCCGTCGTACTTCGCGTATCTAATTACTCTGTACGACGGATTGGCGTTCGGGTCCCTCTGGTAATACGCAACCCACAGAGTTCCGTCACTGGCACGATAAGCATCTGTTATGTAATCTGATAGGGAGGTATCTGTGAATGGTGCGTTGGATGGGGAGGAGAAACTGCTCGGATCGTTAGGCGAGCTGCTTTTCACATATTTAATGTTCCAGTATCCTACATTATTACTGACGCTCAGGTCCTTATAGAATACCCAGATATAACCGCTGGAATCCTGCGCTATGGTTGGTTCGTCAACCATCGGATAGTTGGCATCCGATGCACTTCCCAAAACCTTTTCGGCACTCCAGCTACCGGAACTCTTGTACCTGAGCTTAATGTCTGTGCCCTCCTTCCAAACCACTACTATATCGTTGTTATCATCCACTATTATGTCCGGCTCCTCACAACCGGTTCCGCTACTCACCTGTTCTTTTTGCCAGTTGATTCCGTCCGAGGAATATCGCAGATATATTGTTTTACCTCCGTTCTCTCCGGATACATAAGCGATGTACACCGTGTTTCCTTTCACGAATATGTCAAAATCGCCCTGTCCACCGGGTTCCGACGAGAAATCCGTACTTGATGGAGGATTACTGCTTCTAACAACAACTTTGAAAACTATCTGGTCTTTAACATTGCTGTTTCCGGAAGATGTTCCGGTTATTGTCAAATCGTACGCACCGTCGCTAACCGAAGAAGATACGCTTACGGTTACTCCTACACTCTGTACGCTTTCGCTGTTGAGGGTCACCGATGACGGATTGAAACTCACTGTTATGCCGTTGGGTGCGTCCGCGCTAAGGGTTATGGTATCTGTATTAGTTCCGTAGTTATAGACATTTATAGTGAATGTATCCTGACCGCCGGGTTGTACAATTCTCATCCAGTTATCAGTAGAAGTTAGTGCGACAAAATAACTGACCTGAGCACCGAGAGCACCGCGGGCAACCACAGCGAAAGGTTGAGGTCCTTGGCTTACACTAGCACCATCAACTTCTATCGTCCAAGTTCCCGTTTCGGGATTCTCCACGAAAACATTCTCCACCGTATTTAGATTATCCCAACTGCTCGGGTTTGGCTGCGACCAAGAGTTGGAGAATACATTACCATGATACTCCGTTCCTCCGGGAGAAACAACTTTGAGATTCAAATCGTTTACTATGGCAGGATTGGCATTTGCCTGACCAGGATAATCCGTCCATACGAGCGTTATGCGTAGCGGTATGCTACTATCCTTTACGGTGATTTGCTGAGTCCATGTTCCACCGGTATTCAAACCGGATGAAACATCCCAGTATTTCCAAGTTTTTGGCGGATCAGGGAACAGCGAGTTCTTTATATCTATCCTTCCCCACCCTTGGTCATTGGACGGGTAGCCGTATCCCATGTCTATAGCTCCATTTATCATAGTTGCTTTTATCAGCGCTGCCGAGGGAGTTATTCCAGCGTAGTCTGTATAGTACTGTCTAATTAAAGCTGCAGCTCCTGCTGCGGTGGGTGTAGCCATGGATGTGCCACCCATAAAGCAATAATCATCAATTCCATCGTTATTCGCATCCCATGGCCAGTGACCCCAAGATATATCATCCTGCATCTTAGTTGACCTTGTGGAAAGAATCCAAGTACCTGGTGCGCAGATATCGGGCTTTATTCTATTATCTTCTGTTGGGCCCCTTGATGAGAACGAAGCAACCTCGTTTATGTTGTCCGCATTTGGACCGTATTCCGGCCTGTTGTTCTCGCTTGCTCCAACCGTAACGCAATCCTTCGCCGTTCCGGGACTTCCAACGGTATTGGCATCAGGTCCGGAGTTTCCAGCAGCGAAGAATACTGTGAAATCCGAGTGGTCCCACATAAACTGATCAACTTCTGCCGCCATGGAATCGTAGGAATTGGACTGAGCACCCCAAGAATTGCTGTGAATTCTTGCTCCATCGTTGTATGCATCTCCGAATATAGTACTTAGGGAATTGAATTGCAGTCCCCATGCATAACCATCATCGGTGAATATCTCACCCACTACCAGCTGTGCTTCGGGAGCCATACCACATATAGCATGGTCGTAGTTATCGTCGTTTGTTGGATATCCCTGATACACCTCGCTTAAATATCCGCTACCCGCTATGCTTCCAGCGCAGTGTGTTCCATGCCCGAGACCATCTTGTTGGGTATCAAAGAAGGAGTTGTAGTAATGATAAGCCACAATCTTTCCTTGGAAATCCTCCAAGATATTGCTTGGATCGCCGGTATCAAGACCGCTATCCGCATAGCCAACTATCTGACCATTGCCATCAAGGTCCAGGCCTAGCCTATTTCTTGTGAGTTCCCATGCAAAATAAACATTTATTATCCTGGAGGATACATCGTTGGTCAATTTGAATTCTGGCATGACTTGAATGTACATTACCTCCGGCATTCTCGCTATTCTCGGAAGCTGGGACGCATCTATCTCAACATTTATCCTCCTGAACCAACTGTATCTATCGTCGGGCAAAATAACTTTGCCACCTAACTCCTCTAGCCTATTTGCAACGGTTTTCCTGTCCACCTCTGGATACAGAAGCATAGTATATTCCACAGTGCCCTTCATATTCAGCATATCCCTGCTCTCAAGTTTATAGGCGGGCTGGTAAAGACCTATCCAACTGATGTAGTTCTTTGATTTTAGCGATTGAACAAAGTCGTTTCTTATTTTCATGAGATACGCGTAGTAAGGAATATATCCGTATATCTTGCCGTATGTAGATAGGTCGGAGAGCCACTCAGAACTTGCTGGTCCAATAAGTTTGACTATGTAATATCCGTAATCCCCCTCGTATCCGCTTATTTTTAACTCTGGAGGTATATCTATAGTATTACTGCGTATATCTATCTTGACGAAATCAAATGAAATCGTATAGAGACCTTGAACTTCGTAATAAGAGATATGTCTTGCTTTGAGAACATTCAGATAGTTCCTTTGAACCTCGCAGAGATACGCACCGTCAGGATACTTTGCGAGAATCTTCGCCGATGACGGTGGTTCACCGAAAATCATAACTGTGGTGGTTTCTGCATTTCCCTGCACAGACAAGCCGACAAGCACTGAAGACACTAATATCAACACAACACCCAGTATGGCAATTTTCCTATTCATCAGGAACACCTCTTATTTTTGGACGAAAAAGAGTATAAGAAGGAGATGTATAAATTTTTTGGTTCAATTTCCTTAAATTATTTCCTTCCCGAGTTTTCTGCCGAGGTTCTTTATCATATCCTCAACCATTCTTTCCAGATTCCATTCTGGTTGCCAGCCCCATTCTTCTCTTGCAGCACTATCATCAATACTATTCGGCCATGAATCCGCTATTTCCTGTCGGAAATCCGGCTTATACTCCACCTCAAAATCGGGTATATACTTCTTTATTTCCTCAACCAATTCCCTTGGACAGAAACTCATAGCCGTCACATTGAAATCTGCATGGTGCTTCAATTTGGATACATCCGCTTCCGCAAGCTGTACTATGGCTTTAAGTGCATCGGGCATATACATCATGGGCAAATATGTATCTTCCCTCAGGAAGCATGTGTATTTCTTGCCTTCCAGCGCATAATAAAATATCTCCACCGCGTAATCCGTTGTGCCTCCTCCCGGCGGTGTCTTCCAACTTATTATTCCCGGATATCTTAATCCTCTGACATCCAAGCCGAACCGTTTGAAATAGTAATTTCCGAGAAGTTCTCCCGTCACCTTACTTATACCGTACATCGTAGTTGGTTTTAGAACTGTTTCGTTGGGCGTGTTATCCTTCGGTGTTTCCGGGCCGAAAACTGCTATTGAACTCGGAATCATAATCCTCTCTAACTTGTATTTAAGTCCCGCCTCAAGTATATTGTATGTGCCTACGATATTTACCTTAAACGCTAATTGAGGATTCTTTTCACCAGCCGCAGAAAGTATAGCGGCCATATGATATATAGTATCTATATTGTATTTCTCTACAGCGCGGTCTATGGAATCTCTGTCCGTAACATCCAGTGTTATATACGGGCCTGTCTCAACAACCTCCTTCTGAGGTTTCCTTCTATGGCCTGCAGCCACGACATTTTCATTTCCATATCTTTCTCTGAGATACATAACCAGTTCAGAGCCTATTTGACCGGTGGCTCCCGTAATCAAAATCCTCTCCATGTCTTCTCACCTCTTGATGGTTAATATTGACAAATTATAAATTACTTTCCTTATCATAACCTCCTTATTCTCTTCCCATATTTCTTTAGTAAATCCTCCCAGAGTCTGACGCTCTTTTCATCAAGAACATCGTTTATGAGAATTGAGAAAAGTTCCTGCGCATCCTTTACTTTTTTTCTATGGAATCTTCTCCATATATCTGACAAAAACTCCGATATCCTTTCTTTAAATATCATCAAGAGTGCTACAACAATAAGAAGAACCCCTAAAAGGAATAGCAGAATATTCAAGGTGTAACCCTCCTGATCGTACGAGGATAGGGTATGGCGTACTTAATGTGGTCAAGACCTGCTATCCACATCACGGCTCTATCCATACCCAAACCGAATCCTGCATGAGGCACACTCCCATACTTTCGGAGGTCAACATACCAGTAGTAATCCTCTTCTTTCCAGCCCTCATCGGCCAAGCGTTTTCTGAGTACCTCTATTTCGTATATCCTCTCGCCTCCCCCGATTATCTCCCCGTAACCTTCGGGAGCGAGCATATCGTGACACAAAACCACACTGGGATTCTCGGGATCGGGACGGTGATAAAACGGCTTTATTTCCGCAGGAAAATGCGTTATGAAAACCGGGGCGTTGAATCTCTTCGTTATTTCTCTCTCCTCATCCGCACCGAGGTCTTCACCGTATTCCATATCTATACCTATTTCCGTGGCTATATCCACGATTTTATCGTATCTTATCCTCTCAAATGGTGCCTGGACATTTTTAAGAGATTCCACATCTCTCCCGAGTATATCCAATTCGTTTTTTCTTTCCCTAATCACGAGTTCCACTATGTGCTCAATCATTCTTTCCTCCAATTTCATCATATCCTCGTTGGAGAACCAAGCCGCCTCCGCCTCGCCGTGCCAATATTCCGTTAGATGTCTTCTCGTTCTGGATTTCTCGGCGCGAAAACTTGGGGCGACAGTATAAACTTTCTCTAAGGAGAAAATCATGGTTTCAAGGTAAAACTGCGAACTCTGAGTTAGATAAACTTTCCTACCAAAATAGGGAACTTCAAAAAGTGTTGAGCCGCCTTCTACCGCTGTGGATACGAACATCGGGCAGTGAACTTCATAGAATCCCTCACCCCTAAGAAATTCATGAAATCCCTTGAAAACGGTATCTCTTATTTTCATTATGGCGGTCATTTTCCTGCTTCTGAGCCACAGGTGTCTGAGATTCATAAGGAGTTCGTCGCTCTGATACTCCGTAATCGGAAAGGGTTCTGCGTAGGAAACAACATTGAAACTTGTGGTCTTTATTTCATAACCTGTTGGCGAGCGCTCATCCTTTTCTACTATGCCCTCAACAATAACCGAGGATTCTATACCCGCCTTGACGGCAGATTTAAACTCATCATTACTAACGGAATTCTTCTCCACTATGCATTGAACTATGCCGGTGGAATCCCTGATAATGATGAAAACTATCTTTCCACTCCTTCTTTTGCGGTAAATCCATCCCCTTACCTTGACTTTTTTCCCCACGGAATCCTCTGAATTGACTTCTTCTATCCTCTGATACATACAGGGGAAAAGTGGCGAGTGGTATTTAATATTTTCAGCGCACCAGTCCCCACTCCTTGAGCAAAGAGTTTATTTCCTGAAGAACCCGGAGCATCTCCTTGACATTTTTATCTTCGGAAGCGTACTTGAACTCCCTTACCTTGGCGAGGATGGGTTTGGTATCTATTCCTTTTACTTGGGCCGCGAACATATAATTCTTTATGCTCATCAGTATGGGCTTTAAACTCTCTTCAACTCTGCCTTCCAGTCTCTTGGCAGCGGTATCCGCTTTTTTCATAGCCTCGTTAAACTTGCCCTCTGAAAAGTCTTTTCTGGCACGGTTCAAAAGATTTTCTATATCTTCAACATCTATACCAAACCTCTTTGCTATTTTTAGAGTTTCGGATATTTCTTTAAGTTTTTTGAATGTTTTCTTGGCTTTTATTTTCATGGGTCTGGAAACTTCTTTAAGACGCTCCATCTCTTCATATGCCTCTTTGAACCTCTTTTCTTCCAATAATCTTTTCACTCTATCATAAACTATTTTCACAGCCTCACTGCTCAAATATCTCCTGTACTTATCTAATTCCCTGTTAAGTCTTGTGGAGAGCTCATGTTCCAATATTATCCTAGCATCAACCAAGCGCTTTACGCCTTCTTCATACTCATCTTTACTCGCCAGACCCCACGCCTCTTTAATATATTTCATTGCCTCTCCAGTATCCACATCCATATCCTTGGCAAAAACTACAAGTTGTTTTATGTATTGTAAAAGATTTTTCAGAACCTCCTCCACGGATATTTCCAGTCCGAATACCACACCACAGTACGGACACTCTTCGGCATCGGGAGGTATATCCCTACCGCATATGGGACATATATATTCTTCAGCCGCTTCCTCTATTTCTTCTTCAACAACCTCCTCTACGACTTCTTCCGCGGGTACCTCTACCTCCCCCGATACCTCCGGCGGTGTTTCTGCAACTTCTTCGGCAACCACAGATACCTCTCCGCCTACCTCCTCCGATACTTTTGTAATCTCAGGCTTCTCAACAGGCATTTCTTCCGCTTTTATCTCTTCTTCAACCACAGGAACTTCTTCTGGTTTAGGTTGAGAAATTTCTTCTTTAACTGTCACTTCTTCGCTTGGCTGAGGCGCTTGTTCCGCGGGTACCTCTACCTCCCCCGATACCTCCGTAATCTCCTCAATTTCAACTTCCTTCGCAGGCATTTCCTCTACTTTCTTTTCTGTCACAAACTCTTCTATCTCAGCCAAGGCCTTCTCCTCACCCTCCTCGGGAAGAACGCTTATAGTTTCCAAATCGCCTATATCTGGAAGTGCCGCCTCTTCGGCTGTTTCGGTACCTTCAACTATGCTCTCAATTTCCCCTAAGAGATCTTCTTCTTTTCCAACATCCTCAATTTCAGGGAGTTCAACCTCTTCCTCCTCAAATTCCTCTCCCAGATCTTCAAGAAGTTTGTCAAGTTCCACCTCCTCTTCCTCTTCAAACTCCATCTTGCTCAAGTCAGCTCCACATTCCGGACAACACTGGGCGTCATCCGCCACTTCCGCACCACATACCGGACATTTTTTACTCATGACAGCGACCTCCCGTTTCTGTACACTTAACTACTTTTTCGCATAAAAACTTAACTACTATTTTTACATCGGATAAAAAGCTCACGACAGAAATGTTATTTTCCTTATTACGCAATCTCTTCCCCCCACTATCCTTACCTCACTTCCGCACTTCGGACATTTAAGCGTTGGAAGGGCGAAGTGGTAAAACGGGTCTTCCTCCACATTTATGTCTCCCCTGTAGCCGCAACCCTCGCAAAGAACTTCGGCGGGGATGATGTTTATAACCAGTTCGGCGCTGGAAAATCCCTCCAAATCCTCTTTTATCACATCAAACGCGAATTTTAGGGCTTCCTCGTTGAGAAATGTTAGGGCGCCCACATCCAAAACTATCTTTTCAACTCCCTTAAAACCTCGCTCCTCCATTATTTTAATTACTTCCGCCACTACGCTATTCATAACGGATATCTCGTGCAAGCATCTCCCTCCACAGTTCCAAGGTTTTCTGTGCCTCTTCCTCATCCATAACTTGAATGGCGAATCCCGCATGAACTATGACATAATCTCCAACATTAACATCAACAAAAGCGATATTGGCTTTTCGTATCACGCCACCATAATCAACCTTTGCCCAATCGCCTTCTATCTCCACTACCCTGCCGGGGATGGCAAGACACATATGGAAGAGTAAAATAAGGATGTATTTAAGTTTGCCGAATTATTCAGTGATATTCATCGTAAAAATATGCATAACAAAATGCAATCTTTTTAAGCAACGATTCCGCTGCGCCCAGTGTTTTCAAAAATTTTATATATAGCAATTCCAATTTCTTCCGCGGAATAAATGAAGGGCGATATTATGGATGGAATGAACCGCACAACTTCGCTTCATTCTAGGCTGTATATCTCTGACCATCTCCCAAGAATGACAATTTTGGTAGAAAAGTTGATGAAAAATTATGGAATGATATTTCGCTGGGACTTACAACGATATTGTTTATCACAACAGGTGTTTTTCTTACTGTGTAGGAGGTAAATATTATGAGAAATAAATACATTAATTATGATTTTAAAGATATTCTAAAAGATAGACTCATTGCAGGAATATATGTGTCTACTATAGCAACTATAGGTATCATCGCTATCACCACTATTATTTTATTGCGCCTCCCTCATATTTTTGGACCACTAATTGTTTGGGATATGCTCATATATTCTATTATAATGGGACTTTTTATTTGGCTGATTATTTTTTCAGCCAAAAAAATTAAGTATGCTAAATTATACGAGGTGGCAAAGGAAATTTACATATACGATGACCGGCTTGAGTTCATAACACCTGCGGGGTTAAAGATGGTGGCGAAATTTGAATGGATTGGGTTAATAGACGCGGTGGAGGAAGACCCGTATGCGCTCATATTCTACTATGATG
>CAYVVU010000013.1:0-25379 GCA_964455305.1 uncultured Thermoplasmata archaeon
AGTTTTACCATTTGAGCATAGGGAATTCCCTGAATTCTAAGAACATTCTCTTCATCAACGAATCCCTCCTCTATCGCTATCTTTACAACTCTCTCTCCTACTAAATTGGCTATAGTCGCTGTTTTTAACGCATTAACGAAGGTATCTCTGCCAACAAAAACCTCGTGATAGAAATCTTCTTTCACTTCAATATGGAATTCCCCTTCCTCAAAGTATTTGCCTAGGATTTCTCTATCGCACGCAGCGAGCATAACTTCTCCCCTTATTCTGATTATTTTCAGTGATATGTTTAATTCATCCGACGAGCACATACACACCCTTTGTTCTTTCAATTATTCTTCCTTCCTTGTGCAATCTATCTATTATTTCGCTGGCCTCGGAATAAGCGATGCCCTTTTCCGCGCAAATTCTCAGTATTTCATCGTAATGAGCTTCGCCAGATTCCTTTTGAAGTTCTTCTATTATGGATAGAACTGCGGATATTTTCTGTCTCTTGCTTGAGGGAATTCCAGAAGTAAGCATAGCTATGTCAGGCACACCTTCTTTTGTGGTAACCACATCCTTTATGAAGAACATAACTATGCTTATGGCTCTTTCCGCATCTTCTTCCGTAACTTCCTCGCTCAGCCTAGCGCGGGCTGAGGCCTCAGCAAATCTTATTATAGCCTCTAACTGTCTGGGAGTTATGGCTATGGTATTGACATCTTGGGACTTTCTTCTGAGTTCCACATACTTCCTCCTGATCAGGTCTTTCACGGTATTGTTCATCACAGGAAATATATGGTTTCTCGCATAAGCCACATATTTTCTGAACAACTCGTGGGATATCGGCGGCTTTATTCCGGGAGGCTCCGTAACTATGGTACCCTCTTCCGCAGCCCTTGCCTTCTCTCCTTCGTAATGGGTTTCAAGCATATGGCGGGCAACGCGGTCATCCTCCACCTCGTTTGGAGTATCAAGTATTTTGAATATAACATCAAATCTTGAGAGAAGAGCGGGGTCCAAATCTATTTGTGGTATTATCTCCATATTGGGGTTGAATCTTCCGTACTTGGGGTTCGCCGCAGCGAGTATGGAGCATCTTGCATTTAGTTGAGCATTTATACCCGCCTTCGCCACTGTTATTGTTTGACTCTCCATCGCCTCCAGAACTGCGGATAGTTCGTTTTTGTCTATCTTATCTATCTCATCTATGGCCACATAACCACCGTCGCCGAGCACTAGAACGCCCGCCTCTAAGGTCCATCTTCCCTCTTCGTCCCTCACTGCTGTGGCGGTTAAACCCGCGGCTGTACTCATCTTTCCCCCTGCGTACCAGCCTCGGGGCGCGAGTTTTGCCATGTAGCGGAGAAGTTGGGTTTTGGCCGTCCCCGGATCGCCCACCAAAAGCACATGTATATCGCCTCTTATCGTTGTTCCTCCTATATTTTTCTTTACTCCTCCAAACATCTGAAGTGCCAACGCTTCCTTTATCTTTTCATGGCCGTAAATCGTGGGTGCAATTGAATCCCTCAGCTTCTCAATTATGTGCGGGTCCTTAGCCAATTCCCTTATTTCCTTTATGTCCTCATCAGTGAGTTTTATATCCTCCATGGATTGCTCCTTCTCAACACTTACAACTTTAAGATATAGGGTGTATTCCTGACTCGTGGATTTTTCCCTTCTGGCTTTCAGAATTGCGTTGAGCGTGACCCTATCTCCTGGGTATATCTCCCCGGCAATATCGTCCTCTAAATAACAAAGAATCTTTTGTGGTTGTTCACCACCTCTCAGATCCTCAGGATTCTCCTGTATTGTGGCTTTTTGTATATCCACGAACCTTGAAAATTCCTCAGAAAATGTGAATTTTGCCTTTCCCTTGGGTTTGCCGCAGAATTCGCATTTTATGGGGTCGCGCATCCTGTCAAATTCTTTCTGCTCCACGATGTTTATTCCAGCACACTCCGAACATATGTAGGCGGCATGACTTATTCTCGGTCTTACCTCGCTCACCATCTTAACTATTCCCCTCACCTTTATGAGCATGCCGAGATGGGAGGACCTCAGTTTCCTTATGTCCTTCTGCGCTATTCTGCTGGGAATGTCGTATATTCTTAGGTTAATTCTGTCTTTCCTCTCCTCCAGTTCTTTTGCTATGAAAGTGGATGGAAGTAGATCCATTATTTTTTCCTCACCCAGCAAAATGCATCTTTCAGCATCTCTGAGAATGTAATCTGCAAATTCCGAATTCACATCCATTATATCTTTAAAACTCACATAGAGGCTTTTTTCATCAGGATAACTTTCGGCCAGAATCCCTATTTTCTTCACATACCCCTTCTGCAAGAATATTTCCGACCATATAACCTTGATTTCTTCATCGGTATACATCAGAACCACCTCCAGACCGTATCCCTTAAGACAGGTCTCACTCTTCTGAACGCATCTATTTCATCCAGATTTATTTTCGCGATAACCACATCTTCCTCAAAATATTTCCCGATGGATACTATATCGCCCGATGGTTTTACTACTCTGCTCCCTCCCCAGAAAACCATGTTTCTCTGTGTTCCCACCCAATTGGCGTATACGAAGAAGGTTGTAGTTTCAATGGCCCTCGCAGGAATGAGGGTTTCAAAGTATTTTTTGCTTACCACGGGACTTGCGGAAATATTGACTATGATTTCTGCCCCTCTAAGAGCGAGAGCTTTGCTCAGTTCCGGGAAGAATAAATCATAACATATCTGCACACCTATTTTTGCATTGCCTGTATCCACCAGCAGTTCCTCATCCCCCGGATGGAAGTAGATTTTCTCCTCAAAAGGTCCGAAATTCGGAAGATGTATCTTCCTATAAACATACTTCTCGCCGTTGGCTGCTACCAAAGCGGAGTTGTAAATTTTCCTATCAAATTTCTCGGGAAATCCCACTATTACGGTGCAATTTTTTTTACGGGATATATCCACAATTTTCTCTATTTTCTCGGAATCTTTTGAAATTGATTGGCGGTAGATTTCATCCCTTATGAGGTAGTTAGTTAGAAAAAGTTCAGGGAAAATATAAATATCCGCCGAATTATTTTCAACTGTCCTTTCCACCTTGGAAATGGCCTCGCTCATTCCAGAATGCATTTCCGATTGGTATATCAATACTTTCATTCTCCCATCACCTGAACCACTATTTCTCTGTTCCTCCTTCTAATGTCCAGTTCCACGAAAACTATCTGCTGCCATGTGCCTAAAATTAATTTTGAGTTAACCACAGGCACCGTAAGGTCGGGTTTGAGGAAAGATGCCCTCACATGGGAATGGCCGTTCCCATCGTGCCAAGTTTTGTGGTGCTCGTACGGAATATTTTTAGGGAACAATCTCTCCAATGCATCGGGAAAATCCTTTTTCAACCCTGGCTCGTACTCTATCGTCGTTACGGCGCATGTGGAGCCGACGCAGAAAACGAGAGCAATTCCTTTTTTTATGCCCGACTTACTCACGATCCTCTGAACATCTTCTGTTATGTCAACCATATCCACTTCTCCTTTCGTGCTTATCCTCACATAGTCGGTATACACCTTCATTCTTCATCACCTCTATAATCGGAATTAACGACCTCGTATATCTCCTCCGCAGTTTTTCTACCTATTCCTCTCACGCTCATAAGGGAAGATACATCCGCGTTAATTACATTTTTGACGCTACCCAGTTCGGTGAGCAACCTTTTAGCGAGAGTGGCGGATATGTTAGGTAATGCTTCCACTACCGCTCTTTGTCTCTCTTGCATCGTCGTTCCTTTCTTCCTCCTGTTCACGGCTACTTCTCTACCCCGCGATTTCTCTCTCCTCGCCATGCTCTTTATAAGTTCCGCAGTTTCCTTGGGATTTTTTGTAAAGATCACGGGTACTTTGAAATCCACGAGCAGAGAGGCCAAGGCACCCATAACTGCGTTCTGGTTAAAATTAACGGAGGTCAGATCACCCTCCACAATTATTACACAAACATCGTAGGTTTCCTTCATAGCCCTTACCTGCTGGAATAGCCTTCCATCCACAATGGACTTCACGAAATCTCCCGCACTTTTCCTCTCCACAATCACTCTATCAGATATAACATAATCTCCAGCGTCCAGATTCTTTGATTCAACCGCCACCCCCTCTCTTATGAGATTTCTTATTACCTCGCTTCCGAACTCTCTGGAATCGGCTATTATACGAAATGATGGAGAATCATTAAAAAAATCCGTTAGAGATAGTTGCCCCTTTTTCTTTTCAATTTTTCTCTCCAGTGTAACTGCGGGAGAAACTCCAACTTTAACTTTTTTGCTTTTCTTCAGCATTTCTCTTAGTTTCTCTATCTGCCTCTTCATCTTCCTTTCCTTCGCCTTGCTGGAGAAGAAATAGGCAACATCCCTAGTTTTTTCCGTGGTTAGGATGTATACTGTCCCCATTCTTCTCCTTCCAGTTCTACCCCTACGCTGTATGGTTCTTATCTCGGAGGGTACCGCCTCGTAAAAAATCACGACATCCACCTGCGGTATGTCAAGACCTTCTTCGGCGACACTCGTGGCCACGAGAACATTGAACTCCCCCTTTCTGAACTTCTCTATAAGCTCTATCTGCTCTTTTTGTCTAAGTCCTCTATCTCCGTTCCTGCTCGCCTGACCGACGAATCTCACAGCCCTTATCTTTGGATTTTTGTTAAGATGATCCACTATGATCCTCGCGGTCTCTCTGTACTGAGCGAAAACTATTGCCCTGCCCTCCGGATTCTTTTCAAAGAATTCATCCAGTAAATCCTTTAGAACCAGAAGTTTCGGATTCTTTTCCCTGAACTTTTTTTCGTATTCTTTGGCTTTGGCGTATACGCTTATGAACTTCGGGTGCTCTATGAGCATCTTAGCAGCCTTAGTTCCACTTCTCCTGTTTCCCTCATCCACTATCTTCTCCAAATAATTCAGGAAAGCCTCAAATCCCTGAATCTCAAGGTTTTCTATGGCGTAATCTATCTTTATTGCGGCGGTAATTAAAGATAAGGCCGTATAATACGCGTCCTTTCCATCCGCTATTGCCTTCTGAACCTCTTCCTGAGCGCGAAGCAAATCGCTCCTCGTTACCCTTTTCTTTGTTATGAAGATCTTGAATTCTTCCCGGACCTTTCCGACAATTTCCTCATAAAGGGACTTTATTTCTTCGTATATCTCCCCGAGTTCCTCGGGCATTCTAACCCTGACAAGTTTTATTTTTATCGGATTTATATATTTCCTAACATCGGGGTCATCCTCGGTTCTTATCTCCACATTCTCTATCCTAAGATTTTCAATCACTTCCTTTATCCTTTCCTCACCGCCTCCGGGCGAGGCGGTTATTCCCATTATAAGGGTATCTTTTTTAAGATGTTCAGCGATAAACACATAAGAGTAATTTCCTACCGCTCTATGGGCCTCATCAAAAACGGCGATGTTTACATCCTCTATTTTCGCAATACCTACCGCAATATCGTTTTCAATTACCTGCGGCGTGGAAATTATCACCCTTGCCTCTTTCCACAATTTCGCCCTCTTATCCCTCTTAACCTCTCCGGTGAATGAAACTATACCATCTACATTCAAAAATTCCTCAAGGGTTTTTCTGTGCTGCTCAACGAGAGGTTTCGTTGGCGCGAGAAATAGGGCCTTTCCTCCCCTCCTGTAGAGAACCTCCGCAATGACTATCGTCGCTATCACCGTTTTTCCCAAACCAGTACCCAAAACAACAAGCGTATTTCCACTGAGACAACTTCTCGCTATGTTTAACTGATACTCCCTCGCCTCTATGCGCTGTGGCTTAATCAAAGGATGCTCTACCCACACACCAAAACGAGAAGTTTGAGGGGTAATTAAATGTTTGGTAAAAGAGTGATGGAACGCTCCAATGAAGTAAAATGATAAAAATTTGCCAAGTGCTGATGAGTTGGGTAAAGAAGGAGAGAAATTGAAAAAATAAAGAATCAATATGGTTTACAAGTAATTAAGGATGTAGATAGATTTGTTGAGGCTCTGGTCAGTCAGGGTGTAAAGGTATACTGGAGGAAATATGGAATGAATGAGTTTATTGAAGTTCGCCCATCTGAAGAAAACCAAAACCAAGAAAAATTTAAAATATGAGCGAGCAATATAGAAAACTATGGAAGCCAAGGTTATAGAGATAAGAGGTGAGGATTTACTGGATATAAAGGAGAAACTTGAGAGGATGAGGGACGAGATGGATTCTATTATAGAGGAACTTGAAATTCTTATGGATAAAGAGCTTATGGAATCCATAAAAAGAGGGGAAGAAAACATTGAAAAAGGGGAGATTTACTCGTTTGATGATTTTAAAAAGATGGTGAAAGAATGAATGTATATTTTACCAAGGAATTTACTGATAATTACAAGAAGTTAAAAGATTATATGAAAGAGCGTATAGATAAGGCAATAGATGAGATAATATCAAATCCCGAATGCGGAAAAGTACTCCATTATGCTCTAAAAGGGCTACGGAGTTACAGAACAGGTAATATGAGAATAATATACAAGATAGAGGGCGACAATCTATATTTTATAACTTTCGGCCATAGAAAGAAAATATACGATGATCTACGAAGAAGGAAGTAACAAATCTTCGGGGATGATATGAAATGAATAATCCAAACATATACGGCGATCCACTGGCGCCATATAAGAACAGAACGGGCGCCTACATAGATTCTGACGAAGATAACATTCCGGACATCGTGGAATCACTTCTCTCCAATAATTCAACCTTCGTGAAATTCGCTCAATTATTCTGGCCCGAGGATTCGGAATATCACGATCTGTGGGATAGCTATTACTGGTGTATTGCTTATTTCTACTCAATAGCGCTCAAGGGCAAAGGTGGGTTGAGCGATGAGCAGATAAGTTACTCCACGGTGGAGTTGCACATCAAGACGGCGCCTTTCGTGTGGATTCCCTATTACGAGAACATCCTCAGAAATTCCAAGAAACTACACGGAGAACGCGACGGAGTGGTTGAGAGACGAATTCAACCCGATAATAGTTGAATCAATGTCGCCCGTTATAACTCAGTTCATAGCGGTAACAGATGTCGGCTGTTTCTATGCCTACACTAAGGTAACGGTGGAGCTGAGAGATCCGAGCGGTATAGGTGAAATAATACTCAAATCACAACCGGAGAAGGATGTTCCTCTGATCTACGATTTCCGCGTATTCAACGGCAGTGGAGAAAAAATCTGGAGCATAGATAATTTGAAACTCAATATAACTGCAGCCTCTGCAGCGTACCACTACTATGTAATCTGCAATGCCACGGATTTGCTGGAAAACACGGCAGAATGGGTGAAGAAGGTAAACGGACCTATCGGGGCGTATGTGGATAGCCTAGCTAAACTACTAAAGGCGCTCTGGGGAGTGCTGTGCTGGATAGGGAACAAGATAGCGGAAGGTCTTGCGATAATAGGGCAGTTTTTGCTAAACTTGTTCAAGGAATTGATAATGCTGCCGCTGTCAGGCCTCATGACTTTAATGCAGGGTTATCTTCAAAACGCTGTGGATATAATCCTTGAATACGCAGACAAGATAGCGAGTGGTACAGCAACGCCCGGCGATATGCTGGAATTCTCTATGAAACTCGGATTCAACCTGTTAGTTGGAATAGGTCTTGCTTTCGGCATAGCTCTGGAAATAATATTTATGATACTGACTGCTGCTACATTCGGCATCGGCGGAATAATAATAATTCTCGTCCTACCTTTCGCCACATACTATATAATCACTACAATCCTTAACACTTTTGCACCGAACAGTACGGTAGACGCCGTGAGCAAGCAAGCCGGTGACTGGCTTGATGCCGGTCTGGCCGCAATATCCAGCATAGTTATTGGTCTGTTGCAGTGGCTCGGCGCGCCCGTGGATTACTCCGCCGTCAATCATATTTTAACTTCTATCGGTATCGTATTTGGTGGCGAGGGTCTTGTGTTTACATCAATTAGCACTATTCTTTCTCCTTGCTTTCCCGGCATTATGTCCACAATAATGGCGGTATTCTCAATGATATTTACATTTATAACACTTTATTTCATTAAAGAGTCGCAATCATACCCAGTACCAAGATACGCTATATTGCTACCTGCCATAATATCTGTTGAAGCGGGTATTGTAGGTATTATATTTGGTATATTAGCACTACAAAAGACAACTGAACCTAGCGATAAAAGTGTAGGATTGCTGGGACTTGTATTGGGAGCAATATCAACAATAATAAGCGCTATATCATTAAAATATGGTGGTTAAATATGAATAATATTTACCATATTTATTGGAAAAGTACCGTAAAGGTTAAATATACTGCACTGCGTCAAGGAGAAGCTATAATGCTAATTGCTATAATTGTGTGTATAGCTATAATAATTGTTTTAGGCCTAGATAGTATATTATTTACATTTGCTATTATTTTTCTTATTATTTTTTACATAGGAGCTCTTATATTTCTCCACAACGCACTAAACAACTTATTAAAATACAGTTTTGTAAAGGTGGTTAAATTTGTTGAAGATGGGATAATAATAACTACCGTGAGGGATATAAATTATCACATTAAGTATGAAGATGTAGGGTTGATTGATGCTTACGAGGGGAGAAGATATCCAACAGGTGATATTTACTATTATCCGTTCATTATGCTTCTATACTATAATAAGAATCTAAATAAATGCATAGAGGTGTATTTAGATAGGAGAGTGGGAGGAATATTTATAGATAGGTATTTGAAGTATTGCAGGAATAATAATTTGAGGCCGTGTCCTATTCTTGAAGGAATAATAGATAATGAAGAGATACGCATTAGAGCGATTGATACGATGAAATATTCATCGTTCTGCAATAGAAGGCGTGATTACAAATCAAGAGATTGGACACAAAGTAGAGATATTCCCCCTCCGCCATGGTTAAAGGAGGGTGGTAAGTATGGAAGAGGCAAATGAAATACAAAAACGAAGTGAAAATATAAATTATCGTAGAGCAAGATGGTTTTTGGTGATTATGGCATTAGGAGTATCCATATTTGCCATACCATACATCATGGTTTTTTGGAATAATCTTGCAATTATTTTAGTCATCATAGGGTTAGGCATATTCTCGCTGGGCCTATCTCTTTTCATATACTATATAGACAGATATTTCCAAGATATATCGCAAAAAGATGTTGAAAAGGTTGAAGACTTCGTCCACGAATGGGAGATGAGAAGATACAGAGGAAGGAAATTTTAAATAGAGGGAGGTGATAGAGATAGATATGGAGATAGTTGGAGAGATAAAGAAGGGCGAGGAGGAAATCCGTGTTGTTCTTACAGCGATGCCCGTCTCAAAGCTTTTAGAATATATAGTAAAAAACGCAAAGAAAATAGACATCAAAAAGATAAGGAATTATGATAAGGGAGCGAATTATGCAATGGAAATAATAGAGGCGAGGGAATGAGCATATATTACTTTGACTCCTCCGCTCTAATAAAGAGATATCACTACGAACTCGGAACGGATGTTGTAGATAAGATAATTGAAGATGAAGATTCAGAAATTTATGTATCTTCCATATCGCTGATTGAAGTAATATCTACCTTACGAAGGAAGGTAAAGGCTCGTAAAATAACTAAGGCGAAATTTGTCAAATTAAAAGGTGCATTCCTCTATGAAATTTCACATGCTTTTACCCTAATTCCGATAGATGAATCAATCATAGTTGATGCTATGAATATTGCAGAAAAACATGGCACCAAAAGTTTAGACTCTATACATCTTGCCTCTGCTTTGCGTCTAAAAAATGTAACCTCAAATCCAATATTTGTATCCTCAGATAAGGAATTAATTAAATATGCAGCATCTGAGGGTTTAAAGATAGTTAATCCAGAAACACCATAAAACAGGTGACAAAGATGATCCATTATCATATAGAGAAGATGAACTAGCCCCCTTTATCAAAAACACCAAACTTCAACCGCAATATTTAAATAAACAACCATCTTTCACATTTTTGTGAAAAATGAGAAAGTTGTGATAAGGAGGGTCAGAGACTCGCTTGCGCGACTCTTCGGAAGGATAGGAATGCGGGATGTGGATGCGAGGGTATTCGCGGAATTGTTGGTTAGTGATGAAGAGTTGAGTGCTGATGAAATATCGGTGAGAACGGATTACAGTTTATCCGCCGTGACCACATCTCTCCACCGTCTTATGAGATTCAACATAGTCGTTAGGGTTAAACGGGGCAAAAAGTATTATTACAAAGCGGAGGGTCATATACTGAAGGCCCTTTACTCACTCCTTCAAGAGATATACCTGCACGAAGTCATTCCCCTCAAAAGGTTGGTGGAGGAGAGTGTGGATAGAGTGGAGGGCAAGGCAAAGAGAAAGCTGAGAAAGTTGAAAGAAAGGCTGGATGTGGCCGAGGAATATCTAAAACTTCTCTTGGAAGCGAGGTGATCGCTTTGGTGGAAATAGCAATAACCACGGACAGAAGTATGATGACGAACCACTGGGGCAAGGAGTTCCTCGGATTCGGAACTACGGGCCCACCCATAATAATGCCAGAATGGCTCTGGCTCTTTACATTCGCTCCGAAAATGAAAAGCGATTCCAAAGGTAGACCTTGGCAGGCCCCTTACGGTATGAGGAAGATAGAGGCGAAACTCATAGAGGAGGGGTACGATGCGTCTATAATAGTTCCGTGGAAATTGAAAAAACATAAAGATAAGATTAAGGTTTTGCTCATCTCACATCATGACTACTTTGGAATGTGTCCGCCATCATCAACCTTTGCCTCAATATTCAAAACTGAAACGGTAAATGCAAGGTCCTTTAAGAAATTCATAACCTCGGATATAATAAAATATCTAAAAGCTCGTGGAGTCAAGATAATCGCTGGCGGTCCGGCGGCGTGGTGCTGGAAGTATCGCGAGGAAGAGAGAAAAACATGGGGAATTGACTGCGTTGTTGATGGAGAGGGAGAGAATATAGTGGGAGAACTCGTGGAGAAAGCTCTCAAAAACGAAGAGCTGCCATGGTACATAGAAATGCCTCCGAAGGATGCCCCCAAACTTGACGAAATTCCAGAAATAAAGTATCCGAGCGTTAACGGGCTTGTGGAGGTCATGCGCGGATGTCCGAGGGGATGTTCATTCTGCTCTGTGACCCTTCGCCCACTGCGATTCTACCCATACGAGAAGATAGAAAAAGAGATACTCGTGAATGTTCGCGCTGGCCTGACCGAGGGAATAATACACAGCGAGGATGTTCTTTTGTACGGGGCGAAAGGTATAATTCCCCAAGAAAGACCGCTAATAAAACTTCATAAACTTTTCAAGAGGCATTACAAAATTATTGCATGGGCTCATGCATCCATCGCAGCGATAGTAAAAGCGCAGAGAGATTACAAGCTTATGACCAAACTCTCGGAGATTATTCTTGACGATAACCAAGAGTGGTGGGGCGCGGAAATAGGCATAGAGACGGGGAGTGTGGAACTGGCAAAGAAAATAATGCCTGCCAAGATGAAGCCCTTCCAAGCGGAGGAGTGGCCTGAAATAGTACTGGAGGCCGCCGCCATAATGGAGGAAGTAAACCTCATACCCGCGATGACATTGATAGTAGGATTGCCCGGCGAGACGGAAGATGATGTTATAAAAACCCTTGAGCTTGTTGATGAGCTCTGGGATTTCAAAGGAATAATAATGCCCATGTTTTTCGTTCCCATGGGCCTTCTTCACAACCGTGATTGGTTCCGCGCTTACAAGGTTACGGATGCGCACAAGGAACTTCTTTGCAAGTGTTTGAGTCACGGCGTAAGACAGGCAAAGAGAATATTACCGGAATATCTGAAGGGGAAGTGGTATCGCCCAATTCTCCATCCCCTCATACGATACTTCGTAGAGAAAGTTAGAGTTAAAGCTGAAGAAAAAGGATACTGGTGTGATAAAGGTGTAAGAAAGTTTTTAAGACCGACGGGTTAGTTGCTTGAAATTCCGAACAGTGAGTGAAGTCATGTACAATCGGGAAAAATTTTATATTAACACATTCCTTATCATTCTACATGCTCTTTCACGCCGTTCCTGGAATGGAAAAGATATTCATAACCGATGTTGACCGGCCGAAGGTAATACTCATAATAGGGCCGCCGGGCTCAATGAAAACCACTTTTTGCTATACAGTTATGACCAATTATCTCAGAAGAACGGGAGAATATGGTCTTTATACCACACTTGAAGAGAGTGTGGAAAGTCACATTGCCAATATGAACAGCTTAGGGATTGCCCTAACCAAAAATATGCAGATTTCAGATATAAGCAACCTCAGAGAGATAGACCTCTTGTTAGGCGAGGAGGAAGAGGTGGATTATTTCAAATTGATAGAAAAAATGGTTGCGCATTTCAAGAAGCAGTGGGGGGAGAAATTCACATTTTTCACACTTGACTCACTGGGTGCTCTTTACTCACTCATGCCTCAGAGGGAAAATATGAGACAACTAATGTTCTACTTCTTCAGAACACTCAGAAGCTTTAACCTGTATTCCTTCATAGTTATGGAGGAACCGTTGGGTGGTGGATGGTCACTACTTGGCAACGAAGGTTTCCTCGTTGATGGAATAATTCGCCTTGGAATAGACAGAACTAAGGGAAAGATGGTCAGGTATATGCAGGTTGAGAAGATGAGGGCCTGCGAACATAGAATGGAGAAATTTGCTTTTACATTCCGCAAGGGAACATTTCATATATTGGGAACGATATTCTAAATATCAAAAAGAACACGAGCATAACCCTCTTTCTCGTTTATTTCTAATCCATGGTATGTGGCAGCCTTTATTTCATACCTTGCCCCGTGTTTTTCTCTGTCATAGGTCTCCCCTTTTAATCTAGCAGTAAGTTTTTTACCTTCAAACACCACTTCTACATCAGAGGCCACAAAACCTTCTGTTTCAAAGAGATACAGCAATTCGTTGAGAAAATTCACAAGGAGTTCCTGATAATCTTCCCCCTCCACTTCTACCATTCTCTCCTCGGAATATGAAATTTTATTTATATCACATATTGAGTCGTAAAGTGCAAGTGCGCAGTTAGCAAAAATATCCTCTAATTTTTCTCCTCTTGCCTCCACATATAGGTCGGCGGTATGTTCAAGGTATCTGTAGCGCATAATGTATGATAATGCCCACTTTATTATGAATTTTCTCATAAGGATGCTCTGGGATTCTGACCGTTAAAATTTTATATATGATGCTCCATTATCTATTCAGAGGGATAAGTATGGCGAGGAAAACTCAGAAGGAATGGTTCGAAGAACTTGAGGAAGTACTCAACAAGAAGAGAGAGGAGATAATCAAGGAGTACTCCGAGCAGCACGAGAAAAAGGCAGAACTAAACAAAGAATTAATCCAGGATTTCTGGAGAATATGGATAAAGTTTAATGATGAAAACATTCATTTTAAAATGGAACCTCCATCAAGCCTCTGGGCGAGATTCATAAACAACAACTTCCCTTACGAGTGGGTATTGAAGGACGATTTTAATTTTGCGGCAGTTGACCATATTTCTTTGACCGATACCACCAGAGATCAGAACCGTGCCGGCGATTCGCTGCGAATAATATACTACGATGGCGAGGAGGGAGAAACTTTAAAAATGATTTTTGAATTTTGTGAGGGCGAGAAATACTACAAATACTCTGGGTGGAAGAGAATTTACAGTCAGTACATACTTTACGAAGCCCCGGTGAAAGAGGCGGACATAGATAAAATACACGAAATACTCAAGGAAGTTATTGCCTATTGGTTTGAATCCCATCTTAGAAGGAAGAGAGACATAATTCTTAACTACATTAGGGATAATTACAAGAAAGGAGCGAGTTTCACCGAGTAATTTCTTCGCATTCTCTCAGTGCCATCCGTAAATCTTTCAGACAATCCTCGCATAACCATTTATTTCCTATTCTGTAAGCCCTTTTTTTCTTGTAAATAAGTTTTCCGCATACGAAACAAACTCTTATTTCGTGAAGTTTCTGCTCCACATACGCATCGTAAGTTATACTTCCTGCGGATTTCATAAAATAAGATATCCAATTTTGGTATATAAACTATTCCGAAAATCATTAATTATCAAGCGGAGATACCCTCATCATGCCCGTACTTCAGGTAGCACTAGATGTCATTCAACTGCGAAGGGCTTTGGAGATTGCGAGAGAAGCCATTGAAGGAGGTGCAGATTGGATAGAGGTGGGTACACCCCTTATCAAATCTGAGGGTATGAATGCCGTGAGAGCATTAAGAAAGGAATTTCCCAGAAGGAAAATAGTTGCAGATTTGAAAACCATGGATGTTGGTGGTCTTGAGGTTGAAATTGCCGCTAAAAGCGGAGCGGATGTGGTTATAGTGCTCGGTGTTTCCTCAGATGCTACCATAAGAGATGCTATAAGGGCTGCGAGAAACTTCGGATGCGAAGTAATGGTTGATTTGATAAACCATCCCTCACCTTTGCAAAGGGCGAAGGAAGTTGAGAGTATGGGGGTAGATTATGTCTGCGTTCATGTGGGTGTTGATGCTCAAATGCTGGGTCAGAACCCACTGGAGATATTGAGGGAGGTATCTTCCTCCGTGAATATACCCGTTGCCGTGGCGGGTGGAATAAACGAGGAATCCGCTGCGGAGATGGTTGAGAACGGCGCGGAAATAATTATTGTTGGAGGTGCCATAACCAAAGCACCTTCCGCGAAGGAAGCGGCCAGAAAGATAAAAGAAGCCATAACAAAGAAGGTTAAAATTAAAGCAGATAAATACAAGAAATACGGTGAAAAACATATTAGAGAGGCCTTCATGAAGGTTTCTACACCAAACATATGCGATGCCATGCACAAGAAGGGAGCACTTAAAGGTATAAAATACATCTGCGGTGGCAAGATGGTGGGTCGGGCGGTGACGGTAAGAACCATGGATGGAGACTGGGCAAAAACTGTGGAAGCCATAGATATAGCGAAGGAGGGGGATGTTATAGTTATAGATGCGGGGGGCGGTTACGGCGTGGTTTGGGGTGAACTTGCATCGTGGTCATGCAAAATTAAAGGAATAGCGGGCGTTGTTATTAATGGTGCGGCACGAGACATAGAGGAAATCCAAAAAATGGATTTTCCACTTTTCTGTAAGCATATCGGTGCGGAGGCGGGCGAGCCCAAGGGTCTGGGTGAGATAAATGTTGAGATAGATATAGGTGGTGTGAAAATTAGGCCGGGAGATTGGGTTATCGGCGATGAGAACGGTGTTGTTATCGTACCAAAAGAAATTGCGCTGGAAATTGCTAACAGAGCGATAGATGTGAGGGAAAGAGAGGAGAGGATAAGGGAGGAGATAAAGAGGGGGAGAACGCTCTCCGAAGTTCTGGAACTTGAAAAATGGGAGGTGGAGAAATGAGAATAAATATGCATAACCACACGACTTTCTCTGACGGAATTTACGATGTGGAGGATATAGTTAGAGAAGGAAAAAAATGTCTGGATGCGGTGGGGATAACGGATCATTATGAGACGAGAAAGGTAAAATCCGTACCTAGATTCAGAGTGGAAGAATACATAAGGAAGGTTAGGGATGTTGGCGGGCAGTTAGATTTTAAAGTTTTAGTGGGAATAGAGGTGGATTTCACAGAGAGAACTGTTATAGAAGAAATTCCCAGCAGTTTTTCCAAACTGGATTTCATTCTGTTTGAATATGTGAACGATTTTAGAAGGGGGGGATACCCTCTTAGCAAACTTCTGGAATTCTCCCGTAAATTTTCTCTTCCGCTGGGACTTGCGCATTCCGATATAGAAAGTGCTTTCGGCGGCATGGATTATGATTCCGTCCTCAAACTATTTGAATCCCACGGAATATTCGTGGAACTAAACACATCAAAGCTATACACTAAGTTGGATATTCCGTATTATCGTTCGGCAAAGAATTTTTTCAATAAATTAAGAGAATATTCGGTAGGAATATCTGTTGGAAGTGATACACACTTCACATTATCACGAGTGTGCGATGTGGAGGACGCCTACTCTTTCATAAAAGAAATGGAACTTGAGGAGAATCTGGAGATATTTCTAAAAAGGGTTGGACTTTGAACTACTTTCCGAAACGCCTTTTTCTCATTTGATAGGATTTTATTGCGCGCAGAAAATCAACTTTTCTCAGCGAGGGCCAGTAAACATCCGCAAAATACAACTCGCTGTAAGCGGATTGCCACAGCAGAAAATTGGATATTCTTTCCTCTCCGGAAGTTCTCAGTATCAAATCGGGATCGGGCAGATCATATGTGTAGAGATGTCTGCTTATGGTTTCCTCATCTATATCCTCAATACCGATCTCTCCCTCTTTAACCTTTTTTGCTATTTTTTTAACAGCATCAACTATCTCTGCCCTCCCTCCATACGCTATCGCTATATTAAGAAAATAGTTATCGTAATCTTTCGTTTTTTCTTCCGCGTATTTTATCGCCTCTCTGACCTCTTCTGGAAGCAGTTCTAATCTCCCTATCGCCCTTATTCTCACCCTATGTTTGTGTATTCTTTCGTCATCGGCCGCTTTTCTGAATGATTCAGCGAAAAGTTTGAGAAGATATCTAACCTCCTTCTCGTCCCTTTTGAAGTTTTCTGTGGAAAATGCATAAACGGTAAGAATCTTTATTCCGAGTTCAAGACACCAGTTAAGTACTTCCTCAAGCTTCTCTCTTCCCTTAATGTGGCCTTCCATCTTTTCTAGCATCATCTCCCTGGCGAAGCGACGGTTACCGTCCATTATTATCGCTATGTGCTTTGGAATGGCTCCCTTTTTAACTTCCTCAAGTAATTTCTTTTCGTAAGTTTCGTAGGCCTTCTGCGCTATTAACTTTGTTATATCGGTCATTTGTTAAGAACATGGGAAGTAATAGTTAAATTTTTCCTGCACCCTTACTTGTACTTTCACTGTTATTAATTTAGCAACTAAGTGTCTGAAAAAAGTCATATCTCTCTGAACGAAAGATTATATATTTGGTGATGTGATACCACCTCGGTATGCCCCTGAGCAGAGATGAAATCAAAGATTTGATGTTGAAGGCTAACGAAGTTCGGAGATGGGTAATTGAATTAACATATCGTGCGAAATCCGGTCATCCGGGCGGTTCGCTAAGTGCGGCAGATATACTAACTGCCCTTTATTTCAAGATTTTGCGAGTTGATCCGAAAAATCCGCGATGGGAAGATAGAGATAGATTCGTGCTGAGTAAGGGACATGCCGCTCCCGCCTATTACGCCGTTCTCGCAATGAAGGGCTTTTTCCCGAAGGAAGAACTGTATACCCTTAGAAAGGTTAATTCCCGCCTTCAAGGCCATCCTTCTTTGATGACGCCGGGTGTGGATATGGCAACCGGGTCCTTGGGCCAGGGATTGAGTGCCGCGATAGGTATGGCGCTTGCCGCCAGAATAGATAAAAAGGATTACAGGGTTTTCGTCATGCTCGGTGATGGAGAGTGCCACGAGGGAAATGTATGGGAAGGGGCGATGTTCGCATCGCACCATAAATTGGATAATCTTATAGCAATAGTGGACAGAAATATGATTCAGTTGGACGGTTTTACTGAGGAAATAGTTGCTCTTGAATCCTTCTCGGATAAATGGCGCTCCTTCGGGTGGTGGGTCCAGAGCATAAACGGTCACGATTTCAACGAGATAGTTCGTGCCTTGAAATACGCGATAGAGTACAAGGGCAGACCTTCTGTTATAATAGCGAGAACAATAAAGGGCAAGGGCGTGTCCTATATGGAGAATAATCCCGCATACCATGGAAAGCCTCCTAAGAATGAGGAGGAGTATAGAAAAGCGATTGAGGAACTTGAAGAAGAGAGAAGAAGGATTATGGAGATGTGATTCTTATGGAGGATTTATTTGAGAAGGATTGGAAATTTGAGCATCAGCGTCCGGCCTATGCGGAAACGCTCATAGAACTTGGCAAAAAACATCCGAATCTCGTGGTTATGGATGCCGATCTCTCATCCTCCACAAAAACTGCAGAGTTTGGAAAAGTTTTTCCTGAAAGATTTTTCAATGTGGGTGTTGCGGAACAGAATATGATGACCGTTGCCGCTGGTTTAGCTACTACAGGAAAAATCGTTGTTGTAAGCACCTTCGCCGTATTCGCCACGGGAAGACCTTACGACCAGATAAGACAAAGCATCGCTTATCCCAATCTGAATGTGAAGATTGTAGCCTCCCACGGAGGCATAACCGTGGGTGAAGATGGTGCAAGCCATCAAATGCTTGAGGATCTGGCTCTTATGACCACTTTGCCCAATATGAAGGTGGCTGTTCCCGCCGATGCTCCCCAAACCAAGAGTGTAGTTAGGGCCATGGTGGAGGATGTTGAAGGTCCCGCTTATACTAGAATGTGTCGTGCGAAAGTACCTACGGTCACGGATGGAACTTTTGAGTTCGGTAAAGGCACGGTTATGAAGGACGGAAGCGATGTTGCCATAATATCATGCGGGATTATGGTGGCCATATCTCTAAAAGCGGCCAAAATACTCAAGGAGGAGGGCATAGATGTCGCCGTGATAAACATGGCCAGCATAAAGCCGATAGATAAGGAACTCATAATATCCTACGCTAAAAGCACGAATGGAATAGTAACTGCGGAAGAACACACGATATACAACGGCTTGGGGAGTAGGGTGGCTGAGGTTCTCGTTGAAAATTATCCCACTATGATGAGGAGGGTAGGAATAGAAGACAAGTTCGGAGAGAGCGGTCCCGCATGGGAATTGGTGAGAAAATACGGTTTAACTCCACAGAAAATAGCGAGCAAGGTCAAGGAAATAATGGAGGTGAAAACATGAAGATTTTTCTGGACACCGCAAATGTTGAAGAGATTAAAGAGGGAGTAGCTTGGGGAATAGTGGATGGCGTGACGACAAACCCCACCCTGATATCCAAAGAGACCAGAGACGGAAAAACATTTATGGACATTGTGGAGGAAATTTTAAAAATAGTTCCAGGTCCAGTGAGCCTGGAAGTAATAAGCACCGATACGGAGGGAATGGTAAGGGAAGCACGAAAACTGGCTGAATTGGGCGATAATGCCACGATAAAGATTCCAATGACTGTGGAGGGATTAAAGGCAGTGAAAATTCTAAGCAAAGAAGGTATAATGACAAATGTGACCTTAGTCTTCTCTCCGAATCAGGCGATTCTCGCCGCGAAGGCTGGCGCGACTTTCGTATCGCCCTTCGTTGGAAGAATGGACGATATAGGCCATGATGGTATGGAGATAGTGGCGGATATACACAGAATATACAGAAACTACGGATTCAAAACGGAGGTTATAGTGGCGAGTGTGAGACACCCGCGCCATGTTTACGAAGCAGCCCTAATAGGTGCGGACATAGTTACTATGCCTTTCAGAGTTCTGAAGTTTATGGTTAAACATCCGAAGACCGATGAAGGAATAGAGAGATTTCTGGCAGATTGGAGCAAAGTCCCAAAAGAAGGTCTTCCGTTCTGATGATAAAGAGCGTTGAAATCAGGACTATAGTTCACGCCACCGAAGATGAGGATAAGGTTCGTAGGGCCCTATCTACGATAACATCCAAAAAATTCAAGAAAATAAACGCTCGTGGCCATTACGGGCAGAGGATTGATATACTGTTCTGCAAATTGAAGGGAGAAGAAGCACAAGAGGTTTTCAAAAAAATCGCTAGGAACATAGGACTTGAAAATATGCTGAAATTTCTGGAACCACCAACGATCAGAATAAAAATAGATAAGCAGAGCGCCTACGAGGGAAAAATAGAGTTGAGCGATGAGGCGGATTTCATCTCCGTATGCGTAACTTTTTCCACGAAAAACAGAGATAAGATAGAAGCAGAATTGAGAAGAATGGAATTATAGATAATTCGCTAACTGGAAAGTCCCCTTCCACCGGGTTCACAAGGGGTTTATCGTCCCTGCTGTCGGAATCTATTGTGTAGGGGCTATCTACTATTCCATCTCCATTGCTATCGGGAGATGTCCAATCAGACCAGAAGTTTCCTCCGTTCTGCGAAGCCCAATAATTTATGCAATCATCCTTCACCTGAACATGCTGCGGATCATAATTATCCGAAGCGTTGTTGTTGTACCAAAAGTTGTTGTGGTGTATTTCGTTGTAGTTGGAGAGATATATTATCTCTATTGCGTAAGATTCACTTCGCGTGAAATTGTTGTAAATTATTCTGTTGTACTGCGACATTATAAGGAAAATTCCTTCCGTATTTCTGGAGAAAGTATTGTTCTCCACTTTGCAGTATGATGTGTTTTGAATGTATAACCCATATAAATTTTCAGCGAAAATTGAATATACAATATAGGAGTTGTCAGAACCAACAAGTTTTATCCCTCTTCCATTTTTCTCAACAGTAATATTTCTCACGGTTACCAGAGAATTCAAAGAATTAATTCCCACAAAGTTTTCTTTGAGAGTGGAATAGGACACTTCCGCTGATGAGTTGTACAAGAATATACCGCTATAAGAGCAGTTATTTATTGAAGAATCGCTCACGGATAGATTTGAGGATGAGGATTTTATTCCTGTATCTCCTCGCCCGATAATCACATCATTGACAGTTATATCCGAATTGGAGGTATATACCGCAATTACCGAAGAGTTCACGGTGCAATTTTTTAATGTTATATCTGAGAAAGCACATATAACGGCAGATGTTATATTTTCGGCACACAAATTACTTATGTTCCCGGATGCGTTCAGAAGAATTACCTCGCTGCAGTTTTCAGCGCTGAAGCTTATGGTGGTATTGGATAAATACACAATCTCACGACCGTTTGCAGAAACATTTTCAATATCCATATAGAAATGCTTCCTCTCCGAACCCTCCACAAATATGGAATTTCCAGTAAAAGATGTATTTTTTATTTTGCATCCAGCACAATTTTTCAAATGCATCCCGTATCTGCTACCAAAGAACGCCGATTTATCAATGTTTATCTTGCTCTCTTCTCCGTATATTCCTCCCACAGTCGTTGAGAATTTTCCATACGAGACACACACCTTGGAAACAAAGGAGTAAATACCGTATTCTCCCCCCGTGAAATTTGAATTAATTGTCGTGAGGGAAGAGCACATTAATTCAATTCCACGATAGCAACTTTGGAAGGTAGTATTGGTTATATTTAATGTTGCACTTTGAGAAAACAGGCCGCGAGATGAATTTTCTATGTATCCGGTAATGTTCGCGGAAGAATTAACCAAATATATTCCATATTCCGTAGAATTTAAGAATACATCCGCTTCCACGATGGATTTTTTGGCGTATATCCCATAATTAACTGATTCCAAATTTCCCGAATATTCTAGATAAGATTTGTAGGAGTAAATTGCGTATGTAAATTCCTTCAACGATGCGTTAAGGATTTTTGCGTTGGAAAACACTACAATCATTCCGCAATCTCCGCCTTCCATGCTTATATTTTCTATAAAGCCGGAGTAGTTAACGAGTATTATTTCTCCTGCATCGGAAAAAGTCGTGTTCTGAGTGGAGTTTATCCTCACGATTACCGGCTTTTTGTTGACTGTGGTGTTCATTACATTGATATAAAAATCCGAGAGTTCATCCCCTTTTATGAATATTGAATCATTCAGCAATTCAGAATCCTGGAACTCTATTTTCGTACAGTTATCCAAATATATTCCTAATCCCTCGCATGAAAAAGTGGATTTTTCAACACACAGTGATGAATTTTTCAATTTCATGCCTTCTTTGCCGAATATTTTTGAAGAGGTCACTCTGAGGTTCGTTTGTTCTCCCCATATTCCGTTTTGGGTTGTATTGGAGGTTAAATTAATCAAAACTCCCTCTCCTCCCCTAAGGTATATCTGATAGATATTCTCTCGCAATATGGTGTTGGATACCTCAACTGAGGTATCGGACGCCCTTATCCCGTAATAACAGCCGTATATTTCTCCTGAAAATGTAAGCTGAGAATACCAGCAGTTAAGTCCGTATCTGGCGTGTGAGATTTTTGAGCCAATAGTTATGTTCCTTGAATTGTAAATATTAACTCCGTTTATGGAGGAATTATCAATAATACCTGAAACAGTTGAGTTCTGACTACCGCTTATATATATTCCTGTGTAAGTATTGTTTCTTGCCAACACATCCAGATTTATATTATGAGAATCTTCAATCCATATTCCTATTTCACCGTTGTTCGTTATGTACGAGGAAACTACAGTTATGTTTGAGGACAATGTCATGTAAATGCCGTACCAGTCATTTTTTCTAACATCACAATTTTTGATTAATATATTTCCACTGTACTTTATGAGTATTCCGTCCTTGTCGTTTATCACTGTGCAGTTCTCCAAAGTAACATTCTCAGCATTGTAAATATATATTCCGTGAAAATCCCCAATCACTCCGTCGTAAACTGTGCAGTTTCTTATAACTACATGCGCATGTGTATTTTCTATCCATATTCCGTGGGATGTTGATGCGTTTATCTCCCACCCCTCTATGATATAAGGATCATCGGCTGTTCCACTACCACCAGTAACTCCATTTTGCGCAGTGAAATTTCCATCTCCAATTATGTGTATGGGATCATGGGCAATTTTGAAATGCATACCAAATACCAAAAATCCCGCAGATGAAACTACAATTAGGACCATAAGGATCGCGGCATATCGCATAAAACCTCATGCAACTACATAAATAATAGGTTTTCGCCCAACTGCGAAAAAATATCGGGCGAAAACTTTTAATCTTTCTCCATATATTCGGCTTATGTTGCGGGGATTGCCGAGCGGTAAGGCGACGGCCTGCTAAGCCGTTGGGCGGTTGCCCACGCGGGTTCGAATCCCGCTCCCCGCGCTATGTCCGAAATAAAGTTTGAGATAGTGAACATAGAAAAGCCTTCGGATGAAATAAATGTGATAATTGGGGGAACGCATTTTATAAAGAGTGCTGAGGATATCTACGAGGCGGTTATGAATTGCGTTCCCGGTATTAAATTTGCTCTCGCTTTTAATGAGGCGTCCGCCGATAGGTTGGTTAGAGTGGAGGGCACCGATGAGGAATTAAAGGAGTATGCCGCAAAAAATGCAATGAAAATAGGGGCAGGACACACCTTTATCCTTATGCTGAGAAATGCCTATCCAATAAATGTTCTGAATGCCCTCAAAAATGTTCCAGAAATTACGCATATAATGGCGGCAAGTGCAAATCCTCTGCAGGTAATCATCGCGGAAACTGAGCAGGGAAGAGGAATCGTTGGAATAATAGATGGTAAGCCACCTGTTGGGATAGAGAACGAGGAAAAGAGAAGAGAAAGGATGGAATTTCTGTCCAAGATCGGTTATAAGCTGAAATAATTTCTCAAAAATTTCGGCATGTATTTTATCAGCGAGGGTCTCTTTTTGAGAAGTGAGTACCCGAACTTGAGGGGATGGTCCACATCGCCTTTCGTTCTGACCAATTCCACGATTTCTTCATCTTCTAAAAGTTTCAAAAGTTTTTCTCTCTCCCCATCATCCACATTCCTGTATATATTTTGAATAATGAGTCCCTTCTGGAGTTCCTTTCCCAGATTTTTCCTGAAGTTTTCCTCATATCCACCATAAATATTTTTTGCCAAGATTTCCGCTGCTACCGCCGATGGATATATACCTCCGCCGCTGGTAGGCTTGCACATGGCTGCGGCATCTCCTATTAACCTGAAATTATCCTTTTCAAAGCGACTGAGCAATCCTATTGGAATTATTTTCATGCAGATTTTCTTGACATCTAAATTTAAATCTTTCACCAATTTTCTGAAATATTTAAGTGGCGATGTGTGTGAGGCCGTTCCGACTATCTCGTAATCTTCGTAAGGTACCTCCCACGCAAAGAGGCCGTCGGAATATTTTCTTGTTGGGTATATCCTTATGGTTTCATCGGGTACCCTTCTTTTAACCATTGACTGAACACCTATCAGCGGTTCCTTCAAAACTTCGGAAAAAACTTTTTTTCTCACCAAACTCAGAGGGCCGTCAGCACCCACCACCATATCTCCATAAATTTCTCTTCTCTCTCCATCTTTTTTGTAAACCAATCCCACCTTTTCTGCTTTCTGCAGAACATCCACCACTCTGGCGTTTAAAATAATTTCCGTGCCTGAATCAAGGGATTTCTCTCCGAGAATTTTTTCAAAAGCGATGCGATCTATAACATAAACTTCTCTAACGCCATCTATACCATAAATTTTTCCGCTTGGTGCTACGACTTCAACATTTTTGATTTTGTTGGTCACTGGGGTTTTGGGAAATCTTTTCAGAACTTCTCCGCTAACCAATCCCGTACAGCAAATATCTTTGCCTATTTCCCCATGCTCCTCTATAGCAAAAACTTCATGCTCTTTGGATAGCAAAATGGATAAATAGAGAGAGGAAAAACCCCCACCAGAGATGATAATTTTCATTCTATTATTGCCCTCACAAGATCAAAATCGTACACCATGGATATGAGTTCGTCATTTATATCCCTTATAGGCAGTTGGCTGAAACGATTTTTTAGCATAATTTTTGCCGCCTCGTACGCCGGGGAACGCTCAAAAACCGTGGTGGGATTCGGAATCATTGCCTCCTCAACTGAGATATCGGGAACTTTAAGGTCTGCGACCATATACACAAGTTTCATTACGCTTTTCAAACCCTCCCATGTCCACTCGTCTTCATCCTCTCCCAACCCCAGTTTGGATTCATTGAGAGATACATCTATATACGATTTGCCAAATATATCTCTGTCGGTTATTATTCCCACGAGTTTCGCATCATCATTCAAAACCGGAAACGCGTTCATTTTGGTTATTATCATCAAGCGAAGGAGGATTTTAAGAGGGGTTTTGGTGTAAACGGGAACACACGGCGAAGATACATAATCTATAACGGGCGAGGATATCTTTCTTTCCTTCACCACTTTCATAAAATCGTAAGGTGTAACAACTCCCACAACCTCGTCGTTATGGTTAAGAATGGCCATATGTCTTCTTCCGTATTTAAGGAGAATCTCCGCCCCCTCCTCTACAGTGGAATCCTCATAAACCCATGGAGCTTCATCTCTGGAACGCATTATTAGAGATAGCTGGGTCTCGTTTGGCTTTTCCAAAATATCCCTTCTCGTAACCATACCGACGAACTTCCCCTCCTTGTTTACGACGGGCATTCCCGTGATTCCTGTTTTGGCTATCAATCTCAGAAATTCCGCCCTCGTTGCCGGAACTCTGGCCACCACGGGATTCGGAGTCATTATGTCCCTCATCTTCACTATCTTCGCCATAGTACCGCCTAAAACGGATGATGTATTAATATTTTTCCTGCTTCA
>CAYVVU010000014.1:0-765 GCA_964455305.1 uncultured Thermoplasmata archaeon
TTACGGAATATCACATCAAATACCGCATTATATAGGACATTTACACGATGTTGCACAATATACAATATTTAACCATTCCCTCTATGTTGTAGCATATATAGGTTCTTCAATAGGTGTTATGAAAATTGAAAACTATACGGAGATTTCCTCATACTCAAAATATGACTGGATTATATGGTACATAGATGTTCCTCTTCTAATAATTATTGCTGTCACTTCGCTCTTTGTACTAAAAGTGATGAGAAAACAAAACTTTTAAACCTTTAAACCTATGATGGGCTGTGAGAAAAATATTCGTAAACATAGCCGACGGAACAGCGATAAAGGTGGAAGATGGTATTATTAAAAAGATTGGTGAGGAAACTTCTTCCTTTCTGAAAGGCGATGAAATAGTGGATTGCGGCGGAAATTATTTGTATGAAGCTTTCGCAGATAGGCATGCACACCTCAGCATTTTGGCCCTTGAATTCTCCACCCTGAACCTTTCCATGGCGGATTCCATTGAAAAACTTGCAGATATGATAAAAAATTTTGATGGAAATGTAGTGGTTGGAAGGGGCTGGGATGAAAGCCTGTGGCACGGAGAAATGCCGGACAGAAAATTTTTAGATTCCATAGAGCCGAATCGGCCAGTGTTTTTAATAAGGGTGGATGGTCATATGGCCGTGCTTAATACCAAGGCGTGGGAAATTTACCGTGCCAACGGAGATTTCTCCAAAGGATATGTGTACGAGGAAGAGGTCGGAAGGATTTTGAGCAAAATAT
>CAYVVU010000014.1:775-4088 GCA_964455305.1 uncultured Thermoplasmata archaeon
GTAGATAGAAAAAATGGACTGGGAAAAGCGTTGGAATTCGCTGTTAAGGAGGGGATCGTGGAGATTCATGAAATGGGCGGGGGTGTAGATTGGTTCATGGAAATTGCGCAACAGAAACCGAAGATAGACATAAGATACTACATGCATCGCGAGTGGGATAGAATGGATGAAATTCCGAGGAAAGTAGGGAATATCAAACTTGAAGGAATAAAGGCATTTGCAGATGGCTCAATTGGCGCGAAGACCGCTGCGGTTTCCACCGGCTATACGGATGGAAAAATGGTTGAAGTATTTATGAAGAGAGAAAAAATTAGAACCCTAGGGAAATTCGCCGAGGATAAAGGTCTAAAACTCGCCGTCCATGCCATCGGTGATCTGGCTATTAAAGAGGCGGTGGAGGGGTTGAAGGATTTAAACGGAGGTCATAGAATAGAGCACTTTGAACTCGTACCTCAGGAATACTTGGAAAATCCCGAAATCCTTCAAAACATAACTGTTTGCATGCAGCCGAATTTCTTGCGCTGGGCTTTTCCAGGCGGATTATACGAAAGGAACATAGGAAAATTCTGGGCGGAGAAGTGCAATCCCTTCGCGCTTTTGGAGGGCAAAATAAATCTGATCTTCGGCTCTGATTCCATGCCCTTATCGCCTAGATTCGGCCTCAAAATGCTTCTGAATCCACCCAGCAATGTTCAAAAGTTGGACATTAATACCGCTATGAAGCATTACAGAAGATGCAAACTTGCGGAAGGAAATGAGGCTTCATTCATCCTTATTGATAAACCCCTGCCGGAAGGTAATGTGGTGATGACTGTTTTTAGAGGAGATATAGTTTTTGAGAATTTTAAAACTTGAGATGCAAAATGTCTTGCCACGAAAATGATCAGAGAGGCACTTCAAATCCTTGAAGAAAAATCCTAAAATTTATATTCCGATTTGCAATTACCCTTACACATGGGAATGAAAACATATCTGAAAGTGACTTTCAGTAGCGAGGGCGCGAGGCCGAGCGAAATCATAGAGAGATTGCAATCTTTGGGATTTAAGCCCATAACCGGGATGTACGATATGGTCTATGAATGGGGTAACCACGCAACTGTGCGGGACGCCATTTGGTTTGCGGATAAAATACACGAAACACTTCGCGGATACAATGTTCTCTTTCAACTGGAAACCTTCGCGGAGGGGACGGAATCTAGCGGTTCTCCTCCTCCAGAATAATTGTATAACCTATTATTTTTGATATTTTTGCGCCCGTCCTCTTAGCTATTATTTCGGCGATTTCTTTTCTTGGCATAGTTCTTGCGCTCTTCAGAATCTTTATTTTTACTTTGCCCCTCTTCTTAAGAACCCTCCTAACCTCCTCCAGAAAACCATCTGTTATACCTTTCTTCCCGAGTTGAATAGTTATCAAGGAAGAATGTACCTTTTCGCTCCTCCGCACCTCAGACATGTATATACCACCTTTCCCCTTCTTATCCTTACTCTCGCCGTAATTCCGGGTATCAGGGCTCTTTTGCATTTTTTGCATATGAATCTTTTGTATTTTCTTGGAATTCTTACATTATACTTCATCCCTATCTTTCTGGCAAGGTAAACATATCTATCCGCGCGATCTATTTTATTCTCCAGCCCGTTTTTAATTGCCAATTCCATAAGTATCTTTATTCTTTCTTTGGCTATGGCGCGCATTTCTCTCGGCTTTCTTCCTCTTCTTCCCACATCAACGCTAACTTTTACGCTCTAAAAAAATTTTTGTTCAATAAACCCATGACCAAGTGTGTATAAGGTAGTAGCGACGGATGTTGATGCAACCATAACCGACAGGTATAGGAGAATAATACCTGAGGTTATTGAGGCGTTCAAAAAACTCATTAGTAAAGGAGTGCATATAGTTCTTATAAGCGGAAATGTTGCCCCAGTTATGTTCGCTTACCAGAATTTTTTGGGCATAAAGGACCCCGCGGTGGCCGAGAATGGAGGTATAGTGCTTTATCGCGGAAATCTATACAAATATTTTACAAAAGAGATTCCGTATCGGGCCTATCTGCATCTAAAAGAGAAGGGAGTCAAAGGAATTCGTTCTCTCACGGACAAATGGAGGGAAACTTCAATAGTGATTCAACGCTGTGATCCTGAGGAGGTTAAGAACTCACTGCGTGGCTGGAATGTGAGGATAGAAACCACGGGCTACGGAACCCACATAATGAACAGGGAACAGAGCAAGCTCTTCGGACTCAAAAGAGTTTTGGAAATTCTCAACTGCGATTTGGATGAGGTAATAGCCTTCGGAGACAGCGAGAACGATGTGGAGATGATAAAGAGCAGTGGTTTGGGGGTAGCCGTTGCCAACGCTTGGGATGTGGTTAAGGAAAACGCGGATATAGTAGCCAAAAAACCTTACGGTTATGGGGTAGTGGAGGTACTAAAGGAGGTTGGAATGATATGATTATAGAGATAGATGGTTGGGAAAGGAATATAAGGTTCAGCGCCGCTCATTTCATATCCCATCACAGAAGGTGTTCTAGGATTCACGGTCACGATTATGTTATATCCGCGAGAATACATGGAGATAAGGTTGATGGGATGGTTGTGGATTTCGGAGATGTTAAAAGGATACTGAAAGAAATTGCGGATTGCATAGACCATAAGCTAATCGTGAGCGAGAGGTTCGTGAAATTTAGTGATGATAAGGCGATTATAGAATATCCTCTGGCAAAAATAGAGATTTCAAGGGATTCAGTTTATGTTATTCCTTACGAGGAGGCTACTGCCGAAAATATCGCGGAACATATATGCGATATTTTCGCGGAGAAGCTAAGGGATTATGAAAATATAAATATGGTTGAAATAAAAGTTGAGGAAGGGCACGGTCAAGGTGCCTGGGCTTCCAGAATTTTGAGATAGGATGGTAGTTCCTCTACGGAACCGATGGGATATTTTTTAAGAAAACTCCAGAGTTCTATATGACATTTTGTTCCCATGGAGGAGAGGAGAGAGAATATTCTCTTGGTCAAATAAACTCCGCGGGAATCCCAGTCAAAAAGAAGAATCACTTCGGAATATTTGGAGGAGATTTCCGATGAAAATTTTTCCAAACTTTGTCCGTTATTCACTTTAAGAATAATTCCTTCAAAACCCATTTCTCTGAGGGCGCCGATATCCCTTGAACCCTCAACTATTATCGGCATCTTCTCGTTCCTGAGTTTTTCCTCCTCTATTCTCTTGGCGATTAACTCCAACTTCCGCATGAAAGTTCCTCCAGCTTCTTCATCACTTCCTTCTCATCCATATTTACCTGTATAATTTTTCT
>CAYVVU010000014.1:4098-11586 GCA_964455305.1 uncultured Thermoplasmata archaeon
TCTGTCCTCTCTCACCTTTAACTATCCTCACCTCCGCCCCAAAAACTTCTGAAAGATATGACAATAGTTCTTTGTTGGCCTTGCCCTTAGTAGGAGGAGCTTTGACCTCCACTACCCAGCATTTTCTCCACTCATCGTATCCACATATCCTGTTTCTGCCGCTTCCCGGCTTAACATATATTTCCAGCATCATCTCTTCACCGCCACGAATATAACACGGGGTGAGGATTCATTGTACTCGGAAAAATCATAATCTCCGTAAATTTCAACTATTTCCATTCCGCCATACTTCAAATCCTCCCGAAGCGTGTTCAGAGGAATAGTGTAAAGAGTTATTTCGGCGCATTTTCTTCGCACACTCTCATCGCTAACTATATCGTAGAAGTACAGGGTTTTTATTCTTTCTCCCTCCCTGCTTATGGTGAAGAATCTTGATACTATTCTTCCTCCTATCTCCTTCGTATCGCCGTGGTAAACCACATTTTCCTCCAAATCTATGTAGTTCCAGAAATCCGCTATAAATACACCTCCTTTCTCCAGATGCTCTCCTATTTTTTGGAAAAGGACCTTTCTATCTTCACGCGGAAAAAGCATAAGGGAATTCAGCCCTATTATAACCGCATTAAATTTAACATCCAAATGAAGTTTGAGGGCATCCATTTTAACTATTTTCACATTCTCGTTGGACTCAAATTTTCTGAGCGCAATATCCAACATCTTCTCGTTTATATCAACACCCCAAACTTCGTAGTAATCCAAAAAGTGAGACATTATGCGGCCTGTTCCGCACATCAAATCCAATATTCTTCCTCCCTTCTCGCAATACTTTTCCAAAATCCTGCGAAACATTTCAACATCCTCTGTGTAATCGGAATAAAATTCATCGTAAAATTCGTACTCCAGATCGTAAAGGTCGCGGTATATCATCACCGAAAGTTAAAGCGACGCCGTATATTAAACTTATCTCATTTTTACCGCAACTTTATGATTGAGGTTAGAACAAAAGTATTATATATCTGAAAAACAATAATCTCATGGGTGAACAAAATGGCAGGTGACTACCCAGTAGCAGGATTTGTATTGGCATTGATCGGGGGAATTCTAGAGATTATCGCTGGAATACCACTTGCCTTACTGGGAGGTTTCGCCGGGTTCATAGGAGGCCTAGCAGCAGCACCAGTCGTCATCTGTCTGATATGGCCACTAATATGCGGCATTCTTATAATAGTCGGTGCGGTATGGATGAAATCTGGTGAACCTGATAAAGTAAAGAAAGGAGGAATATTAACACTTATCTTTGCCATACTTGGTGGATTCAACATACTTGCCCTTATAGGAGGAATACTCGGAATGATATGGAAACCCCCACAAAGGGCACCTCCACCCACAGCGCCGCCTCCACCACCGCCGCCACCGCCGATGTGAGGTGATTTACCTTGGAACCGGCAGAGATGGAAAGAAAAATCTTGGAACTTGAGAAGCGTATAAGCGTGATTGAAGTGAAGTTAGAAAGTTTGGAGAAGAGTCTGGAGAACATAAAGAACTATCTGAATCAGCTCTACTACTCCCTTTACGGGAGGAGATACTGACAAACAACCTCTTTTCCTATTTTTTAGATAACGGAAGAACCACAATATTTTTAAACGAACATCCATACTCTCTACCCATGACAGATCTCTACGATTACGATTCGTTGCTGCAGCGGGCGAGGAGCATGCTTCCAGATACGGTGAAGTCCTCTGAAAGGTTTCAGATCCCGGAAGTGGAAGTAGTCACTGAGGGTAAAAACACTATATTCAGAAATTTCATGGAGTTCGCGAAAAAAATAGACAGAGATCCTCAGCATCTTTACAAATATTTGCTTAAAGAATTGGGCACCGCCGGCACAATCCAAGGCGATAGAGTTATATTTAAAGGTAAGGTCACACCGAAAGACATAAAGGACCGCATAAACGATTACATAAAGATTTATGTTCTGTGCTATGAATGCGGCTCCCCAGACACATACATAAGAAAGGAGGGAAGGGTAGAAATTGTGGTTTGCAAAGCTTGTGGAGCCATACGCCCGCTCCATGGTAAAATAGCCATGAAAGCCAAAGTGCAAGTAAAAGAAGGGGATGTTTATGAAGTGGAGATAATAGATATCAGCAGGGAGGGTAACGGAATTGCCAAAATAGGTGAATATACCATATTCGTACCCAATGCAAAGAAAGGTGAAAAGGTCAAAGTAAAAATAGAGAGGATAAAGAAAAAAGTGGCATTTGCCAGTGTGGTTAGATGATCAAGGTGATTGTGGACACCAACGGGTTGATGATGCCTTTTCAGTTCGGAATAAATTTAGATTATGAATTACAACGACTTTTGGGAAAATATGAGATTATAGTTCCATCCTGTGTAATTGAGGAGCTTAAAAGGATAAACCGATGGGAGGCAAGAGCCGCTCTACGATTAGCCGAGAAGTTCAAAAAAATGGATTCCGAGAAAAAGGGGGATGAAGGTATAATTGAAATAGCGGAAAAGACGAAAGGATATGTTTTGACAAATGATAGAGAACTGAGAAAAAAACTGAGAGCAAGAGGGATAAAAACAATATACCTTAGGGCATTAAGGTATTTAGAAATGGATGGGTGATACTATGAAGATTTACGGTTTCGTGGTCTCTGGGAAAGGAGTAGGCCGTAAATATGTGATTTCCGAACCCTATGTGGATTTTTTCCGCAGAATTCTGGGATGCGAGGTTTATCCAGGTACCCTTAATGTCAGAGTTGATGAAAATACAATTAGGGAGTTTTTGAAGATTGCCCTACGCGTAGACTTTGAGGGAAGTGCCGGAGGATTGAACTACACACTCGGTGAAATAGAGGGTGAGAAATGCCTTTTGGTACTACCGGAGAAAACGGAGCACAAAAACATAGTTGAAGTCGTATCCTGCGAAAATCTAAGAAATTGTCTGGAGATAAAAGATGGAGATCTTGTGGAAATTACTTGCAGTACTCAGCCCCTTTAGTTATAACTATTCTGCATGGGGTTGGAAGTTTCATCGCCGCTTTTCTAAGGGCCTCCTTCGCCTGCTTAACGGCGTTGGGATTCACCCTTATTAACATGACCACATCCCCTTCTTTTACTCTGGCTGCAGTTCCCACAGGTTTTCCGAACGCCTTGCTCATACCGCTGGAAATTCTATCCGCTCCGGCACCGGTTGCCATCTTGTGTTCCCTCAGAACATGGTGAGGATAAACCCTTACTTTCAGGTAGTAGTTCATGGAGCCAACATACTTGTTCATATGTCTCGTTGAAACTATACGGGCCGCTTCAAGCGCTATGTGTCTTATCTGACAACTTTCCTCGGCTATGAGAGATAATTCCACTGGAAAATCGTTCTTTGCCTCCCTGTTTCCGAGTTCAAAGTGCACTATTCTCGGATTCGGTATGGCGGTTATATACTCTCTGCGCGTATATGCAGGCCCACTTATCTTGCGGTACATCTTTGCGGGCTTTCGCACCATAGTACCACCTTGTCCAACCCTAATTCCCAGATATATTTATAGGTTGCGTATATTCCTCAAAATTCTCAGAGCATTTTTATCATTGATTTCCTTGGCCATCTCCTCTATTCTTTTATCAAAAGTTTCTCCACAGCCCTTTTTGTAAAGGTATCCCACGAGGGGAAGAGAAATGTATATGGAGGGATTCTTTAACCCGGAATTCCAAAATTCATTCAGTATTTTAAGCGCATTTTCAATATTACCCGTCCTGACACTTTCTACAAGCGCTATTTCTCCGGCCTCCACAGTATTCTCCATATACTTTCCTTTCAGATCGTTCAAGGCCTCATTATACCTTTCTTCCATCTCCAAATAGAGATATGCTGGAAGAAGCGAGATAATAAAATCTTCCTTGAAATTCGCCATCTCCGGCAAAATTGAATGTACATAATCCACAAGTTCATCGTATTTACCCAAATAATATAGAAGGTCGGTTAAGTATGTATATTTCCAGACCTTGTTACTTTCGGTTTCCGCCAAGTTTTTCACCACTTTCTCTCCCTCTTCAACATAGCCCATAAAAATTCTGGCCAGCGCCGTTCTGTATCTCGCTCTCCTTTCAAGTTCGCTGTGTCCCGGCACTAACTCAAATACTTTGCTCGCATATTCTATCGTTTTTTCATATTCACCCATCAGCAGATATACATAGGCCAAATTAACATGGGTTCTGGCAACCAGTTCCACATCATCAATAACACTAGCTCTCTCCATAGCTTCCCTGAAAAGCTTTTCCGATTCGTAAACGCTTCCCAAATTCAGATATATCCAAGATGAGTTGTTAAGCACTGTCGGTATCATCCTAATAAATCCAAGTTTCTCAGCTATTTTCCTACATTCCCAGAAGTATCTGTTTGCCTCGTGAAGGTGGTTGAGTGCCAAATATGTTAGACCCAAATCGTTGAGAATCCTAACCATCTCAGGATGTATTTTGTTCCATTCTGCTATTATTTTCTCCGCTTCGTGGAAAGATTTGAGTGCGTTTTCAACATCGCTCTTGTAATAATATGCTATTCCTCTTGTTTTCCAGAGTACTCCCTTAGTAAAATCGTTCTCCGCATACTTCATGGCTTCCTCCACTATGCTGAGAGCCTTTTCTGGGCTTTCGTACTTGGCCGCCAAAAACGCCATTTTGGAGAGTAAAAGGGCCTTGGCATCTCCAGAAACTCTATCAATAGCTTTTTTAATTAGTTCTTGTGCCTCGTTGAATTTTCCGCTCTCCTCAAGGTATATGGATAGGAGAAGTACCGCAGGGGCATAATACTCGCTTTCCTCATCTATTTTCTCAAAGTATTCCTTCGCTCTGCTTCCTTCTCCAACCACTATCTCCGCGTTTAACATCATGTAATAAATCTCGGAGTTTTCCGCTCCTATGGTTAGTAGTTTTTCAAGATACCAGAGGGAAGTTCTGTAAGCGCCCCTTTGCTGGGATTTCCTTGCAGCTTCAATGAGATATTTGAACGCCTTTTCTTTGTTCCCTGCCAAATAGTAATGCTTTCCGAGTATGAACGGATCCTCCGATACCTTTTCAAAATACTCCGCAACTTTTCTATGCAAAATTTTACGGTGAATCTTGCTTATATTTTCGTATATTGCTCTTCCAAGTTGATAGTATTTAAATCGGTATCTATCCCCTGCCTCCTCTATGAAATCCAGATTAATCAGTTCTTCCAGTATATCCGCTATTTTCTCTTCATCCATGCCGGATATCTCAACCAACTCCTCAAAAGAAAAGGCATTACCTATAACCGACGAGATTCTGAGAATTTTCTTAGCTTCTTCGCTCACCATAGACATTTTGCGGAGCAAAATTCCCTTAACATTCTGCGGTATGGATATTTCCTCAATTTTCACTCCCGACTTTATTATTCCTTTATCGGGGTCCAGTATACCCCTACCTATCAACTCAGCAAGGTACTCGTTTATCAGGTAAGGATTTCCGCTTGTCCGTTCATACATCAATTTGAGAATGTCCTGAGAGATACGGTAGCCAAGTATTTCTTCCATAAGGTACCTGAAGTCACCAAAGGATAGATTGGGTAAGGAAATTTTCGTTATATCTCCTCTCCCTTCTATTCTATCCAGTATGCTTCTCAGCGGATGCTTTCCTCCCTCCGTAATTAGATCCTCAGGGCGGTATGCACCTATGAGAAGTATTTTTCTTCCTTTGAGAGAGCGGAGTATGTAGAGAAACACTGTTAGACTACCCTCGTCCATCCACTGCATATCATCCAGAAAAAGTATCAGAGGTCTTTCTTCGGATAGGGCTATTATTTTCTGCCTTATTTTCTCGGGGAGTGCTTCCCTTCTTATTTTGATTAAGTCGTCGTGATGTCCAGAGTTGGGTATCAGCAACGATGGCAGAGATTCCTCCACCTCTTCGCCACCTAAAACTTCAAGAAAGGGAAGATACGGCTCAAAACTGCGGTAAGTTAGACCTTGAACCCTTATGAACTTGGCATCAACTTCCTCCGCAAATTTATTTACGAGTGTTGTTTTTCCAACTCCTATCTCACCTTCTATTAAAACGCATCTCCCCTCACCCTTTTCAACGGCATTCATAATCATCCGAAGGATATTGATATACCTATCCCTACCCGCAAGTTTTTTAATTCCATCAAGAGGTCTCATGCGGACTGCACTCAAATCCCTCCTTTCTGGAGATGGCATTGCGAAGGATATCTGAACCGTATATTTAAAGATGATGATTTTTTGGACATTCCGTCAAAAACATTCAAATACCTTGGGGCAATTAAGTAATTTGCATGAGAGAAAAGGACCCGAGGTTAATTTACGCAGTCGGGATATTCATCGTTTTCCTTATAGTGCTCGGCACCCTATCCTTTTATTTGCTTTCTTTATCCTCCTACGCCTCGTCAAATCTACCTCCAATTGCGAAGATTAAAATTATAGGAAATCTCAGCGTGGAGAACGAAATAATATTTGATGCTTCCGAGAGCGAGGATGACGGTCAAATAGTGGACTATCTGTGGGAGTTCAGCGATTCCGTGGCCATGAGAGGAGTTAAAATAACCAGAATTTTTGATTCTCCGGGCAACTATAGCGTTAAATTAACTGTGGTGGACGATGTCGGTCAGAGCAACTATGAAATTAAGAAATTCCGAATTGAGGGAAGAATAGCCACAATAGATGATATATTAAAAAACCCCCAGCAATATATGGGGAAAAAAGTTGTTGTGAATGGAGTTTTTGTCGATGGTGTTCCTTGCAATTTTTACGCCGCCAAGCCGGGCGGGGCGAGATGCATTAAGGTTTATGTGGAATTCGGAGGCGAGAGGCCCGATTATCTGGAGATAAATGATCTTCTGGAAATTTCCGCGGAAGTAACCACCTATGCCGGAGAATTGGAACTGAAAGTTCTTAACTCCACGGGATACTATGTGAGGGTAATCGGTAAGGGCTCAACCTCGTATATTTATGTACCTGCGGAGGAGATGAACGAAAGCAAATACGAAGAAATAAATCATACTCTTATACACACAACGAATTTAACAGTAATTTCAATGTACTCTTCGCCCAACATAACCATAGTGGATACCGACAGAATAAAGATAGTTGGTTTTGAAGGTTCAAACATAACCGCCCGGGAAAACACTTTGGTGGAAGTTTGCGGTTTCTTAACATACTATTCCGGAGAGTTTGAAATAAAAGTCAGACCTTACAGCGATGATTTTGTTAGAGTTACTGCAAATGCTTCGCAAAACATAACATATTTGAATGTAACTGTGGACGAACTGAATTCCTCGCCGGAAGATTACAACAACACTCCCGTTCATTTGAATGTAAGTGTGGTAGTTTATGTTACGAAATTCTATCTTTTCAGAATTTCCGATATCAACGGCTCAACTAATCTCACTGTTTATGTGGAGTACTCCGCTGAATCCCCACTCCTAGTAAGTTTGAACGATACACTGGACATTTGGGG
>CAYVVU010000014.1:11596-13853 GCA_964455305.1 uncultured Thermoplasmata archaeon
CATTGGAAATTTGGGGCTATTTCACATCATATCACGGCTCCTGGGAGATAAAGATTCGGGCAAATACACCAGATAAGATAACAACTCTGAGCACAGAATATAAGAGGGTTGATTGTACATACTTCCACATTCTTGATTCCGACGGCTTGCCCGTACATATGAACGAAAGTGTTGAGATAGTAGGCAATATAACCGCGCATCCTATTGATAAAAAAATCTATGTACAGGATTCTTCGGGAGGCGTAGCGGTATACGGCCTGAATTTCACTTCCCTGAATGTTAGTATAGGTGATTTTGTGTGCCTGAGGGGATACATATCATCGTACAACGGCGAGGAAGAACTGGTGGTCTGGGATTACTACCATTTCAGGAAGTTGGGAGTGGGCAGTATATACATACTCAATGTATCCACGGGAAACATTTCCGAATACGAGGGAAATCTCGTTAGAGTGATTGGGAATGTAACGGACATATACAACGGAACATCCTTCTACTCAATAACCGTAGATGATGGCTCCGGAGCATGTAAAATATTCATCTGGAAGAGCAGCGGAATAGATGTTTCTTTCATACAGGTTGGGGATAGAATCATGGTTGTGGGTATAGTTTCCCAGTACGATACTTCGCCGCCCTACAACTCAAATTATGAAGTAATTCCGAGAACCCAAGAGGACATAAAGGAGGTAACCGCATGATTTCCGATGTTCATTGTCCGAAGTGCGGTGCGTATGTCGGCGCCGCGGATTACTGCGAGGTCTGCGGTTCAAAAATCCCTAGACCGAAGGAAATAAAAGTTCTTCGTATTCTCAGCGTATCCGTTGGTGTATTTGGAGTTATAGCCTTGATTGTACTCGCGTCCATAGCCCCTTATCAAGCGATAGAGATCGGTAATATCTCTCCTACGAACAATTATGCGGTAGTGAAAATTTCGGGGAGAGTGGCTTCCGTACCCTACCTGACGGAATCCTCTCTCACCTTCGTTGTGAAGGATTCCACCGGAAGTGTGGATGTGAGAATTTACAGCCCAATGCATATGAATTTGAAAACTATTCCAGAGTTTGGAGATTTCGTGGAACTCGTGGGCACCGTTTATTACAGAGGAGATTACCACTATATAATTCTTAAATCGCCGGACCTCCTGTGGATCAGGCGTCCTCCAGCCATAAACACCTCCGTTGATTCCATACTCAGTGGGGATTTTGAAGGAGTTCGCGTTAGAGTTGAGGGCTATATATTAAATTTAGAGAAGCGCTCCTCGTGGTTCGCAGAATTGGAAAATTCTTCCCGTATAGCGCTGTATTTTCCCTCCTACTTAGTTTCCTTGGAAAAATATGGAAATTTCAACGAGGGAGATAGGGTGATTGTTGAGGGCGTGGTCCACTGGTACGGCGGTGTTGGAGGAGAATGGGAGATAGTTGTCAGCGAGGTGATCCCTCTATGAAAATCAGATTTGATTTTTTCGTAATAATGACGATCATTCTTCTCGTAACTTCCGCGGTACATCTAACGATATCCTCTATGATGATAATTTCGCCCAGAAAAATATCCTCGCTGAGCGTAGGGGACAGTTATTCTTATGTGAGGATAGTGGGCAAAGTTTCCGATACGCCCTCCATAAATGTTGAAAACGGCGTTGTGGATAGCATATACTTCAAGGTAAATGACGGAAGCGGTAGCGCCACAGTCAAAATTTACGCCCCTTTGGCGGAGGAGATGTACAACGATGAAAAAATACCGTCGCTGGGGGATCATGTGGATGTATCGGGCATCGTCAAGGTCACGGATACTTCCGTTTCAATAACTTTGTATGCGGAAGAAGATTTGTATTTTGAACCTCAGAAGCCGAAAAAGATAAAGATAGATGAAGCATCCAACTACGATGAAGGGGATGCCGTGGAGATAGAGGGAAGGATTTACGAGATAAACGCTTACAGTTTCGGGTACATAATAGCGGTGGTTGATGTTTCTTCGGGTAACCGCATAAATCTCTCAGTACCCTATAACTACGAAATTCCGGATATTGCGGAACTTTCCCACTCCGATGTGAAAGTTGTTGGAGCAATTCATTACTACAAAGAAACAGTGGAAATAATACCCAGGGTTTTCGGCGGTATTTCCTTGGAAAATGTTCTGGAGTACCAGAAAATTGAAAACATCCAAAATCTCACTCTGTATTCCTATGTTTATTTGGAAGGGGAGGTGGATTACATAATATCCTCTGATTCATACCAGCTTTTTGTTCTGAATGTAGGTGGAG
>CAYVVU010000014.1:13863-24899 GCA_964455305.1 uncultured Thermoplasmata archaeon
GAGATAGAATAGATGTGTATGTGGAGAGCGGGGCGAATGCTACAAAAGTCTGGGTATCGGAAATCGTTGCAGTTAGGGGAATAGTATCCATTTACGGAGGAGAAATGGAGATAAAAGTCAGGGCTTACAGCGATGATTGTGTGGAGGTGATATCTTGATTTTGGAGATATCTTTACTCATAATAGGAACTCTGCTGGGATGCATGATTTCCATGCTCCCCGGTCTGCATGTTTACAATGTTGTGGGATTTTTCCTACTCATTTATTTCGCCGTCCAATTCGTGGAACCTCTGGCTATGATAATGCTTTTGATAGGTATGCTCGTCGGCTACGCGTTTATGTTCACCATACCTTCAATATATTTCAGCGCCCCTGATGATTCCACGGTATTTGTACTTATGCCCAGCCAGAGAATGATGAAGGAAGGTAATGGATACCAAGCAGTAAAATACATAGGAATGGGCGCTTTGATAGGTGTGGGATTTATAGTTATAGCCCTTCCGATACTTTCCGGAATTCTGCCAATAATATGGAATGTCTTCTCCCTTTACCTCCACATAGTTATAGGAGCGGTGATAGTTTACATGCTTATGTCGGAGTTTCCGAAGGGAGGGGAGGGAGGAGAAAAGAGATTGAGAAGGGGATGGAAGAACATACTCGCTGGATATCTGACTTTCGCTTTAGCGGGTCTTTTGGGAATTGTAATATTCAACCATACTCTTATCCCTCTAGACAGGGCGTTTCAGAGTTTGATGGCTCCCCTTATCGGATTTTTCGCCATACCATCCCTTATAATAAATCTGGTGGCGAAATTTGATGTTCCCGAACAGAAGTTTGATGAGAAAATAAAGATAAACAAGTACGAGGCAACTCACGGCGCGATAGGAGGAATTCTCGGAGGATTCTTCGCCGCCTTGATACCTGCGGTTACCGCGGGCGTTGGAGGATATTTGGCCTCGCATGCAACGGCACAGCGCGGAGACAAGGCGTTTCTTATCTCTCAGGGCGCATCAAGAGTTGTGTATTATGTAGGGGCCATAGCGTTATTTTTCATACCCACCATGCATTTGAGAAGAGGAACTTTGGCCGCGACCATAAACCTTTTCTACACGCCCAGAACCCCCCAGGAATTCTACCTCGTTCTCGGAGGAATCGCGCTGAGCGGAGTGATTTCTTTCCTCTTGTTGCTGACAGCCGCTAAATTCATAGGAAGGAAAATTCACCGCATAAATCAGAGATATCTGAGCATGGGCATTTTGGTATTCCTTACCGTACTCGTGGGCATAATGACGGGAATAGTGGGAGTATTCATAATGTATGTCGCAGCCATGATCGGCTTAATACCAATCCTATACAATTCCCGCCGTTCGCATTGCCTTGCCGTAATACTGGTTCCCATATTTCTGAGTATGGCGGGAATATATGTGCCGATATGAGGTGATGAAATGAAAGGTCTGACCCACTATATACTCGGAATCGCGGTGGCGAGTTTCTTCGCGAACCTAGTTGAGGCAAGCTGGGAAGTGAAATCCCTGATAATACTGTTAGGGGGAGTCTTCGCCCTACTCCCTGATACTCTTGATTTTAGATTCTCAAAGTTCATCCAGAAGCATGATTATGAGGTACACCTAGACCCTGAAAAACTTGATGTTGAGAAAGTTGCCAAAGTAATTAAAGAAGCGGTTGAGAGGGCGAAGGAAGAGGGTAGAGAGGTTAACGTGAAACTCCACAGCGTTAAAATAGGGCCAGATGCCTGGAGGTCTTATGTAGTAACGCTGAACGAGGACTCCGTTGTTGTAACCTCAGGCCCTATTATAACCACGGGAAAGGAAGTGATTACTACGGAAGGCTCTGGAAAAACTGCGGAGGAGAAGTTCTCCGTGAAACTATACTACGATTACGACAAGGATATTTCGGTGGATATTTTGTCTGGCCCGGATATATCATTCGTTCCGGAGGGGGATGGGGTCAGGGGGATATTCATACCTTGGCATCGCAAGTGGAGTCATTCATTCACCGCCGCAATAATCGCAGGATTGATAGGCCTTCTAATAGGAATACTCACTTTCGGTCTAAATGTAGATGCCTATTCCGTGGGATTAATGTGTTTTTTGGCGTATTCCTCACACATAATAAGCGACCATCTGGGCGTTATGGGGAGCAACTTCTTCCCCCCTTTTACAAAGAGGAGGACTCCAGGATTCAAATTAACGCGCTCCATGAGCGTTGCCGCTAACCTTCTGACCAATTTCACATCCTTCGTAATAATACTGTGGAACTTCAATGTCTTCGGCCCCCAATTGGTTTTTGATGCGCCCTGGAACACCTATCTCAACCTCAGCCCGAAAAAGAATTTTCTATCATGGTATCTTGTGGGTCTTTTCAACCTTCTGGCGTATTTTGTAATACCACCAGCCGCCGTGTTCGCGTACATATCCAGAAAGAAGAAGATAAAGGAAGATGTTTTCAAGGAGGAAATCGCGGAAGGTGAGGGAGCATGATTAATGAGGGGGCGAAGAAGATAAAATGGGCGAGAAACTGGATGAAAATTCTGGGAAAAATAAGAGAAAGGTTTCTGAATGAGAAGCCGTTGGAAGGTGTGAGAATCTCTATGGCCATGCATGTGGAGGCTAAAACGGCTGTTCTCGCTTTAACGCTGCGGGATGCCGGTGCGGAAATCGCCATAACTTCATGCAACCCCCTCAGCACGGATGACGATGTTGCATATGCCCTTCAGGAGATGGGTGTTAAATGCTACGCGCGCAGGGGACAGAACAGGGAAGAATACTACGAGGCGATAAACAGAACTCTGGATATAGAGCCCAACATCATAATAGACGACGGGGGAGATTTGACCGTTGCGGTCATCAAGAGAAATTTGGATATATGGGGGGGAAGCGAGGAGACGACCACGGGTGTTATAAGATTGAAGAGCATGGAGAAGAGGGGAGTCCTCCCTTTCCCAATGTTTGATGTGAATGACGCATATATGAAACACCTTTTTGATAATCGCTACGGAACCGGGCAAAGCACCATAGATGGAATAATGAGCGCCACTAATCTTGTGATAGCGGGTAAAAATGTGGTCGTAGCGGGCTACGGATGGTGCGGAAGAGGAATAGCGATGAGGATGCGCGGAATGGGTGCGAATGTGATAGTATGTGAGGTCAATCCTTTTAGGGCGGTAGAAGCCCTCATGGATGGATTTAGAGTTATGAAGATGAGCGAAGCGATAAAACTCGCAGATATGGTTATAACCGCCACTGGAGTCAAGGATGTTGTAAGAGGGGAGCACATTGAAAATGCGAAGGACGGCATAATACTGGCGAATGCGGGACACTTTGATAACGAAATAAACAAGAAGGACCTTGAGAGCATGGCCATAGAAATCAGAGAGGTAAGGAAGAATGTCAGAGAATATCTTCTGAAAAATGGGAAGAGAGTATATCTCCTCGCCGATGGCAGGCTCGTGAATCTTGTTGCTGGCCAAGGACATCCCGTTGAAATAATGGATTTGAGTTTCTCTCTTCAGGCATTAGTTGCAGAGTACATAGCGAAGAACTACGAAAAACTTGAGCCAAAGGTGTATGCAGTTCCTCGGGAGATTGATGAATTCGTTGCAAAATGCGCACTTGAAGTTAGAGGCGTGGAAATTGATTCCTTAACTGAGGAGCAGATAAAATATATTGAGAGCTGGGAGGAGGGAACTTAGAAAAAATTTAATAACGATAATCACGATTATCCTAATGATGATTATTGAAAGGCCGATGGAGGTTTCATCGCTATCCAAGGGAAAGTGGATACTGGTTTACGGAAGGAGAAAGACGGGTAAAACTTTTCTTGTTGAAAACTTCGTAAACTACGATGAATTCTTTTTTGTTAAAAGGGATAGGAGCATTATAGAAAAGGGGTCCTGGAGAGAGATATCCTACGATACATTAAAGGAGATTATAGTGAGAGATCTGGAAGCGGGAAGATGTATTGTTATTGATGAGTTTCATAGGTTGAGCGATGATTTTGTGGATTTTTTACATGCCCTTCCTACCAAAGGAGAACTCATATTGATATCATCTACACTTCACATCGCAAAGATGCTTATGGGAAGATCTTCTCCCATACTGGGCAAGTTCGGAGAAGTAAAAATAGGTCTTATAAATCTCCGTGATGCATTGAATGCCCTTAAAGATAGATTTTCCGATCCCAAGGAACTTATGGAATATGCCATAATTGCTACGGAACCAATAACTATAAATTTAATAGAGGAAGGAATGAGTATTGAAGAAATCTTTGCAAAGTTGAGGTTGGCTGCATCATCGCTTGTAGGCGAAATTTTTCTTGAAGAGGACAGACATCTGAGCAGAATATACGATGGTATTATGAGGGCTATAAGCGTTGGAAAAACAACCTCTGGAAAAATAAGTACATATCTGTACTCAAGAAAGCTGATAAAAAAGGATGACCCAAGTTTAATTCAACAGTATCTTAAAAATCTAGTAGATTTCGGGATTCTGTACAGAATTCCTGTTTGGGGCAAAAGGAGAGTTGCGTACAAACATGTTTCGCCCCTCCTTAAAATATTTTTCTATATGGATGAAAAGTATGGGGTGAGCGAGCGGGAAGTATCGGCTAAAGAAATGAAAAGATATATTTCAGAAATTATGCCGAGAGTTGTGGAGGATAAGATTAGAGAATATTTCTCGTGGAAGTACGGTATGAAAGTTTATCTCTATGAAATGAATGGTTTTGAAATAGATGCGCTCTATACCAAATTTAAAAAACCGGAAATTGCGATGGAAATTAAGTGGAAGAAAAATACAACAAATAATGAATTGAAATCTGTGGAGAAAAAACTGTGCAAGATTGATGTCAAAGAAAGAATTCTTTTCGTGCCGAATAAGGAAGATTTAAAATCGGATAAAATACAGATTTTGGATGTGCAAGATTTATACTAACCTCATACCCTCATATCCTCAATTTCATCAACACCCTCCTCTCCGAAAGATACCATCATTCCTTTAAGTTTTTTGAGGATTTTGTAATCTTCCTTTGTGCCAGGCTCCACCTTCAACGCTGCTACATTTCCAACCTCAGCATATTCCACGGGCTTTTTATTCACGGAAATATTAACTATTCTGTAAATTTTCCCATTCACCTTTATGCACATTCCCCGAAAAATCGGACCGCTTGTTACGCTCACCTCTAAAACTGTCCCAATCCCAGTAATATAGTAGATATTTTTAATTTCCACAATGCCGCGCATAAAAAGTATATGAAGTGTGGATTTAAATAATTTTTGCTCAATCCTCAGGGAAAAACCATAAATAGATAATCCACATTATGATAATTGTGATTATCATGTTTGTGAATGGAACGGAGGACGGTTAAGATTAATTACTAAATTAACTTTTTAAGATGAAAGGACGAGGCGAAATTTTGGGAACCTTACGGGGTATATGGCCCTGCTCCCTATCTCTGACGATTCTGACGAAAAATCTGACGGAAATGCGTCGCATTCTGAAAAACCTATATAGTACTTACCAAGACGGAACTGAACACCAATTCCAAAGATTTAAATTGATTTCTACTATTCTCTTCTCTATGATAATCGCAATACCGAGCACTGGACCTGAAGGATTGGATAGCGAGGTAAGTATGCATTTTGGGAGAGCACCCTATTACACATTCGTAGAGGTGGAGAACGGAGAGATAAAGAATGTGCGATCCGTGCCCATGCCCTTCGGGGAGCATGGTCCCGGAGATATACCGAGATTCATAAAAGAGAATGGGGGAGATATTGTGATTGCATATGGTATGGGCTGGCGTGCGGTGGATTTCTTCAATCAAATGGGAATTGAAGTCATCCTCGGTGCCAGCGGAAAAGTTGGCGATGTGGTTAAGGCGTTTTTGGAAGGGAATTTAAATGTGGATAGGGACTGGAGAGAGAAGGGCGATTTCGGGCATAAACACTGGGATTGAAGGTTAGTTCACCTCTATTTCCTCTATTTTTATATCCATGGGCTCCAGAGGCTTATCAACATCAACACCATTTCTAATAGCCCATTTTCTTATGCTTTGTACGATCATTTTTGAGCCGAATTTTGCGAGCGGTGCAAAAATCAAAAAGTTTGGATTTCCTTTTGTTACTCTTTTTAAGCCATGGTCCACCTCCCAAGCGAGATGTCTCCATGCATGATAGATGTGGAGAATTCTTCCTTTTGTAAGATGTTGATCAATATCAAAAAATCCATTGCCTTTCAAACCGCCCATCGGAACAAAACCCAACGGCGTAACGGTGAAATGAGCCTTCTCGCCGAGTTTTTCATAAAGTTTTTTCTCCATCGTAAGTATCAACCTTGCCGTGTCTATTCCGTCCTCATCCGTCTCCCATGGTAGACCTACTATAGTTGTATATGCTGGAAACCAGTAGAATTTGTTGAAAGCATAAGTTCCGTTGAGCAAAACCCACGGCCATTCTTCCGGACTAAACGGTTTCATCTTGTTGTTTGCAATCCTTTTTATTAATTCTGGCGATGCAGTTTCAAATCCTACCTGTATCCCCACCCATTTATTTATGTTTGCATGATTCAGTTCGGCAACCCTTTTTAATATTCTTGGTGCCGCCAATGCTCCCGCGACAGTACCATGTGTGGGATTTGCAAAATCCACTTTACTCAGGACCTTTTCAAATAAATCAATTACCGCATCCTCATTTGGATAAAAATTCCTTCTGTCTTCCACCATATAATTGAATATATCTTCGCTATGCAGCCATGCGGTTCTCTGCCCCGCACTTAAATTCACATCTATTTCTTTCAATATCTTTTCAATCGGATAAAATCTCGCACTCCTTAAATTTGGTGAACAAAATCTGCATCCTCTTCCACAGCCGCGCATAACCTCTACCATACCCTTAAATGTAGGATTTATAACAGGTGGAATATCCTCAACTCCCGGCCATGTTTTAATCTTTATAAACATATCTGCCCCTCCGCTTTCTATATCTCTGAAAATATCTCCTATAACATGCTCAGTTTCTCCCCATATCACATGGTCTATACCTAATTTTTCGGTTAAATCCTGTTTCAGCTCAAACTGCCATCCCGCCTGGCTTCCAACAACAATCTTAAAATTGTATCCTTTCTTAGCCCTAAAATCCCTCAATCTTTTTATAAGTGAGGTAAAAAGATATTTGGAATAGGAAGTTTTCCTCCCTCCTTCGGTGAACATTAAAGTTACCGGCCCTAAACCGTAAGGGTCCATGGTATTTACTCCCACTATGGTTGTTTTTTCATCTATGAATTTCTCAATCTTTTTTGGGTGGGCAACCACAACCTCCTCTCTCTTAAAACCATGCCTGAGAAGGGCCGCCTCCACTTTTCTTATCGCGTAAGGTGCCTGAATTAAAACGCCATCTTTATCTGGTAGTTGGGAATCCAGAAGTTTGTATATGAACTTTGGCACAGTTTCAACGGGTGCACAAGGTAGAAAATCAAGTAGAGGAATGTTCCTGAAAGTGGATGTCAGACTTGGATCAGAGGTGAGCACTATCCTCATTTTGTTCCCCCTTACACCTGCTTTTAACTTATTTTAATCCATTCTATTATCTTCGTTCAGATTTTTCATTTACCCTACCTCCTTCTCAACTTTTCCAAGGTATTCTATTCCTTCCTCTACGCGCCTCAGAAGTTCGGAGTATTTCTCCCCCTCTTCTCTTAGAGCGTCCCTCAACTCCATCAAATAATTTCTAACCCTTTTTCTCTCATTGCGTATTATCTCAACGATGTTGGTAACTGGTATGTAAAAATAGCACTTTCCCTTCTTTTCTCTCTCAACCAACTGAAACCTTCTTAGTCTATTTAGAGCATTTACAACAGAACTGTAAGCATATTTGGTTTTTTCCGCAATCTCTTTCGCACACATCTCCTCATTTTTCAAGAGGAGTAAAGAATATACGCTTGCTTCAATATGCGTGAAGCCCCAGTGTAGCATTATCTTTTTCAATGCCGTGTAGATTCTCTCATTTATATTATCTATCATAGTTCTGGTAGATTGGATAATCATATTTAAACTTTTGGGAAAATTTTAAATATCAAAGAATTGCTTAAGGAGAAATTATGTCGGAAAACAAGTAAATTTGAAATACTCTTTCCCATTTCTCTTTACCATGGACATTATTGTGGCGAGAACCTCACAAAGTACTATAGTAACTTTCTTGCCGTTGACCATATAAATTTTTGCGTTAAAAAAAGGCGAAATTTTCGGATTTTTAGGTCCGAACGGTGCGGGGAAGACCACAACGATAAGAATGCTCACGGGAATTCTCAAGCCCAGCGAGGGGAGGATAAGAATATTTGGTCTTGATGCAAAGAAAGATATCTTAAAGATAAAGGAAAATGTGGGCGTGGTGCCGGAGATGGCAAATCCATATATTGACTTAACAGCGATGCAGAACCTCCTTCTCGTGGGAAGGCTTTACGGAATGGGAAAGAGAGAATTGAAGGAGAGGAGTGAGGAACTGCTTCATCTTTTCGGCATATACGATAGGAAGGATGATAAGGTGCGCTCCTTTTCAAAGGGATTGAGGCAGAGATTATCTCTCGCTATGGCTCTTCTTCCAGACCCTGATCTGCTATTCCTGGATGAGCCTACATCCGGTCTGGATGTTATGAGCGCAAGGTTGATTAAAAAGATAATAAAAGAGGAAAACAGAAGGGGCAAGACTATATTTATGAGTACACACAGTATGAACGATGCGAATGAACTATGCAACAGAATAGCAATAATAAATCACGGGAGGATAATTGCCATAGATACACCCGAAAGAATAAAGAGCATGGGAAAGGATCACATAATTGTGGAAGTATCTTTGGAACCCTTTGAACCGGAACATTTGAAAAGATATATTGGAGATAGGAAGATTGAAGTTTCAGGTGATAAAATAATAGTTCATACAAGCGATCCAGATGATGTAATTAAGGATATCGTGCGCTATGCTGAGAAAAAGAACTTGAAAATAGTATCACTGACAACCCGCAAACCAACCTTAGAGGATGTTTTTGTCTCATTAGTAGGTGATGGAAGTGTATGAGATACTCTCTCAAATCAAAAGGTCGTTTGCCATAGCCAAAAAAGATATGCTCATATTCTATCTTAAAGGCCCTGTGATAATTATGGGCCTACTTTTTCCGATATTCATGTTCGCAGCCTTTCTGATAGGACGCAATCTGCCCCCAGCGGAACTTTTTGTAGTCCTCCTATCTATGACAGTGTTTTTCTCATCTACCGCTGTGGGACCCACCATAATACCTTGGGAGGTGAGGAGCAGAACTTTTGAAAGATTACTTTCTTCACCTGTTTCCATAACAACGGTACTACTCGGAGATCTGGAGGCATCTTTCCTTTTCGGTCTTTTAATAACTCTCGCAGTATCCCTTTCTGCTATCTATCTCTCTGTGAATCTCAATATTTTACTTTTCATCATAGCACTCATACTGGGACTTCTGTGCTTCTCCTCTCTTACAATACTCATGTCCTCCTATCCTCCCACGGATGTGCCGGCCAATGTTATGATGCTCTCATCCTTGGTGAAATTTTCTCTACTCTTCATCAGCGGGATATTTATCCCTCTCTCGAATCTCCCAGAATACGGAAGAATTTTTTCTTATATATCTCCGCTGACCTATTTTGCAGATGCGCTTAGATGGGCTATTGGCAATGATGGCTATTTTTCAGTATGGGTTGATTTTGCCATGCTTCTGGTTTTTACCTTAATGTTCCTCTCTTGTGGAATTGCCGTACATAAAAGAGTGCTGGAGAGGAGATTCAGGTAAATTAAAGTGTAACCGCAGCCTGAAAACCCTCGCTGACAGCACTGTATATATTTCTAACGCTTTTGGCATCCCCCACAACAATCGTGGATATGTTTTCTAAGGTGAATGGCACAAAAGGTCGTGCGCCGAAAGCAGCCACAAGAGCATCAGCCTCCAGAACGAACTGATCGCCATTTCTCTCAACAATTACCTCCCTGTTTTCCGAAACATCAACGATTTTCGTGGAAGTCAGTATCTTTACATTTTTCCGATTTAGTTCTTCTAAAAGATATTTCTTGGATAATGTTTCCATCCTTTTGGCAACTTTAGATCTCACAAGAATAGTTACCTTATTATTCTCCGCCAGAAAATTGGCTGTTTCACAGCCCACAACCCCTCCTCCACCAACGATTATCTTCTTATTCTCAAACTTCACCTCACCTCTCAGCACTTCATCGTATAGATACACGAAGTTCCTCACCGGAGGACAGGGAAGCATTGGCTTTGAACCCGTGGCCATTATAACAACATCGGGTTCCAGATCCAAAACATCCTGCTTTAGTGCCTTTTTATTATAAAAATGTATGTTTTTATACTTTTTCAACACTGTGGAGTAATATTCAATCAACCACCTGACTTTCTCCTTTCCAGGAGGTACCGCTGCTATGTTGAGAGTGCCTCCAAATTCGTCATAGAAAAGGTGAACCTCATGCCCACGAATCGCCGCTATTCTGGCAGCTTCAAGACCCGCTGGGCCTCCTCCCACGATCACGACTCTCTTTTTTATTTTTGCAGGTTGTATCTCTATTTCTCTTCCCACCTGAGGATTCACCCCGCATCTTATTGCGGTATCTTCATCATGTCTCGCTTTTACGCACTCGTTGCATCCTATGCATTTCCTTATTTCATTCACACGGCCCTCCTTCACTTTTATAACCCAGTCCGGATCTGCTATGAGAGTTCTCCCGAGAACAACCATATCTGCCTGACGACGAAGGATTCTTACCGCAACATCAGGTTCGCGAATCACACCCACCGGCCACGGGCACTTTGAGAGGTCGGATCTTTTCGGCGAGATAAGCCCTCCAGCCCTGCCGAAACGCCATGGGCTCAAGGCGCAGCATCTTCGGTCCTAACCCGATGTCTGCCTGAATCATATCATAATATTCGCTCAACACTTTTGCAAGCCGTTTGCCCTCATTCAAATCTATTCCACCATCCTTGAAAT
>CAYVVU010000015.1:0-3656 GCA_964455305.1 uncultured Thermoplasmata archaeon
TCTTACGACTGGATAAAAAGAAAGATATACATCGGACAAAGCGATTTCAGATTCTCAAAGATTCAAGTTTGGGGCGAGGTCACATTCCTCGTTCTGCCGGATTGCGGAATAGAAGAGATACTTAAAGAAATTAATAATGCACATAAAGAAATACTAATTGAAACATACATCTTTACATCCCATATATTGGCGGGGAAACTCGCAGAACTTCGTGCCTCAGGAGTCTCTGTAAAAATTTTTGTGGAGGGCAATCCAGTGGGCGGCATTCCCAAAAGCGAAAAAATAGTTCTAAGTTATCTTGCCCGAAATGGATGCGATGTAAGGATGATGTACAACAACGCCTCTGCAAAAATTTACGATAGATACACATACATTCACTCAAAATTTTTGGTTATTGATAACCGCACAGTAATAATTCTTACAGAAAATCTCTGTAAATCTTCACTTCCAAGGAAAAACTGCATTGGAAACAGGGGCTTCGGTTTGATCATTAAGAACGATAGTTTGGCACGAGTTTTCTCAAAAATATTTTACGACGATTTTTCACCAAGAAAAGAAGATTCCGTACGGTTCAGAGATTTCGTCAATGAAAGTTTCAAAGAGTATAAAGAGTATAAAAAGATAAGGTTGAGAAAAAGTATATTTAAACCCCTTAAACTCAGAGGTACATTCAAAATAATGCCTGTATTATCTCCAGACAATTCCTACGATTTTATATCAAAATTTTTCAGGTATTCAACTAAAATCTATGCGGAGCAACTTTACATAAGAAAGGATATACTTTCCTTAATTCCGCAGAAAATAAAGGGCAGAATTATACTTGACGGTAGCAATTCAACCAAAGAGGATAACGAAAAAATTTTGAAATCTCTAAGACAGAGAGGGTTGGAGGCAAAAATAATAAATCCCTCATCTCACAAAATATGGAGATTGCATGCTAAAATTCTCGCCAACGAATCCACCTTGCTCGTGGGAAGCATAAATATGGGCTACTCTTCTCTGACTAAAAACAGAGAAATAGGCATAATGATTGAAAATAAAACCCTAGTTAATTACTTTATCAAAGTCCTGGATTATGATTGGAAAGATGATGTTTCCCCACCAATAGCCAAAATAGATTACTCTTTGGAGGGCAGTAAAATGCATCTTTCCGGAAGACACAGTTGGGATGATTGTGGCATTTTACATTATAGGTGGTACCTTGACGGCAAATTTATTTCCGAAGATGTAGAATTTAATACTACTTTGTGGCCCGGAAAGCATAAGATAATTTTGGTTGTTGAAGATCATTACGGTAATACCGATTCTGCCATTCTTGAAATAAATGTTCCTGCTCCCATAGATATGAATATTATACCTTACATCGCAATTTTCTTTTTATATGCCCATCTCTTCTTTTACAAATTTAGGAAGAGAGAAGGATGAGTAATAAATATCATCGGAATAATATTTTGTATCAATTCTACAATCTCTTCTTCTTACTATTTCTTTGTCCGAGGATATACCAAATATCCAATAACCACCGGGATATGTGGGTATAGTTGCCGTGAAAACTTTAACATGTTGAAATATCTCCCTCAGAAATTTTATAGACTTTTTTATGTGTGTTGTATGATACCAGAAACTTCCGAGCTGCATGGCTACAATTCCATCATCTCTCAAACATTTTTTCACGAGATGATAGAAATTTTCTCCAAACAATTTTTCTGCCTCCCCAACGGGATCAGTGGAATCCACTATTATTACATCATATCTTTCATTACATTTTTTAAGATATTCAAATCCGTCCATAATGATTATCCTTGCTTGTTCAATATATTTAGCAATTGTTGGAAAGTATTTTTTGGATATTTCTATGACCTCTGCATCTATTTCCACCAAGTTTACTTCACATCCATGTTTCACGCATTCTCTAACCACTCCACCATCACCGCCACCAATAATCAAAACCTTTCTAGGATGCGGATGAGTATGTAAGGGTATATGCGCAAGGACTTCGTGATATATATGCTCATCTCTTTCAGTTAGTTGTACTGTGCCATCTAAAACGAGCATTCTTCCGAAAATTTCGGTATCGTAAACCTCTATTTTCTGGTATTTCGTTATCTTCTCAAAAATTTTTTTCCCTTTTATTCGGAGGCATGCTCCATTGTAGCACTCCTCAAACCACATAAAGAAAGTAATGTGCAGGGGGGTATTTATTTTTTCTGTCTGTTGCCTGTCGCTGATAAAGTAGATGCTATTTCGGAATGAAAGTATATGAAGAAATTCCGAAAAAAATATATAGACAGTAACCTTAACTTTTATTATGCATAGATTTGTGGACCGTGAGGAGGAGTTAAAAGCACTGGAGAAGGAATTTAGAAAACAAGGTTTTAGTTTTATTGTTGTTACAGGTAGGAGGAGGATTGGAAAAAGCAGACTTTTGATTGAATTTCTGAAGGGGAAGAGGGGATTCAGAGTTCAGATGGAGAAGAGACCTGCGGAATATAACCTTAGAAAACTTAATGTGGCGATTGGAAAGCACCTAAATATACCTACCCCAAATTTTTCATCGTTTAGCGATGCGTTTGAATTTCTGAAAAAGTATGATAAGATCCTCGTTGTAATTGATGAGTTTTCTTATCTTATCAGATACGCTGATGTTCTTGCCGAGTTTCAAAGTATTACAGATGAAATACTAAGTAATAGTGATATAAAACTCATAGTTGTGGGTTCATCATTTTCAATAATGAAAAGAGGCATATTTGAATACTCCTCTCCACTGTATGGAAGATCTTCTCTTTGGCTTAACCTCAATCCATTGAAATTTACTAACCTTTTAGAATGGTTTGAAAATAAGGATATTGAAGAAATAGCAATGATATACGGGGCGGTAGGTGGCGTCCCGAGATATCTGGAGTACTTCCAAGGTGAGAATGCTAGAGAGGAGATTAAAAATAACTTTTTTTCAAGAGATTCATTTCTTTTCAGAGAGGGTAGAGAGATGCTTGAAGAAGAGTTTGATGAACCAGAATATTACTACTCTATACTTGAAAGTATTTCCAGAGGGAACAGAAGGGTTGTGGAAATAGGAAACTATGCATATATGGAGGCAAAAAATGTTGCTAAGTATCTAAAAATTCTTCGTGATTTGGGAATAATTAGGAAGATTGTTCCTATAGGCAAAAAACGAAAAAATAGGGGCATCTACGAATTTGATGATTTGTATTTTGCTTTTTGGTTCAGATTTGTCGCCCCATACTTTGAAGACATAGATGCTGGATTTTCTTCTGAGGCCATATATACCTATAATAAAGAGTTTGATTCCTATATGGGATGGGTTATGGAAAGGATAGGAGAGGAAGTGTTACCTCAATATGTGGACTTTAAACCTATACGATTTGGCAAATTCTGGCATAAAAGAGTAGAAATAGATTTGGTAGTTGAAGGAGAGGATGATGTAGCCTTCTTTGAGATAAAATGGGGAAAGGTAACGGAAAACGATGCCAAAAGGATTTTGAGGTCTCTTATTGAGAGATCCAAAATTTATAAATCTGAAGATAAAAGAAGAGTGTACGGAATATTTGCAAAAGAGGTGAATATTAAAGAGAATGATGTCCTAAAAATTTCTCTGAGAGATCTCGTGTGAAAAATGTCATAATCATTCCTATAGA
>CAYVVU010000015.1:3756-12883 GCA_964455305.1 uncultured Thermoplasmata archaeon
ATTTGTAAAAAGAGAAATGTTAAATTTCACAAATACTGGAAATACATAAAAATTGACGATAACTTTTAATAGCTCCTACTTTATTATCTTTCTCGCTTTGGGCCCGTAGATCAGCGGTAGATCGCCGCATTCGCAATGCGGAGGCCCCGGGTTCAAATCCCGGCGGGTCCACTCATGCTGTTAATAATCTCCGATGTACATGCAAATTTGATTGCGCTCAAAAAAATTTTTGATATGATTAATTGGGATGAAATTGATATGGTTGTTCACGCTGGAGATATAGTGGGCTATAATCCATTTCCAAACGAAGTAATTCAAGAGTTTAAATTGAGGGGGGTGAAGAGCATACTGGGAAACCACGATAGGGCAGTAATATACGATGACTACACAAACTTTAATCCCTACGCGGAAAGTGCTGCCCGATGGACGAGGAAAAAACTAACGGAAGAATCTATGAGGTACCTTACCTCGCTGCCCACAAGAATGGAGTTTGAGTACGATGGAAAGAGATTTCTTATGGTTCACGGCGCACCATTTGACGATGATTACTATCTTTACAAGTGGGAGGCAACGGAAGATTTACTGGGAGACTACGATGTTTTAATATGCGGTCATACGCATGTGCCGTTCATAAATAAATTCAAGAAAGGAGTGATAATAAATCCTGGTAGTGTGGGGCAACCTCGCGACGGCAATCCCCGCGCATCCTATGCTCTGTATAACGGTGAGAAATTCATAATAAAGAGAGTGAAGTACGATATAGATTCTGTGGTTAGGAGGATTGCCGAAGAGAATTTGCCTATAATTCTCGGGGAGCGCCTGTATTTCGGGAGGTAAAATACTATGAAAGTCCCGCTTGCAAGACCCTGCCTTGGAGATGAAGAAATTTCTCGGGTTGAGGAAGTCCTCCGCTCCGGTTGGCTAACTGGCGGGAGATATTTAAGGTTGTTTGAGGAGGAGTTCAGAAAGTATGTTCGTGCGAAATACGCTTTTGGTGTTGAGACCTGCACCGCTGGCTTGATGCTCCTTCTCAAATCCCTAAGCATCAAGGGTGAGGTTATAGTCCCGACATTCACTTATGCCGCCACGGCAAATGCGGTCATAAACACCGGTGCGAGGGTTGTTCTCGCGGACATATCCGAGGAGGATTACGGGATATCCACGGAAGATGTTATTAAAAAAATCACAGAAAAAACAGAAGCGATAATAATTGTGCACTATGGGGGGCAAGCCCTTGAGAGGAGGGAACTTAGAGAAATCGCGGAGGATAGAGGAATATATGTAATAGAGGATGCCGCCCATTCCATCGGGGCGAAATTCGGAAACAAAAAATATATAGGGGCAGAAGGTTACTGCGCTTTCAGTTTTTATCCTAACAAAAACATAACCACGGGCCATGGAGGTATGGTAACCACGCATGATGAAGAAGTTGCGAAAAAGATAAAGGTTCTGAGGGATCAAGGAATTACATCCTCCGCTTGGGAGAGAGAAAGCGAAGGATACGATGTGGTTGATGCCGGATATTCCTTCCTGATGAACGATATAGCCGCCGCCATAGGTTATGAGCAGATTAAAAAGTTGGATAAACTGAACTCCCGAAGGGTGGAAATTGCTAAAATTTACAATGAAGAATTTGAGAATTTACCGTTAATACTTCCGAACTTTGGTGAAGGATGCGTTTATCACATTTATCCCGTTCAGGTTCTGGGCAAAAACAGGGATGAGTTCCGAAAGTATTTGGAAAAGATGGGCGTGCAGACGAACATACACTATCTTCCACTGCATATGACATCCTACTACTCAAAATTCTCATTTGGCAAATACGAGGTGGCAGAAAAAGTATATAGGAGGATAGTATCACTTCCCATATATTCGTGTATGAGCGATGATGAAGTTATGTATGTGGTTCGCGCGGTTAAGGAGGCCCTAAAATGAATGTGGAAGAAATGTATAAAAATGCGTGCATAGCTATAACCGGCGGTCTCGGGAGTATTGGCGAGGAAATAGTTAAAGCCCTTGAAAAAATGGATGTTGATAGGATAATAGTTATAGACAATCGTGAAACCTCTCTTTTTTACTCCTCGCTTGATAGAGAGAATGTTGAGTTCGTTTACGGGGATGTTCGCGATGAGAATTCAATAAGGAGCGCCCTTGAGGGGGCGAACATAGTATTTCACACGGCCGCGATGAAACACCTTTCCGTATGCGAAAATCATCCGTACGAAGCCGTGATGACAAATATTCTTGGAACACATAATGTTTTGAGGGCTGCGATGGATGTCGGGGTAGAAAGAGTCGTGGTTGTCAGTACGGATAAGGCCGTGGAGCCTACAAATGTACTCGGCTCAACAAAACTCATAGCGGAAAGCATAGCGAAAAGTTTTTCCTCAAAAATAGCGGTGTCTATAGCGAGATTTGGAAATGTCCTCGGCTCTCGGGGTTCCGTTCTGGAAATATGGGAGAGAAGTGTTAGGCAGAGAGGAAAAATTCCGGTAACAAATCCGGAGATGACGCGATTTTTCATAACTCCCGATGATTGCGCGAGAAAACTTTTGTATGTTGGGAGTGTTGGTGGGAGTGGCGAGATTTACATAATAAAGAGTCCGTCCGCTAAGATAGGTACGATGGCGGAGGTGTTTCAAGAACTTCGTGGCGGGGAAATTGAAATTGTGGGAATAAGAGCGGGAGAAAAACTTCATGAAAAACTAGTGGCCGAAAGCGAGATCAATTATCTGTGGGAAAACGATGAGTTCTTCGTGGTCTCGGAGGATAGCCCAGACGATGATTTTGAAAGGGCATATATCAGAGATTTCTCATCAAAGAGCGAAGAATTCCTCCTTGATAAAGAAGGTGTAAGAAAAATGCTTATCAGCGCTTTGAGCATCTCTCAATAATTTCCATAATTCGGAATATATTCTTTTTCCTATCGGCCTTTTTCTCAACAATTTCTCTATTAATTATTATCATTTCCTTCATAACTTCTGGGTTGAGATGAATTTTGTTCACTACTTCCGCTATTTTTCTGTAGTCTTTCACGCCAACGATATAACCATTTTTTCCGTTTTCCACCCATTCCCTGTTGGCCGGAATATCGCTGAGGATAGGAATGCATCCAGAAGCCATAGCCTCCAAGAGGGATACGGAGGTGGAATCCCAGAAGGGCACGGATATGAATATATCCGCGGCATCAAGATACTTTGCCACATCATCTCTATTTAAAAATCCCAGAAATCTAACATTTTTCAATGAATATTTTTCCACGATTTTTCTGAGTTTTTTTGTCCTCGGGCCTTTCCCAGCGATTAGGAGGAAAACATTCTCATCAAAGTATCTGGCGGCTTTGAGTATTGTTTCAATGTTATAGAGTTTGTAGTGATTCCTCAAACTTATTACCACGGTCTTATCTTCCAGACCCTCTTTCTTCCTTATCTCATCCCTGTACTTTCCGGGTTTGAACTTTTCTGTATCCACTCCAAACGGTATGACCTCAGTTTTATCACTGCAGCCAAATTTTTTCAGAAGTTTTTTGCAGTACTCGCTATCCACTATTATACAACAACTTTTTTCGCAAACCTTCTTTACCAAAAAGGAAAATGGGGGGAACGATGCTTGATATATTATATCGCTGCCCCACCCCACGGAAATCAAAGGATATTTTGCGCAGGACATAAAATAAAGAATCGGATATTTGGTTATATAGTTCGCAAAAACCACATCAGGAGATATTCCATCCAGAATTTTTCTCATCTCTTTCCAGCGGAGATAAAAGGAAATCCTTCCTGATGGTATGTGCCAAACATTATTTTTCCAGGCGACTTTTCTGCGCGAGAAACTTATAACATATACTTCGTAGTGCTTGGAAAATTCTTCAAGAAACTTCAAATCGTGGATCGTTGATTCGTCCACATCTGAAAGATACGCCAGTTTCATCCAAAAAAGTTTATGTTATAAGGGTATATAGTGATTTCGTAAGGGTGTGATTTTTCTCAAAAAATTTTTATTTTACCACTTGCATGGTTTAAATTGCCCGTGAGGGCAGGAGGTGACCCAACCATGATGGAGGAGAAGGAGGGGATAAACCCCGTCGTGGCCACAGTTCTTATGGCAGTGATAACCATAGCACTTGGTGCAACTGTGTACATAATGGTATCTAATTATGGCGGTGTTGGTACACTGAGTTCGGCGCCATCTGCGCAGGTGGGCGTACCAACATATCCAAAAAGCGTGGAAATCTATGCAACTCTGGATTATCATAAGAGCACATATTCCTATGACATGAGCTACAATTCAACATACAAGTATGTTATCTCTTACACAAAAACCATGTACCTATCTCTTCCAAATAAGAATGTGGAAGATGTGCATCTCGTTGTGGATGGAGTTGAAATGATTCCAGATGTGAGCAATTACAAAATAAAAATAACTCTGGAAGAGGGGACGCATACGGTAACGCTGAGGTACAAGGTTGAGGACATATCCTCGTTCAAAATAGACCTTCCCTACGAGAAATTTATAGAAAAATTGTATGTTAAAGTGATCATCAGGGGTACCCAGGAGAATATGATGAGCGAGAATTCCCTACCACCGGATAACATATACAAGGGGCAGAACTCCATCAGTTATGTATGGGTCAAAAACCACGCTATTCTAAACCAAGATATTCTTATAGAGAGCAAGCAACCGACGAATGATCTAGATTCTCTTCCGAGCGTTATCGCTTTTATAATATTAAGCAACGGAATTTTCCTTATTATTCTGGGATATCTAAAAGACGAAATTTCCGTTGAATTTTCATATATGTGTTTCTTAGCGCCCATAATCGGTTCCCTGCTTACCGCGGATGTTTCCCTTATTCTGGGAATACTCATCGGTACAACCATAGGAGTAGTTTCCGTGATTCTCCTCTACTTATTTACCATAAAGAAAAACCGTTCTATTCTTATCGCAGGCATCGTTATATCTATCGTACCATTATCTCTCGTCCTGCAATACGGAGCAATCATAGCGATTTCTATAGTGCTTGTATTCATAATAATAATCGGGATCATGGTGGAAAGAAAGTACAGCAGCGAGAGTCATTTGAGAACAATCATTAAAGAGAAAAAGGAGTTGGAGCAGAGGTTTAGTAGATTAAAAGAGTTGAGTGAGAAAATAGTTTCGGAATACAGAGCGGAAAATTCCGAATTACAAAGAAGACTCAGAGAAATTGAAGAGGAAAAAAGAAAACTTGAAGAAAGTTTGGCAAAAATTCAGAAAGGTTTTACCAGAAACTACTGTCCAAGATGCGGAATAGAAATAAAAGAGGATTTCGCATTCTGTCCATACTGCTCGGCAAAACTTGAATTCATTGGCAAATGCGAACATTGCGGTTCTCTCGTAACCCAAGATATGACTTTCTGTCCGAACTGTGGCCACGCACTCAAATCATAATTTTTTATTTATTTTTTATTTCGTATCCCCTCATTTCTTCTCCAGAAAACCAGAAAGTTGCACGAAATTTTATTCCTTCCAGAACTTTTGGAAGCCATATAGAATCGTCTTCCCACATTTTTTCATAGGGAATTTTGCTTATCGGGAACCATTTGGGTGAGACCTCATCACTTTCTTTCTCCTTACCTCTGTAATTTGTGGCCAAGAAAATATGCACGAACCAGTCCTCTCCGTTAACATTGTAGAACATTATTTCTCCTACTTTTTCCACATCCATCAATTCTATACCCAACTCCTCCTTCGCTTCTCTAAGAACGCATTCCTTCGGGCTTTCGCCTTCTTCAATTTTTCCGCCCACCCCGTTGTACTTGCCCGCACCGTGTCCCCTCTTTTTGTATATAAGAAGTATTCTGTCTCCCTTGACTATATGGCATACAACAGCCTCTATCATACTAAGCCCTTCAGAAGGTTCATGGAAAAATTCTTGTTGCTCTCTCTATCTATGGAGTGGTTATCCCAGAAGGCGCAACTGCCTCCGAATACAGCTATTCCTTTTCCGCACCGAATATAGGAAAATATGGGAATTTCTTTCTTTTCTTCAAATACAAAGTAGTTTCCTCCATTCACAGAGCATGGACAGGGAATAAGTACTCTTTCTACATCCCTGTTGAATTTCTTTACCTTGCTAGTTATTATTATGTATTCGTTATCTCCGCTGCTCTCCGAAGTAATTTTATCCTCGTTGAATTTAACGCCGAAATTCTTGGACAGCGATGTGGATGCTCTGGCAGAGTCATCCTTATTTTCGTAGTAGGCAAGAACTATAAGTATTCCCCCTCTTTTAACGAATGCCTCCACAATCCTCGCCTCATTATCGGAAAATTTCTCCTCCGGATAGTTTATCACCAACACATCGTATTCATCAATTACCCTCAAATCGTCAATTTCCTCTATGTTCAATCCCTCTTTCGCCGCGTACTCCATCAACTTGCTGTAATAGTAATGGTCTTTCACCGCGAACTCGGAATGGGATACATCCCAGGCAACCTTCATCATCGCGGGTTAAATACAGGCTACATAAAAGGGTTTCTAAGTAAAATGTTTCTTTTTCCCTTGAATATTTGCACAAACGATGAAAACCACGGAGATAACAAAGAGGGAGATAATCACCTGCTGATTTATATTTAATTCGTTGACTCCTTCCAAACCTATTACAAAGAGACAGTAAGTTGTGTGCACATATATCCTGCCACTATTATCAACGCTCACGGATGATGCAGTATATGTGGGTTCGCCAAGATGATACTGGTATACGAGCGTGCCGTTTTCATCCAAGATTCTTAAATTATAATCGCCATCAGTGAATATCAAATAACTATTGTTTGTTATTACCGGTGAACTGTCCACCGATGTACCTGCATAATATCTCCACCACAAAGTCCCATTTGGCTTCAACGCATACAAATATCCATCCCAACAACCGAAATATATCGTTCCGTCCGGTCCGATAGCGGGTGAGCATCTAATCGCACTTCCCGTTGAATACTTCCATTTTAATGTTCCATTGGGATACAACGAGTACATGTATCCATCGTCGGATCCGAAATACACCACGCCATTTCTGTCCACCGCCGGTGCCCCGTAAATTTTACCTCCTGTTCTATATTTCCAGATTACAGTGCCGTTTAAGTCAACGGCTGTAAGGTTATAATCTTCACATCCTATATATATCCTTCCGCGAAGAGGATCAACGGTAGGGGTAACAAAATGATTAAAAACCACAGGGAGAGATATTTTCCACATTAGTGTTCCGTTGGGATTTACTGCCACAATTTCATCGGCACCCGTACATAGATATATTGTACCGTCGGGTCCCACGGTGGGAGTTAGCGCGGAACCTGTACTTAGATCTATATTCCATATTTCCTGACCATTTGTCGTGTTTATAGCGATAAGATGTCCGTAATTATCGGAACAATATATTATATTTCCTGTCGGATTTAGAGCTGGACATCCCACCGGCGAGTTGTAGAAAGAATACGTCCACAAAATGTTCCCTGCATAATCAAGGACATAAAGGTAGTCGCCCATGTATGTGTATAGGGTTCCTTTAGCATCAATAACCACTCCGCTAACGGTATAAGAATATGTCCTGTTCCATAGTTCAGTAATATTTTTCACGGTAATATTGTATTTTGAATAACCGATGTGCTCAAAACCACCATTGTACTGGGACCAGATATTTTCAGTATCCACCATAATTATGCCGTTGAAAAACATGGCGTTAACCATAATTGCAGCACCTACAAAAGCGATAATATACTTAGTTATCTGCAAGCGTTTGATGATTATCTTGTTCCTACCCGCAAGCGACATAAAACTTTAATCATATCATTGCATATAAATTTTTGTGTTTAATTAAAACGAGACTGTCAGGATAGGATAGAAATATAGAAGTGGTATGGATAAATTAGGTGGAGGGAAGTGAGAGAAGATGTGCGTTAGAAGGAGAATATGTGAAATTATAAAAAAGGGAGCGGTTGTTTAAGAGGGGAGAGAGTGCCTCATGATGTTAAAGCGATGGTGGTTTTAGCGTATTATTTCGGGATTCTCATATCAATATGCCCGTGGATGGACGATGTTAATTATTTTCCCTAGACAGATGACCCCACATACGCCCAGAGGCGAGGTACGTTATCGTGGAAATGTTCATCGCCGTCCCCGTTCCGAATGCAATAACATCGTACTCCTTCATAGTGGGGTATGGTATCAATCTCTTAAATAATTTCATCTTTAAACCTTATTACCCAGAACTTCTTACCCCATCACAGGTGGTAAATATGGACAGGATAGTGGAGTGCGTTCCGAACTTCAGCGAAGGAAGAAACCGCGAGATAATAGATGCCATTGCTGATGCGATAAAAAGCGTTGAAGGCGTTATACTTTTAGATATAGATCCGGGCGAGGCAACAAACCGTACCGTGTATACATTCGTGGGCGAGCCCGAGAATGTGAAGGAAGCCGCTTTTAGGGCGATAGCTAAGGCAAAGGAACTTATAGATATGAGGTTTCATAAGGGAGAGCACCCGAGAATAGGGGCGGCAGATGTGGTTCCATTCGTTCCCGTAAGGAATGTGACCATGGAGGATTGTGTCCGTTTGGCAAGAGAATTGGGAAAAAGGGTTGGTGAGGAACTGGGAATTCCCGTTTATCTTTATGAGTACGCTGCAACCGCAGATTATCGCAGAAGTCTGGCGGATATAAGGGAAGGCGAGTACGAAGCACTACCGCAAAAGTTGAAAGACCCAAAGTGGAAGCCCGATTTCGGGCCTGCGGAGTGGAATGATGAGGTGGCGAGAAGCGGGGCCACCGTTATAGGAGCGAGGGAGTTTCTGATTGCCTACAATATAAACCTGAACACGAAGGATAAAAAATTGGCTCACAAGGTCGCCAAGAGAATAAGAGAGAAGGGATACAAGAGAAAATTGCCAGACGGTACAAAGGAGCATGTGCCGGGAAGGTTGAAGGCGGTGAGGGCTATAGGATGGTACATAGATGAATACGAGAGGGCACAAATTTCCATAAATCTTATAAATTACAAGATTACACCGCTTTGGAAGGTATTTGAGGTCGCGAAGGAGGAGGCGGAGAATCTCGGATTGAGGGTTACTGGGAGCGAGATTGTTGGCTTAATACC
>CAYVVU010000015.1:12893-22965 GCA_964455305.1 uncultured Thermoplasmata archaeon
AGAGAAGGAACTTCAGACACAAAAGCTAGCTAAGATGAAACTTCTGGATTTTGTGAATGAACTTGCTAGCGATTCCCCCGCGCCCGGTGGAGGAAGTGCCTCCGCTCTGGCGGTTGCGCTTTCATCCTCGCTGATATCAATGGTATCTAACATATCCTATGGAAAGAAGAAACTCGCTGATAAACGCGAGGAATTTGAAAGGTTGGCCATTGAAGCGCAGGAAATAAAAGATAGAGCAATCAAACTGATAGATGAAGATACAAGGGCCTTCAACATGCTTATGAGCGCATTCAAATTCAAGGGAGACGAGGAGGAAAAGAGAAAAATGGTTCGCAATGCTGTTCTTAGAGCGATAAATGTGCCCAAAGAGGTTCTCTCCTTGGCTAAGAAATCCGTAAAACTGGCCGACGAACTGGAAAAGATTGGGCTGAGGAGCGCAATGAGCGATGTTGGATGCTCTGCCCTTCTCGCTTATGCAGGAGGATTGGGTGCGGGCCTGAATGTTCTTATAAATCTTGGAAGCATAGAGGATGAGGTACTCAAAAACAAAATCCTCAAGGAATACGAAGAAGCGATAAAAGAGCTTGAAAACATATACAAGGAAGTTTATGCGAGAGTGGTTAAGGGTATAAGAGAAGATTTATCTCTTTAATTTTTCATCGGTAAGTCATTTATAAATATTCTTTCGGTGACCTACTTCTACCATATACAAAATTTGTTTATCCCTATCTACAAGTATCAAAAGGCGGTAATCTCCAACTCTAAGCCTGTACTCTGGGCGTCCTTTTAATTTCCTTAAATATCTCTCCGGTGAGAGCCTTACTCTCTCCAATATAGCAATAATTCTTTCCTGAATTGACCTATCAAGTTTATGTAATTGATTCAGGGCCGTTTCTGTAAAAAGAACTTCATACATCATAGACCCAGCCGTTTTTTAACCTCGTTCAAGGTGTAAACTCTGCCCTCCTCTATGTCCTTGTAGGACTCTTTAAGATGGCGGAGTGTTTCCTCTGAAAGCTCTTTATCTATCTCCAGAAGATCCCATATCACATCCTCATAGGTCTCCCTACAGAATATTTTACGCTTCTGTAGTTCGCGCTTGAGCTCTTCACTAATCTGTATTGTGGTTGCCATAGTAAACTATAGGTGGCTATGGTATTTATATTTTACGATTTTCAGGAGTATTTTTCTTCTTCATAGCTCTTAGAGTGCCCGTATCCATATCAAAGTAGAGTTCTTCGTCAGGATGCTCTCGCTCATATTTCTCTATTATTTCAGCGAGTTCTTCTATTGTTAACTCTGGAACTTCCTCTATTCTCAAAATTATTTTTTCCCTTTCATCATCTCCCAACTTACTCGCCCTCCTTCCCGTAGAGCATTGATATTACATTGAGTATATCCGTGACCGTAACTATTTCTGGTACCGTTGCGCCGCTAGCCAATATATGGCCTCCGCCACCGAAGAACTTCGCTATTTTGAGGACATCCTTCCCCGTATGAGTTCTGAATTCAAGTTTTGTGTAGGGTTTTCCGTTCCTGTTCATCCTGTAAGATACCACTATTAGTATGTCCAGTTCTTTATCTTCCAGTTCGTTCGTGGCCACATAAACTGGAATGGATTCCGTCGTCTCAAATATCCCGACTTTGAGATTTGCGATGTTGTATATTCTTGTTTTTTCGCGGACTTGGTTGGCTATCCTCTCTATGTGCTTCTGATACTCTTCCTCCATCTCCCCGTATTTTTCCTTAAGCAATGAAAAGTCCTCTTTGTTAAGGTCTAGGGCGAACTGCATCAATTTTTCGTTTAATTTCATCCCATGATAATTCAGCCTGATGGCTCCAACAACATTTCTTATGAATCTTGCCTCCTCACTCTCCACACTATTAGTATCTATCTCATCCGCCATATCCACAAGTTTGCTCTCTATCCCGAAATATTCTGCGACTACCCTAGCAGCACTCTTGCTCTCCGGTTTAACCACAACTTCCACATTTTCCGGTATTTTCAGATCATCCTCCCATTCGTGGTGATCCAGCCAGAGAGCGGATTGATACACAGAGGAGAGTATCAATGTTTCCCTATTTCCAGTCAAATCCGCGACGATTACCTCTTCAAGATTCTTGTTCCCTATCATTGAATAGCATAGAGTATCCTTCAATTGTGTAGGCGAGGTAAAATATACCCTCTCCACTCTCCTAACCCTCAAAATGAAAGAAAGAGAGATTACGCCGTCAGAATCCATGTGCGTTATAACACAAGTCATTTCTTGGAGAGGATTATCCTTGCGTCCACGACACTCAATCCTTTCTCGTATAGCATAACTGGATTTGCATCCACCTCACTTATATCCTCTTCAAACTCGTAGACCAGTTGCGATAATCTACATATGGCTTCCACAAGAGAATCTATGTCCTTCGGTTTTTCACCGCGGAATCCCTTCAGTATCTTGCTGGCCTTTATTTCCTCAACCATTTCTCTCGCATCCCCTTCGCTCACTGGTGCTATTCTGAAGGTAACATCTTTCATGACTTCCACGAATATTCCGCCAAGTCCGAACATAACGGCAGGGCCGAACTGCGGGTCCTTAACGCTTCCAATTATAACTTCCGTTCCCCACGGAGCCATATTTTGCACATATACTCCTTTTATCTCAGCGTTCGGGTCGTATTTTCTCGCGTTCTCCACTATTTCCCTGAAGGCACTTCTAACTTCATCCTCCGTTTCAATGTTAACCTTGACACCTCCGGCCTCAGTTTTATGAATTATCTGCGGAGAAACTATTTTCATAACCACCGGAAAGCCAATTTCCTTCGCTATCTCAATAGCCTCTTCCTCGTTCGTAGCCACTTTTCCCGCAGGTACGGGCAAGCCATAAGCCCTGAATATTTCCTTCGCCTCTGGCTCAAGCAAGAAGTTCCTTCCTTCTTTTCTCGCGTTCTCTATTATCTCCTTAACTTTTTCCTTATCCACATCTTCAAACCTCTTGAACTCCATACCCATCCTCTCCCTAAATTTCCAATATTCACGCAACGCTGCTATAGAATTTACCGCTATTTCCGGAGAGTTGTATGTTGGTATACCATGCTCTATAAGCCATCCAGACGCTTCTCTGCATCGTTCGCCGCCGATTAAACTCACGGTAACTGGTATTTCAGAACCCTTCTCGCGGGCTTCACTTACCGCCTTGTATATTCCCTCCGCTATGTTCATAGGATCTGTGAATGATGTTTCGCAGTAGAGTATTACGAGACCATCCACCCAGTTGTGGAGCATGGCATCTTGTATTGAACCCTCATAGTGTTCGCGATCGGCCATGCCCGTGAGGTCCACGGGGTTCTTGGGTGAGCCGAACGGGGGCATCCACTTCCTCATTAATTCCTTTAAATCTTCTGGAGCATCTTTGAGGGGCACACCGTACTTCTCGGCAGCATCCGTTGCGAGAACTCCCACGCCCCCGCCGTTGGTTATCACCAGAAGATTATCCCCTTTCATTGGCGGCTGAAGGGATAGGGCCATGGATCTATCAAACAGAGCGTTTAAATCTTCTGCCATAACCACGCCGCCCTGCTTAAACGCACCTTCATAAACTTTGGCTGAGCCCGCCAGAGAACCTGTGTGCGAGGCAGCCGCAGCCGCTCCACGCTGCGAAACTCCTGCTTTAAGAGCGATTATCGGCTTCTTGGCTTTCTTGCATTTTTCCAAAAATTTCCTTCCGTTCTGAATTCCTTCCACATAAAGGGATATAACATTTGTATCCTCATCTTCGTTGAAATACTCAATCAGATCACCGAAGTCAAGGTCTGCCATGTTTCCCAAACTTATCATATAGGATATGCCCACTTTGTCAAGCCAAGTTCGCGCGTCCATCGCTATCAACAAGGCACCACTCTGTGACAGTAGGGTAATCTTACCGGGATAGGGGAGATATGGACCGAACGCCGCATTTAACTTTTTGGGATTGCTCATCACTCCCACTATGTTCGGGCCTAAAATCCTCATACCGTATTTTCGGGCGATTTCTACAACCCTTCTTTCAAGTTCCACTTCCCCCACTTCGCTGAAACCCGATGCTATTATGGCGAGGCCCTTAACTCCCTTCTTGCCGCATTCCTCCACGACCAGCGGACATATTTTCGCGGGAACGGTTATTACAGCCAGATCTATCTCGTCGGGTATTTCAAGAACCGAGTGATAACACTTGAGGCCGCGGATTTCATCTGCCTTCGGATTTACAGGGTAAACCTTACCTTCATAGCCGGATTCCTGTATATTCTTTACAACCTGATGGCCTATGGCTTTAGGATCCCGAGATGCGCCTATAACCGCTACGCTTTTCGGCTTGAATATTGAATCCAAGTCCATGGCTATCACCTTGGTAGGGGGAATGACATCATACACCATTACCCTTTTTATTCGGCGTTAGGTAAAAGGAGTATAGACGAAAAACGGATATATAATCCAAGCGAGAGATATTACGCCGAAGAGTATTAGGATTCCTATGATGACTATTACTATTATGAGTATCGCTAGTATTATGGCCAGCGCTAACTTCAGAAGAAACTTAAGTCCGAAGAACAGCGCTATAAGAGCAAGTACTAAAACCAAGCAACATAGCAGAGACATTTTATACACCACCCATCTCAAATCCTCTTAATTGCTTTTTCAACATCCTCATCATCCTCCTGTTTCCCTTCAAACTCTTCATCATGCTCTTCATTCTTGAATACTCCTTCAAAAGTTCCCTCACATCGGACGGTCTCATACCGCTACCGCGGGCTATCCTATCTATCCTGCTTCCCTTTATTATGTCGGGATTCTCCAATTCCTCGTAGGTCATAGAGTCCATTATTACTCTGTACTTCCTTAATTTGCGGGCGAATTCCTCCTCGTCAGGCTGCTGGGCCTGAGGCGAGAGGTTAAGAAATGGCAGGGAGGAAAGTATTTTCTTCAAAAATCCAGGTTTGGCTAGTTCCGCATATATTTCGTACATATCTTTCAAATTGAACTTTCCGCTGAGTAGTCTTTCGGCTGTTTCCTCAGCCCTCTTCTCATCCATCTCAATCTCTCTGGCTACTTCCATAAGCGTTTGTAAATCGCCCATTCCCAGCAATCTGGCTATGAACCTCGGTGGGTCAAAGTGTTCTAAATCCTCAATATGTTCGCCCACACCTATGAATACTATCGGCGCACCGGTAACTGCTACGGCGCTCAAAGCGCCGCCCCCTTTCGCCGTGCCGTCCAATTTTGTTATTATCACTCCCGTAATGCCCACAGCATCGTGAAATGCCTTCGCTTGAGGTCCGGCTTGCTGACCCATGGTGGCATCTATAACTAAATAAATTTCATCGGGCTTTATTATCTTCTTCAGATTCTTTATTTCCTCTATCAAATCTTCCTCAAGGGAATGTCGCCCAGAAGTATCGTAAATCTTAACATCGTAATCTTTAACATATTTTTCCGATTCCCTCGCTATTTTTAAGGCATCCTTCTCATTTTCAATTCCAAAGAAACCGCAACCCACCTTTTCCGCCAGTTGCTTCAATTGATGATACGCTGCTGGCCTATGAACATCACAGGCAACCAAGCAAACACTCAACCCCTTCCTCTGGAAGAACTTAGCCAGTTTGGCGGCAGTGGTAGTCTTTCCCTGTCCATATAGACCAACAAGCATTATCTTCTGCCTTTTAAGTTCTATCTTCTTCTCCTCTCCCAGGATTTTAACTATCTCCTCGTATATTATCCTGACCAGATGATCCCTCATACTTTTTCCCGGGGGTGGTTTTTCCTCCAGAGCGCGTTTCTCCACCTTTTTGGATATCTCAAGGGCCAAGCGAACATTTACATCCGCTTTTAAAAGTGCACGCTGCAAATCCCTAACCACATCCTTTATCAGTTCCTTATCCACACGGGTGCTCCGAAGTATCTTTTTCAATGTGGAGCGCAGGGACTCGCCTAAACTATCCAATACCATATCATACCTAAGAATTTCATTGTATTTAAAGTCAGCGAGGATTTTTTGATGATATATTAATAACCTATCCTCAAAATTTATATACTATGTTACAATTACACTTTGCGGTGATAGGCATGAATAAGGGTCAGATAATAGGGCTGATTGGAGGTATAATAGCTTTAATAGGATTCTTTCTACCTTGGGTTATAGTGAGTGCAACAAATCCTGACACAGGGCAGCAAATATCTGTAGGCGTGCCAGGATACTTGACCGTAATGGCGTTCGGGTTTACACCATTAATATTCTCTATACTAGTAATAATTTTTGCTGGCGTCATAAAGAAACCCATAGGTGGGATTCTAGTGCTTGTCTTTGCGCTACTTGGATTGATTTTGACGGGTTTAGCTTTTGGGGCTGTGGAATACATAAAGGCCATGTATGCTGGATATGAAAATATTTCCGCTGAGACTGGAGCTGGATTATACCTAACACTAGTTGGCTTTATAATAGGATTCGTCGGTGGAATTATGCACTTTATTATGGCGAAAAAGGAGGCAGAAACATCAGCACCAACAGCAAAAACTCAGACACCGCCTTCTTAATTTTTTATTTCTTGAAAAACCTTTAACTTTAACCTTAGGTCTTTATAGTTTTCCCTGTTCTAATTCTAATATTTTCTGATGAATAACTAGAGAATTCTCACCTCCAAAGACAAAGCGGGCCGGGAGGGATTCGAACCCCCGACCGGCGGGTTAAGAGCCCGCTGCTCTACCTAGCTGAGCTACCGGCCCCAGTAAGGCGGATACCGAACTTGTTTATAAATCTGTTGTTATAACTTATGAGAAGCGGTGAGCAAAGACATGGACGATAGTGGATTACTTTGTAGAAAAATTTATACCTAACGCATCATTAGCGCTGAAAGGTGATAGAATGAAGGTAGAGGATGTACTCAGCAAATTTGGGATTGAAGAAGTAAATTCAGGAACATTCTGCGGTGAGTGGCTGCCGAAGGAGGGCAGAAAACTTGTGACTTCTTATTCACCCATTGATGGAAGTGAGATAGCAAAAGTTGCTATGGCAACTAGAGAGGATTACGATGCCGCTGTTAACGCTGCGGTTAAGGCGTTTGAAGAGTGGAGGATGGTTCCTCCACCCAAAAGGGGCGAGGTTATAAGGGCGATTGGTGACGAACTAAGGAAAGAAAAGGAAGACCTTGCAAAACTTCTTGCAGTTGAAGTTGGAAAAACCATGACCGAAGCGAGGGGCGAAATACAGGAAATGATTGATATCGCCGATTTTGCGGTGGGACTCTCTAGACAACTTTACGGCTTAACGATCGCGAGCGAGAGACCTCACCATAGATTGTACGAGCAATGGCATCCATTAGGGGCTATTGGCGTGATAACCGCATTTAACTTCCCCTCGGCGGTGTGGTCTTGGAACGCGATGATCGCCGCTGTATGCGGGGATTCTGTTGTCTGGAAACCTTCCACGCTCGCGCCACTAACCGCGATAGCAGTTACAAAGGTAGTGAGTAGAGTTGTGGAGGATATGGGGGCGCCGCCAGCGTTGTTTACTCTTGTGGTTGGTAGTGGTGGAGAAGTCGGAGAATGGATGTCTAACGATAAAAGGTTGCCGCTGATATCCTTCACGGGTTCCGTGGCCACGGGCAGAAAGGTCGCGGAAAATGTTGCTCGTAGACTGGGCAGAACGATACTTGAACTCGGTGGAAATAACGCGGCGATAGTCACGAGCAAGGCGGATATGAACATAGCGCTGAAGGGCGTTGCCTTTGGTGCATTAGCCACAACAGGGCAGAGGTGCACCACAACCAGACGCCTAATCCTCCACGAGGATATCTACGACGAATTCCTGAAGAAACTCGTTGATGTTTACAAGAACATAAAGATAGGTAACCCTCTGGAGGAAGGCGTATTAATGGGTCCTCTGATTGATAAAAGTGCCGTGGAATCATACCTCAAAGCGATAGAAAGGGCCAAGGAAGAGGGCGGCAAGGTTATCTATGGCGCAGAAGTTTTGAAGATAGAGGGACTTGAGGGCGGTCATTATGTAAAGCCAACGATAATTGAAGCGCATCCGAATATGGAAATAGTTAAGGAGGAGACCTTTGCGCCTATACTCTATGTGTTCAAGTTCCGCACCATGGAGGAAGCCATTAAGATTCACAACTCCGTACCGCAGGGACTTTCCTCCTCGATATTCACCACGGATCTGAGAGAGGCGGAGTATTTCCTATCTGCGATGGGTTCTGATTGCGGTATAGCCAATGTGAATACCAGTACTGCTGGCGCCGAAATAGGCGGGGCATTCGGAGGTGAAAAGGATACCGGCGGTGGCAGAGAGAGCGGAAGCGATGCCTGGAAGGGCTATATGAGGAGGCAAACTGTTACCATCAACTGGGGTAAGGATTTGCCCCTTGCTCAAGGTGTTAAGTTTGGAGGTGATTAAAAATGGAGGGTATTTTCAAGGTTCCGAAACCAAAAAATGAGCCGATAATTGATTATGCACCCGGAACTCCTGAGAGAGAGAAACTACTTGAGGAACTCAGAAAAATCAAAGAAGGACATCTGGAAATTCCCCTCATCATCGGCGGGAAAGAAGTAAAGACTGGAGATACCGCGGAGTGCAGATTACCCCATGAGCACAACAGAATCATAGGAGTTTATCATAAAGCTGGCGAGGATGAAGTTAAAGAAGCAATAGAAGCTGCAATGGAAGCCAGAGAGAAATGGGCAGAGATGCCATGGTATCATCGTATAGCCATATTTCTAAAAGCCGCTGAGTTGCTTTCCAAGAAATACAGAATTTACATGGATGCTGTTGTAATGCATGTGCATTCTAAGAATCCTTTCCAAGCGGAGATAGATGTGGCGGAACTCATAGATTTCTGGAGGTTCAACGCCTACTACGCTTGGAAGATTTACACGGAGCAGCCGGAATACTCGCCAACAGGTACTTGGAACCGCATGGATTACAGACCTCTGGAAGGATTCATATTCGCTGTGCCACCGTTCAACTTCATATCCATAGGAGGGAACCTTCCAACCGCTCCCGCCATGATGGGCAACGTTGTGGTCTGGAAACCCTCCAGAACCGTGGTGTATTCAAACTACATTGTAATGAAAATACTAATGGAGGCTGGTCTTCCACCGGGCGTGATAAACTTCATAGCAGGAAACTCTAAACTAATCGGGGACATAGTTTTCAAGCACCCGGACTTCGCGGGCGTGCACTTCACAGGCTCCACTGCGGTTTTCAGGAAGATGTGGAAATCCATAGGCGAGAACATAGATAAATACAAGGCATATCCGAGGATTGTGGGAGAAACGGGGGGCAAAGATTTCGTGTTCGTGCATTCATCAGCCTCCGTACCTGAAGTAGTAACTGCAATAATAAGGGGTGCCTTTGAGTATCAGGGTCAGAAATGCTCGGCTGTTTCAAGAGCGTATATACCTGAATCACTCTGGGAACCCATATGGGACTTAATGGTTAAAGAACTCAAAACTATAAAGGTTGGGCCGGTGGATGACCTTAGCAATTTTGTGAATGCGGTTATAGACGAAAATGCGTTCAAGAAGATAGTGAGGTACATAGAGGATGCAAAGAAAGCCCAAGAAGCCGAAGTTATCTATGGTGGAAATTACGATGATAGCAAAGGATACTTCATAGAACCCACCGTTATCAGAGCTTACAATCCGAAGTATGTAACCATGGTTGAAGAAATCTTCGGTCCCGTGCTTACCGTCTATATATACGAGGACGAGAAATACGAGGAAACCCTTAAACTGTGCGATGAAACCTCACCGTACGGATTAACAGGAGCTGTATTTGCAAGAGATCGCGAAGCTATTGATAAAGCGGAAAGAATACTGAAGCACGCGGCCGGTAACTTCTACATAAACGACAAGCCAACGGGAGCAATAGTTGGTCAGCAACCATTCGGCGGCAGCAGAGCATCAGGTACCAACGACAAGGCAGGTAGTTGGCTCAACCTCATAAGATGGGTTACACCCCGTACAATTAAGGAGAACTTCCTGCCACCCGAGGACTACCGCTACCCGTTCCTCGGGGAGTGATTTTTCTTTAATCTTTCCTTG
>CAYVVU010000016.1:0-2869 GCA_964455305.1 uncultured Thermoplasmata archaeon
CTCCGTGAATTTACAAACGCTATTTTCCTTTTTCACATATGTCCATCTGCATTCAAAGCGATTGGACTCGTTCCCCGCCAAACAAGCGAGGGGTCTTTCATCCACCACATCAAAACCGGGCAGCAATCCCAACTCAACCAGAATCTGAAATCCGTTGCAAACCCCAAATATTGCCTTTCCCTCTTCCACGAATTTTCTGAGCGATTTTATGTGCTTTTTTAAACGCGCTGCGAAGATTGCGCCGGCCCTCACATAATCTCCCGCAGAAAACCCTCCCGGAAGCATGAGCATATGGGATTCTTCCAAAACGGTAGGACTCAATTTTTTCAGATGGACATATTTTGCGCTAAATCCAACTTTTTCCAGAGCGATTTTTGATTCCATCTCGCAGTTAGTTCCTTCCATTCTGAGAACTATGGCCCTGAGTTCAGAATCCACGGCTCCACACCTCCCATACCTCGTTTATTTCCAAAGAAAACTCTCTCCGTCCATCCTTAAATACTATTGAATCCCCGCCAACTTTTCCTATCTTAACGAACGGAATATTCTTGCTCCTCGCAATTTCAAGAAAATCTTCCTCTCTATCTTCTGAGATTTCCAGAATCCATCTGGTGTTGCTCTCCGAAAACAGTTTTATATCCATCCTATAGGCTATATCTCCCAAATCTATTTCGCATCCTTTCTCTCCGCCTATGGCCATTTCCGCGATGGCTATGCCCAAACCTCCGTGGGATGGGTCGTGAGATGCCACTGCTATTCCACTCCGAATAATTTCCAGAACTGTGGGGAATATTCTTTTCAATTCGTTCAGATTTACATTCGGCACGACGCCATCATTTATTCCGAGAACGCGGAAGTATTCACTTCCGCCGAGTTCATCCTTGGTTTTACCAACAAGATATATAGGATTTCCCTCCTTCTTGAACTCCGAACTTCTAATCTGATTTTCGGAATCCACTATTCCCACACCTATCAATGTCGCGGTCGGCGGTATGCTCCTTCCGAAAGTTTCGTTGTATAAACTGACATTTCCCGATACGAACGGAATTCCTAGTTTGCGCGATGCATCGCCCAAACCCTTAACGGCGAGATGCATATCCCCCATAACTTCGGGCTTCTCGGGATTTCCGAAGTTCAGACAATCCACCATTGTATGTGGATGCGCACCTACGCAAACTAAATTTCTGACGATTTCATCAACGCTGCTCAACGATGCCCTATAGGGGTCCAATTTTGCGTATTGAGGATTGGCCGCTGTGGTTATAGCGAGCATCTTCGGTATGTTCTCAAATTTGAGTATGGATGCATCCGAATGAGTTTCGTGATTTATCTTTCCCACCATGGGCTTGAGAATGGTTCTCCCCTTTACCTCGTGGTCGTACTGCCTTATCACATATTCCTTGGACCTCACATTGGGGGAGGACAAAACCTTCAGGAAAATTTCTCTATAATTTTTGGGCTCTGGAGGTATCGTAGAGCGACGACTCCTCCTTCGGTACACATACGCCCTATGATATGTGAGGGCGGAGGTAACGAAGTTTAAATCCAGATCAAATATCTTTACGCCTTTGAAGTATATCACTAACCTATGGGTTCCGTTCGTTCTGCCGATCACGGCGTAGTCCAAATCCCAATTTTCAAATATTTGTTTCAGAGCATCCAAATCCTCATCTCTAACGGCTACGAGCATTCTCTCCTGAGATTCGGATATCCATATTTCCCACGGGGCCATATCCTCTTCGCGCAACGGAACCCTATCAAGATGAATTTCCGCGCCAACACCCCCAGCGTGGACTATCTCCCCCACAACACTGCTCAACCCCCCTCCACCCAAATCCTTCATACCCCTTATTATTCCCAGTTCGTTTGCCTCCAGAATCGCGTGGATTAGCGGTTCCTTTATTATTGGATTTCCAAGTTGAACGGCGGATTTTTTCTCTTCACTGCTCTCACTGAGAACCTTGGATGCGAAATTCACGCCATGGATTCCATCCCTTCCTGTTTTGCCGCCGACAATGACCAGATTAACATCTTTCTCCGTTATTCTGCTCCTCACAATCTTATCCACCTTAACTATTCCCACACATCCAACATTCACCAACGGGTTGAAGTTATAAGAAGAATCAAAATAAGTTAGGCCGGAGACGGTGGGTATTCCGACCCTGTTGCCGTAATCCCTTATGCCCGAAACCACTCCTTCAAAAATGTATCTCGGATGCAGAAATCCTTTTGGAATAGATTCCTCCGTGTATATATCTCCGAAGAACAGCGGGTCTATGAGAGCAACAGGTTCAGCACCCATATTCAGAACATCGCGCAGTATTCCTCCGACCCCTGTGGCGGCTCCACCATAAGGTTCTATTGCGCTCGGATGATTATGACTTTCAATCTTTACCGCGTAAGCCCAGTCATCACAGAATCTTACAACGCCAGCATCATCCTCAAACTGTACGATAACATCCTCGTTACTCACACCAAAAATGTATTTTTTGAGCAGAACCTTGCTACTCTTATAACAACAGTGTTCGCTCCATGCCTGTCCTATCGCTTGGAGTTCAATATCCGTTGGATCGCGTCCTATATCCTTAAAATATCTCTGAACTCTTTTCATTTCATCAAGATTTAGACCAAGACCCATGCGCTCATTTATTTCCAGAAGTTCCTTATCACCCGCTTCTCTTATTTTCACGGTGTAGAGTTCGAAGGGAACATCCATCCTCTCAAAGAGCATATCTGGGCATGGTGAAGATGTACTTTTAGTTTATCTAATGATGAAAATCAGAAATTTAATAATAACTACATCTATACACATTCATGCCCCGAGTAACAATTTCAAAGGAAGTTGCGGAAAGAGTTCGCCACTTCTCCA
>CAYVVU010000016.1:2969-22900 GCA_964455305.1 uncultured Thermoplasmata archaeon
ATGCCCCGAGTAACAATTTCAAAGGAAGTTGCGGAAAGAGTTCGCCACTTCTCCAAAGTCATAGATGCTGTTATAGGAGAAAAACTATCGGATAAAATTGATGATTATGTGGAGTTCATACTGGAGATAGGGATGAGAAAGATGATTCTTGACCCCCTCCCGGAGAGCAAGGAACTTGAGATGACAGTGCTGGCTATGTTTGAGGACAATCCCGAATATTTATGCGATTTTATGGCTAGGGTACTAACTAAAGGAAAAGGAGAAAAGTTCAAGAAGCCCGTTGAGGACTGGTTAAAGGCGTACGAATGACAATCTATCTTTACATAAGAAATTGCAAATTGTTGTTATTTTAAATATTACATATGTTACAATTTGCATCGGATGTTTAAATACACATAGCGCTACCGCCGATATGACGCAGAATTCAATAATGTTTATTTAAATGCGCGTTTATTCTACTTTTCAGATAAGAAAATTTATAAACCCATATTCAATTATCGTAGAAATCAGACCATGGTGGGATTGAAAGCGACGACTACAAAATCCGACAGGCCGAGCGGCAGTTATTGTAGAAATCAGACCATAGTTAGACTGAAACCTCACCACCCTTCCAGCATCCTCTCTATTGCCTTTCTTGCGCCTTTTGCGATGTTGGGATGTACTTTCACCAAAAACTTCTCTTCTTTCATAGATTCATAGAGATTTTTTAAAGTTATTTTTTTCATCTGCTTACATACGGCGTCCTCTCTTATCGGTATGAATTCCTTGTCGGGGTAAAGTTTTTTGAGACGATAGCACATTTCTCTCTCGGTACCTATCAAAAACTTTTTAGCGTTAAGTTTTCCGCACAATTTAACCATTTGTCCCGTACTTCCAATGTAATCTGCAATTTCCTGAATCTCTGGTGGGCATTCGGGATGAACAATCAATATTGCATCGGGATGTTTTTTTCTAGCCTCATCAATATCTTCAACTCTGAAACACACATGTACATAGCAATGACCATCTTCGGGCACAGCTACTATTTCCTTATCTGGACACTTTTTCTTAGCATAATATGCGAGGTTAGCATCCGGGCCAAATATTATTTTTTGCGAAGGTGCGTTGCATACAATTTCAGGGGCATTAGCGGATGTGCATATTGCATCAGCATACTTCTTGGCTACGGCTCTTGTGTTTATGTACACAACTGTAAGGGCATCGGGATTTTTCTTTTGGATTTCTACCAACTCCTCCACATCCAAAGATGCGGCAAGGGGACAAAGAGCCTCCTCGCTCGGAATATACACTTCCTTTTCGGGATTTAGAATAGCGGCAGTTTCCGCCATAAAGTATACCCCGCAGAAGAATATTTTTTTGGCATTAATTTGCATAGCTTTTTTTGCAAGTTCAAGAGAATCTCCAACAAAATCCGCAATATCCTGTATTTCTGGGAGTTGATAGTTATGGGCTAATACTACCGCATTTTTTTCTCTTTTCATCTTTTTTATCTTTTCTTCCATGGAATTTCCTCCGTGTGGGGTAATGGGGATAAAAATTTAAATTTTGATTATCCTTAGGAGCTGTATGCCTCTCATAATCAGGTATGGCGAAATTTCACTCAAAAAAGGTAAAAGAAGAGAATTTGAGAATAAACTTGTTGAAAACCTAAGAATGAAAATCAAGAGGAAGGGGTATGAGGGAAAAATAATCAGAAAGCACGGGCGAATTATTGTAGAAGGAAATGTACCTCCCGAAATAGTAGCAAAAACTCCGGGAGTAGTTTCCGTATCCCCTGCGGATATTGTTAAGGAGGATGAAATAGAAGAATATATAGGTGAAAAATTCCGTGATTTATCACCCAAATCTTTTAGGATTACCGTACAGCGCATAGACAAGAGATATCCCAAAACATCCATGGAGATAGCGAGAGAAATTGGGGATTTTTTCGTGAAAAAGTTCGGATGGAAGGTAAATCTATCCAATCCTGACTTGGAAATTTTCATAGAGGTTATTGACAGAGAACTCTACTTCTTCACAGAAAAAATTGAAGGTGTTGGCGGCTTACCCGTTGGAACTCAGGGAAAACTACTATCTCTCATAAGCGGTGGGATGGATTCGCCTGTTGCCACATTCCTTATGATGAGGAGAGGTGCTGAAATAACGGCTCTACATTTCTCTCAAGGATACGAGGATGATGTGCGGAAAATAGTAAATATTCTGAGCGACATTCATCCCGTTGAGTTTATCGTTGAGAATCATAATGAGCTTCTATCGCCCTACATAAGTAATCTCAGGAGAAAGGAATGGATCTGTGTGATATGTAAATATCTTATGCTCAAAAGAGCTGGAGAGATAGCCAGAGAGATAGGAGCTTTAGGTATAGTAATGGGCGATTCCCTAGGCCAAGTAGCCTCCCAGACCTTAGAAAACCTGTACATTGAAAGTACCGCCACAGATTTACCTATATACCGCCCACTTATAGGACTTGATAAAGTTGAAATTGAAAGGTACGCTAGAAAAATAGGAACTTATGACCTTATGGTACCGTGTATGTGTTCATTCGCTCCCAAAAGAGTAATAACAAGAGGAAAAATGGAAGAATTCTTGGAAGTTGCAAAACATATAGGTTTGTTGGAATGATTTTGAACTGTTAGTACCCAAGATATCGGGCATAGTATCTCATAGCCTCCTCTTTGTCTACACCTTTCACCAGCATCTTTCCAGTTTTGAATATTATTATCTGTATATCACCCTCATGGAATTTAATATATCTGTCTCCACCATACACCCTGTAATTCAATTTTTCAAGCCTTTCTTTTATACTATCCAAATCAATGTTTAGTTTTTCTGGGGGAATAATTTCCACACCCTCACACACCTCTCTTATTTTTATACCTTCCCCCTTCTCTAGATATTTGTATATTTTGCGCACACATACCTCACAGTCGTCTTTGCGAGGAACAAATATTTTTTGAAACTCCATATTTTCAAGATTGAAATAAATCATCTCGCTTTTTATATCTTTTTCTAATAGAATTCTTTGGCCAACAGCCACTCCTATCGCGGCTGCTGTAGCTGGTACATATGACATTATACCTTCTATAGCGCAGGTGGACACAGAAGAAATATTTCTTGGAATTAAACATCTATAGCAAGCAGTTTTTCCAGGAATTATACCCATAATATAACCGTATGTGCGAAGAACCGCCATATGTACCCAAGGAATTCCTCTTTTATCTGCAAATTCGTTTATTAAATATCTCGTATGTATGTTGTCGGTGGCATCCATTATTAGATCAAAATTATCAAGTAGATGTATGCTATCTGAAATTAGAGTTTCCGCAATTCCTTCAACATCGTATTTCTCGGACAAAAGTTCAACCTTGAGTCTACCAACATCCTCTTTATTGTACAAGGTTCTCGGGATATCCGAGTGATTTAATGTATCTCCATCTATAACTCTTATTTTGCCCACACCTAATTTTTTTAGGAAATGTACAGTATAACTACCAAGTGCGCCAGCACCCACCACAACCACGCTATACCTACTCAATTTTTCCTGCCCTTCTCTGCCAATGACTGGATAATGGCGCACGAAAATATCCCCATCCATAGAGAGTAAAAATGTGTTTGATTATTTAAAATTGGTGATGGAAAGTGGGACCGACCGGATTCGAACCGGCGACCGACGGGTTATGAGCCCGCCGCTCTGCCTGGCTAAGCTACGGCCCCTGCGAAAGGAGTAATTCTGAAGATGTTTTTAAAAGTTTCGCCAGAGAAATTTTTATATCTTTTGATTTTAATAACCTTTGTATGAATTTGGAACATTTGATAAAAGAATTGAACACCAATGGAGAAGGAGCATGGATCAGTTTTAAGAAAATTGCAGGTCTATATGTAAGAATTTTGAAAGGTAGCTTGATGCTCTCTATTATGATAATACCATTAGTCTTTGCTTTGGCTTATAGCTCAATAATTTACAAAAGTTTAAATATACCGATTTTGGTTGTTATAATGGTTGTGGTGGGTTTTTCGCAGTTTATGATATACAATCTATTGAAAGTAGCCAAAGAATATTTTAAAATAAAGAAAAAATTCTGGCTGCCAGCGATGAGCGAAGTAATATTTTCTTCTAGAGACATACAAATATTGCTTGCGATGGCAGGGATTGAGAGTTCTGTAATATTTATTTTATTCGGCTTTTTGGTGAATATCCCGCTGGTCATACTAATTCCTGTTAGTATCCTTTTGTTAGCTAATACATATTTAATCGTTTTTTTAAGGAAATATCTGTACGGCAAGCGAGGACATGTGTTTGGACGTATTTTCAAAGTACCGGTAAATGACATAGCAAATGCGGTTTCTACAATAACAGGAGAAAAGAAAAAGAAGCATCCACTTCTCTCTGGATATTATAACATGTACATTTTTAAAATTCCACAACATAACATCACTATCCAAGTCAGCAGATATATGAATTATTCCTCCTTTACCAGTATAATTGTTTCAGGAATAAAAGAAGATAATTTGTTTTATGTAAAGGAACTTATCCAAAAGACAAATGAAATTATAGAAAAAGCAAAAACTTAGAGAAATCAAAAATTTTATATTCTTATTTTTCAATTATAGTTTATGTGGGCTGGAAATATTATGCGAGAATATAATATGGCGGATATGGCTGGTCTAATGATAGATTTCCGATATTTCTTTGGAGCTGTGATACTCTATGAATTCTGAATTACTTATTAAAACATTTAATCTAGATTATGAGGAAGTTTGGAGAAAATACAATACATTAAAACATTTGAACAATAAAATCATGGAAAAAAATCTTGTTTGTGTTTTGATAATATTAGCATTTAGTTTTATTTTAGATGCATATACTTATGCTGTGGATGAGGTGAACACACTAACTGTTTGGTTAATAGTATCTGTGGCGATGCCCCTCTTTTTATATTTTTATATAACTTCTTATAGGCTTTCTAAACAAAGTAAAAAATTAAGCCAAGAGATAAAATATAGGTATTGGATTCCTGTTCAATGTGGAGAAATATCAAGTAATATTGTTTATATAATGATTGGTAATTCTATATTAATAGCGGTTATTATAATATATATGTATGTATATTTAAAAATTTCAACACTAGTATTCGTTCTTCTAATGATATCCGCACCACCAATGCCCATACTAATGATTTACTATTTAAAATCTATTCCTGAAAAATATGGGTGCGGCATAAGCAAATATTTTGGAATTTCCTCTACTGAAATATCTAAAATCATTCCTTTAATAACAAATATTAAACAGAAAAAGATAATTTTTTCAATATCAAAAGAGAAGAGTTATCGCTTCAAACTACCTTATAACATTACTTTGATTGTATGGTCTCTTTCAAAAAACATTACTAGTATACAAATTTTAGGAATAAAAGATGATAATTTAAACTATGCTTTTAATATAGCCAAGAATATTGATAAATATCTTACACAAACAAAAATAAATGTTTTACTTACATAAAGTGAGGGAAGAAACCTTTATTAAAAATTCTCCATATCCATCTACTATGAATCTTAGGGAACTACAGGAGAAAATTGCAGGAGAGATTGTTCTTTCGGAGAATCCCGGAAAAACCATAAAAAAGTGGCGAGAGATTTTTGAGGTATCGCAGCAAGATGTGGCAAGATATCTGAATATATCCTCTTCCGTAATAAGCGATTACGAATCGGGAAGGAGGAAATCTCCGGGAGCAGGAACAATTAAAAAAATAGTTCAGGCTCTTATTGAGATAGATAAAAGTAGAGGAGGGAAAGTGATAAACAATTTTTTGAAAGAGAATGTTGAGGACGCAATATTGGATATGAGGGATTTTGAATATGTGGTCTCAGCTAAGGAGATAGTGGAGGCTATAGATGGGCAGAATTACACGAAGAATGTTGATCTAGATAGAGGAGTTATGGGTTATTCAATCATAGAGAGTTTGAAAGCGATATTGAAATTCAACGCCTTTGATTATTTCCGTGTTTATGGGTGGAATACGCAGCGTGCCCTTTTCTTCAACGGCGTGAGGTACGGAAGGTCACCTATGATAGCCATAAGGGCGCATCCATTAACGCCCGCAATGGTCGTGTACATACGCCCAGATAGGGTGGACGAACTAGCCATTAAACTTGCTGAACTTGAAAATGTACCTCTTATAGCGACGAAGCTTGATGTACAGAAAGTTATAGAGAGGCTACGCTCATTTTAATTTTTTCCAAACCACTACGGCACGATAAATGGAATTCAGTATTCCGAGAACTGCAAAGATAAGCAAAACCCACTCCGTCACGGTAAAATAAATGATTTTGATTGATACGAAATACTGTAGGAGAGGAAGAATAGTTAAAATTATCATTCTTTCGGCCCTTCCTAGAAATCCTGCGTATAGCCTTTCAAGTCCAACCGCTTGGGCCTGCGTGCCCACATAACTCGTTAGGAAAACTCCCGTCAGAGCGAAAATGGCTATCTGGGGGGAGGAATATCTGCTTAATCCTATGCCTATTATTATGGCAGCATCTGCATATCTATCAAACAGATGGTCAAGGAAATCTCCCCGTTTTGAAGATAACTTTCTAATCCTCGCAACCTTTCCGTCAAGGGCGTCAAAAATCGCACTTAGAAATATTGAAAGGAAAGAAAATATCAGAAAATCCAGATAGTAGAGGAAACCTCCTAAAATAGCGAACAGGAGGGATAGATATGTCAGGGTGTTTGGATGAAACCTTGTAAAGGGGCGCGCGATTTTCGTAAGCAGCGGATCTACTCTCCCTCTATACTCGTTCAGTACCAATTGAGTACCACCTCGGTGTAATCTATTTTTCCCGCAATATAATTCTTTCTGAATTCCTTATCCTCAATTATTTTCATAACGATCTCCGCCACCTCCTCCGGAGTTTTCTCCGTTGTATCCACCTCGTAAGTTCTGCCTGTATGCATTTCCATGCATTCTGAAGTTATAAGAGATATTGCTTCGGCTTCTATATTCTCCCTTATCTTCTCCTCGCTGTAGTTCTTCGTGGACAACCTTTTTCTTAAGATTTCTGGATGTGTGCGGAGAACAATAACTAAGTCCGCAGGAAGATGGTGAGAAAGGTGTCCCACCACAATACCGTCATAGCTACTCATCTTTTCCCTGAGTTTATCAATATCCACAACTAGCGAATTCCTTTTTTCATCTCTGTAAAGAATCAAAGAAGGGTCTTTTTTAACAATCTCCGAAATTTCCACAACTCTATATTTCTTTTTGAGTATTTTGGCAACGGATGTTTTTCCCGTGCCGGGAGTGCCTGTGAGGGCTATAAGCATATCTATCACACTATATTTTCTATGGCCTCCTCTTGATATATGTCTCTCTCGCAGTATTTGCACCTTAATATCAACGGCTTCTCGCTTATAACCACAAACTCCGTCTTAACGGGTTCTCCGTGATTGGTGATGCATCTCGGATTCGGACATTTTAGAATTCCCACAAACTCTTTCGGAAGATGAACCCTGTATTTTTCAACGACCTTGTAATCATCTATAATGTTTACGGTGGCGTTTGGCGCTATCAACGCTATTTTGTCCATCTCCTTCTCATCAAGAAACCTATCCTCTATTTTTACCACATCCTTTAAGCCAACTCTCCTGCTTTGAACATGCATTGCAACGCTCACTGTTGAGCCGATATCATCCGTTATTCCCAATATTCTTAGAACTTTTAAGGCCTTTCCGCAGGGGATGTGGTCTATTACTATCCCCCTCCTTATCTTCTGTATTTTCAAAACCTTTTCCTCCATATACATCACCTCAGAGTGCACCTAGAACTTTACAAAGTATGGCCATTCTGACCACCACACCATTCTTGGATTGCTGGAAGTATTTGGCTTTTGGCGATGAATCAACTTCATGGGCTATTTCATCTACCCTCGGCAAAGGATGCATTATTATGGCGTTATCCTTCATCTTTTCAACAGTGGCGAAATCTATTCTATAACTCCCCGCAACTCTTCTGTACTCCGTGGGGTCTGGAAATCTCTCCTTCTGTATCCTCGTTACATAGAAAACATCGCATTTGTCAACTACTTCATCTATGCTGCTGTGCTCGGTTATCTCAGTAAGGTTCTCTATATCCCTTATAACATGCCGCGGCATTCTAAGGGAAGGTGGACTAACAAGTCTTATCTTCGCGTTGAATCTCGCCAGCGCTCTGGCCAGCGAGTGCACGGTTCTCCCGTACTTCAAATCCCCTATAAGGGCTATCTCTATATCCAGAGATTTCAATTCATTCCAAATGGTATACAGGTCCAACAGAGTTTGTGTGGGATGCTGTCCCGCTCCATCCCCGGCGTTGATCACAGGGTGTTCCGCGAACTTCGCTGCAAGTCTGGCTGCGCCTTCCAGCGGATGGCGTATTACTATAACATCGGCGTATCCGTCCACAACCCGTATTGTATCTGCGAGATTTTCGCCCTTCTTCACGCTCGTTCCCTCGGTGCTCGCGAATCCTATCACACCTCCGCCCAAGCGTAACATGGCGGTTTCAAAGCTCATTTTCGTTCGTGTGGATGGTTCAAAGAATAGAGATGCGAGAATTTTTCCCTGTAAGAGGGGAGGAATTTTATCCATGCCCTCTATTTTCTTTGCAACGCGTATTATTTCCAAAATCTCTTCGTTACTCAAATCATTTATTGAAACTATATCCCTGCCTTTCATCGGTCGTTGAATGGTGGTTAAGTATAAATAGTATGCGGTGTCGCATAGTAACCTTTAATACCTACTATGTATAGGGGGATTAGCACCTGTGAAGGAGGTGAAAAACTTGGCGCAGATCTATGTGAGGTACGAGATGCCCGAGGAACTCAAGAACAAGCTGTACGAACTCGTGGAACTCGCAAAGGAGACGGGCAAAGTGAGAAAGGGCACAAACGAAGTCACGAAGATGATTGAGAGAGGACTCGCTAAATTAGTGATTATTGCGGAGGATGTGAACCCTCCGGAGGTGGTTGCTCATCTTCCGCTTCTCTGCGAGGAAAAAGGTATACCCTACGGCTATGTGCCCAGTAAGGAAGAACTGGGCAGAAGACTGGGGATAAAGAGTGCGGCATCCGCTGCAGTTATAGATTTCGGCAAGGCGGAGAGCATGGGTAATGAAATAATTGAGCAGATAAAGAGTATAAAGAAGTAGGGTGATTGCGATGCCGGAGGAAGATGAGGCCACGCCTGCGGAAGTCATAGAAATAATGGGAAGGACAGGGATGACCGGTGAGGTAACTCAGGTGAAGGTGAGGATACTTGAGGGCAGAGATAAGGGTAGGATAATAACCAGAAATGTTATGGGACCGGTAAAGATAGGAGATATATTGATGCTTCGCGAGACGGCCAGAGAGGCCAGAAAACTCACGGTAAGGTGATTGAAATGCCAGTGGTCAGAAAATGTTCCTTCTGCGGTTCCAAAATAGAGCCAGGTACGGGTAAGATGTATGTAACAAAGAGCGGTAAAGTACTCTATTTCTGCAGTAGCAAGTGCCAGAAAAATATGATAGAGCTCGGCAGAATACCGAGAAAAGTCAGGTGGACTGAGGAATATAGGAAATACAAGGCAATCAGACTCCACGCGATGCAGAAAGAGAGCGAGGAATCTCAATGAAAGAGAGAACTTTTTTGATGATTAAACCTGATGGTGTGCAGAGGGGCTTAGTTGGAGAAATAATAAAAAGAATAGAGAGAAAAGGTCTAAAAATAGTCGCTATGAAAATGATTCAGATGTCCAGAGATATGGCGGAGGAATTATACAAAGTTCATAGGGGAAAGAGTTTTTATGAGGGATTGGTGGAGTATGTAACCTCTTCTCCCGTCGTGGTTATGGTGGTGGAAGGAGAGTTCGCCGTGGAGATAATCAGGCGAATGGTGGGAGCCACGAACGGGAGAGATGCAGAGCCCGGCACCATAAGGGGCGATTTTGCAACGAATGTGAGGAAAAATGTGGTCCATGCAGCGGATAGCGCGGAGAACGCAGAAAGAGAAATGAAAATATTCTTCTCGGATGAAGAAATATTGAATTACAGGAGAATTGATGATGATTGGGTTTATGAGTAATGATTTATGAAAAATTTTATTTTTATGTACCAAGAAATGAGTATCTTCAAAATATGGATTATAAAAGACAGATTTTAAATTTGAAATTTACATTGGTTTTGTTATTATTAATAGTATTTTTAGCAGTGTATATAGTATTGCTTATGGCTATAGATATTGTTACGGGAAAAACAGAAAATGCATCAGATGATGCTCTCGGAATTTTTGCGATAGGTGGAGTAATGCTACCGCTATTAATATATCTAATTTATGTTATTTGTTTTAGGATAAAATCTTTTGGAGATGTGGGGGATATATGGATATCTGATGAAGGCATAAATATGCCATTGCCATTTGATAAAGAAGGAAAAAAGTTTATATATTTTAATGAGATAGATAAAATTGTTATTTATAAAAATTTGGCAAATCCTTATCTTTCACTTATACAATTTCATCTAAAAACAAGATTTAAGCCTCAATTTCTATTTGTTCCATATAATATGGTAAGCATATCTTATATAGATGTGAATAAATTCATAGATGCTGTTAAACAGGCGACACGCAACAAAATCAAAATTGAAATATCCTTATGGGGAAGTTGTGTGCATCAATTGTCCTAGGAGTGATGGAGATGGATACAATAAGGAACAATGGAAATAACAACGAAGATGTATTAATGTATTTTGAAATACCCTATTATTGGAAGGGCGTATTCAGGAGAAGATGTTTATATGTTACAGTTTTTATGATTATTTTATATAATTTTATATGGTTTATTTCAGCGATTATAGTATTACTTAACAATATTGCTCTTAAATTAATCCAAACTCTTCCTTTGTTGGGAAACATTGCCTTTATTGTATTTTATTTATATTTGAGATACAGAAGCATGATATACGATAGAAAAGTGGGTCCTATGAAAATATGGATTAAAAATGATAGATATATTTTTCAGGGAAATTATACATATGAGAATAGTTTCCACGGTGTGTACCATGTGAATATCTTAATAGATGACGATGCTGCTAAGCTTATTGCTTACATTTACGACCCCGATATTAATGGAATTTCTGGATGGATATATTGCATTATGAGAGACAATATTGAAAAAGGAAAATATATATATTATTTGGAAAAGTATTGGATACCAAGCGCAAAACTTATGGTGGAAAGGATAAAGGCTCTCAACCCAAATGTCAAGATTTATTGGACAGATTACAGAAAAAAGAAACTGTGTAGATTGTTATTTCTTATCTTTTCTTTCCTCCCAAGGTTTATAGTACCAGAGGGCAAGCAGTGATGTAATCCCTAATATTATTGCATAAAGGTTGAATTCTTCTACCGTAGGGTTAAAATCCTCTCCGACTATTATACTATCAAGCCATGTTGCAGCAAAGGATAGTACATATATAATCATAATAACGACACCGAGCAATAGAGAAACCAAGAAATACGAATCATCCTCCGCTTTTGTTATAAGCATTGTCCCTATTGTTACGAACGCAAAGGCAGCGAACGGATCCGGTGTGAAGAAGCCAACGGCACCAAGAAAGGAAAGTATTTCCCCTATCCCACCGCTGAGGTATAGGAATCCTAGCAAATAAGATACTATTTTTCTCATATTATCAGACCTCCTATTAAAGATATTAAAAGAGCGATAGAATACGCAAGTACAATTTCGTATACTATTGTGAATATGACCCATCTAAACTTTCCGGTTTCCTGCCAAATCGTTGCTAATGTAGCTAAACAGGGTGTGTAGATAAGAACGAAAGCCATATAAGCATATGCGCTTGCCGAAGAGAACTCGGAAAGTAAAGGAGAGTTTCCAGATACAAGTTTTTCTTCCTCAACACCATACAAAATTCCAAAGGTACTAACAACAATTTCCTTGGCTATAAAACCAAAGAATAATGCTACCACAGCCTTCCAAGACCATCCTAGAGGAGAGAATATGGGCTGGAGGTATCTACCCAATATAGCTATATAACTATCTTCAACATTTCCGGATGGATAATAGGATAAAGCCCATACAACTATAGACCCTAAGAAAATAATAGTTCCTGCTTTCTTAATGAAATGAACTCCTCTGTTCCACATGTGTATGGATGTGCTCTTTAATGTTGGAAATCTGTAAGGGGGCATTTCCATTATGAAAGGAGAGGCCTTTCCTTTGAACAGGACTTTTCTTAATAAGAAGGCCATTAGAATTGCAAGAAATATGCTAAGAAGGTACATGGAAACTATTATATTAGCCTCAATGCCCGGAAAGAATACTGAGGCAAAGAGAACATAAACAGGTAAGCGAGCGGAACAGGTTATAAGAGGATTAACGAGTATAGTTATTATTCTATCTTTTTCATCCTCAATCGTTCTCGTGGCCATTATCGCGGGAACATTACAACCAAAACCCAAAAGAAGGGGAATGAAAGATTTACCCTGCAATCCTATTTTGTACATTATTTTATCCATTAAGAACGCTGCCCTAGAAAGATATCCCGAGTCCTCAAGAAGAGATAGTACAAAGAACATCATGAATATATTCGGAACGAAAACGAGTATTGATCCGAGTCCACCAACTATACCATCCGCAAGGAGAGATGCTATAGTGGGATCGGATATGCTATTGTTTATGAAATCCGACAAATATCCGAAAAGCACATCTACGGCATCTACAAAAGGTGATGCCAAATCAAAAGTTATTTTGAATGCCATCCACATTATTATTATAAAAATTGGAATTCCGAAAGCTCTTGATAGTACGACCCTATCTATTTTGTCCGTTAAAGTCTCTCTGATTTCTCCTTTTACACACTGATGCACAACTTCACCTATAATTTCATATCTTTTTTCCGCCATATATGCGGAAATATCTCCTATTTTTTCACTCAAATTTTCTCTAACTTTCCTAGCGAAATTTAGAACATTTTTATCCACATTCTTCTCAACTTCTTCATCACCCTCCAGCAAACGAGTTGCAACCCACCTTCTTTCTCTATCGCTCTTCAAACATAGATTGGAAAAAGGACAGCTTAGGCATTTTCCCCCTCTCTTTTTCAACTCACTTTCAATTTGTAATATGGCTTTCTCAACAAGTTTTCCATAACCAATTTCAATCCTCCTTCTGGGAGGAGAGAATGCATACTTTACAATTTTATCTTTGAGAGTATCTATACCCACATTCTTTATTGCAATTGTTGGAACTATTGGTACGCCCAAGAAACTCTCCAACTTTTTTACATCAATTTTGTATCCCCTTTTCTTGGCTTCGTCCATCATGTTAAGAGCTACTATGACTTTGGGATGAATTTCTACTAGTTGGAGAAGGAGATACAGATTTCTTTCCAGGTTTGATGCATCAACAATATCCACAATCAAGTCGGGCGATTCTCTTATAATGTAGTCACGGGCTATTTTTTCATCAATGCTCTGTGCAGATAAACTATAAACTCCGGGTAAATCAACAACATGAACTTTAACGCTCATATGTTCAAATTCGCCCTCCTTTTTCTCCACGGTAACCCCCGGCCAGTTTCCCACATGCTGTTTCGCACCAGTCAGAGCGTTGAACAAAACGGTTTTTCCTACATTAGGATTGCCTATTAAAGCTATTGTTATCTCCTTCATCAGAGTTAGGTAATGCTAACTCCTATATAAGATTTTAGGTATACCTAACATTTAGGAAAAATTTAAAAATAGTGAGCATATGCACATTTATGGAACTCACGCCGAGGGAAGAGGATGTTCTCATCGTGGTAAAGCTTGCCGGAGGTAATGCGTGTCTTAAAGAAGTGGCTGAAAACCTTAAAGTTAAGAAGCCAACAGCTCTTGAAATAGTGAGAAGGTTAGAATCCAAAAATCTCGTAACTCATCAAAAATATGGTGGTGTAAAATTAACAAGAAAGGGTAGCGAGATTGCGGAAAAGTTAATTTACCGAAGAAATATAATAAAGGATTTTCTGGTAAATTTTCTAACAATTCCAGAAGATATCGCCGAGGAAGATGTGCACAGGATAGAGCATCACCTTCACAGAAAAACTGTTGAAAAAATTGCGTTGCTCTTAGAATTCATATCCAAATGTTCCGGTGGGAATCCAAATTTTATAAAACATTTTAAAGAATTTGAAATTAAAAGAGATTGCCCGAAAGAATGTAAAAGAAGAGTTCAAACCGGCTCAACATAAATTTTCATAGCCATGCCCCTCCCAATCGCTACTCTCGCACCCCTAACTTCAACAAGTATCGGACCACCCATATTATTTATCACAGTTATTATCTCTCCCGGTAAAAGTCCCATTGAGTATAATTTCCTCAAAAACCCACTACCACCGTAAATATTTACGATTCTCGCCCTTCCATTACAAAACGCTAATGGTATCATACGGCCTCAACTTCTATATTATCTGCCTCATTTTTTCTAAGAGATATTTTATAGCCTTTTACCTCAAACTCTATGGGATCTCCCAAAGGTGCCTTTCTCAGGATTTTCACTATCGTTCCCTTTACGAAGCCCATTTCTTGCAAGCGGCGGTTTTTCACACTCTTTACCCTAACCGTGCTTCCAACCTCAACTTCGCTCAACCTCATAGTTTTAGGTAACCCTAACTCATATAAAAGTTTTTCACCGAGAAAACAAACCGTTTAATAATCCGTTACCTTTCTATTTCAATATGTACCTCCGAGAATTTGACCCGTGGGGATTTCCGCTATGCACCTGTCCAAAGAAATACTCTGTTGACCCCTACACTGGATGCTCCCACGGGTGTATTTATTGCTATGCGTCCTCATACATCAAAGATTTTAGACATCCCCGTCCCAAAAAAGATTTCCTTAGAATTTTTGAGAGGGAGGTAAGGAAGAGAAGGGAAGAAATAACCTATGTTAGTATGAGCAACAGTTCTGATCCCTATCAGCCTATGGAAAAAACGCACAGATTAACTAGAGGTGCACTTCAAATCTTAAGAAAATACGGGATACCTGTTTTAATATTGACTAAATCAAATCTTGTTGTAAGAGATGTTGATATTCTCAGGGAGATGAAAGTTGCAGTTTCAATGACTATAACCACGCTGGATAACAAACTTGCGAGAAAATTGGAGCCTTTAGCACCCCACCCCCCAGATAGAATTGATGCTTTGAGAACTCTCGCGAAAGAAGGAATACCCACGATAGCGAGAATAGACCCTTTAATCCCATTCATAAATATGGATGCGGAGGAAGTAATAAAGGAAGTTAAAAAAGCGGGGGTTAAACATGTTGTTTTTTCCACTTACAAGGCGAAGCGGGATAATTTCAATAGGGTTGTATCCGAATTTCCAGAACTCAAAGAAAAACTGAAAGAGATTTATTTCAAGAGGGGTGAGAACATCAGGGGAATCAGGTACGCTCCAAAAGAGATCAGATACGAAATTTTGAGGAAAGCCACGGAAACAGCACTTAAATATGGGCTTACGGTTGGATACTGCAGGGAAGGTTTTAGGTTTCCCGCGCCGACCTGCGATGGAAGTCATTTGATTTGAACTTTTCACGAAATACTTAAATATGCATATAATATAATGGGTAATCAAATGATGGAGTGTTGGAAATGTAGAATAATACTAAATTTTCATATTACAGGGGTGGTAACGGATGAGTAGAATGCTGGCAACAATTATTAATGCAATCATATTGATTTTAGCGATATTTATTCATTCTAACGGTATACAAGCATCGTCTAAATATATTCATACAGTCTCACATATAGTAATTAATAATGATAGCGAATTTAGATATTATGCGCACAACCTTGGATGGGAAGGTAATGGGAGTAAGGAATCTCCGTATATTATAGAGAATTACATACTCAACAATGTGTATATCAATAATACTACGGTTTATTTTGTTTTAAGGAATAATTGTATATACTCATCGGTGTATGGTGTATATTTGAATAATGTTTCAAATGGAATTATAGAAAAAAATGTATTTTTCAATATTCGGAAAAGTGCAATATTTTTAAATACTTGTAAAAACATAAATATGTATGATAATTATATAACTCGTACAGGTGTAGGAATAGAAATTTATAAGTGTAGGAATGTGCATATAGAGAATAATAGTATGCTCGTAAACCTAACAGGAATTATGATGTTGGGTTGTGAGCGTTGTTATATTACATCTAACTACATTGGCTATGCATTTTACTTTGGAATTCAACTTTGGTCGGCTGTTGATATAAATATAACAAAAAACACGGTGGATAATTGCACAGTTTATGTTAATCCCTTTAGCAGAATTCCGGGCAGTATAGATATAAGGGATGGTTATAAAATTAATATATCCCATAATAATATTAAGTTCAGTTGCGGACATGGAATATCAATATGGGGTGAGGAGATAAAAATTTTTGATAATGTTGTTGAAAACTCACGCTATGCCGGCATTTCGTTGGAATCCTTTAAAGGTGAAGTGTTATATAATACCCTGATTGAAAATAGTTGTGGAATATCAGTTAGGGATGGTGAAAATATTATTGCTTTCAATATAATTTCTCAAAATAGGAAAGGAATATATGTTGATGGGAAGAATAACAAAATATATTTCAACATGTTTTATAATAACAGCAATCAATCAGAAGATTGTGGTCTTAACAATACATGGAATTGGAGTGGAATAGGAAATTTTTGGTCGGGTTGGAACGGTTTAGATATTAATGACGATGGAATAATAGATGAAAAGTATCCAGTGAATGCTAGTGCAGGAGTTTATGATTTTTATCCTTTAAGTGAGAAGTTTATTAAGAAGGCGTGTGCACCTACAAATTTAGATGTTTTGAATATATCATTTGAGCATATTGATCTTTATTGGAATGCTCCAAAGGGATATAATTATAGTGCGTACCACGCATTTGTTAAAGGGTTTTATGTGTATAAAGATGGGGAATGTATTGCATATTTGAATAAGAGTGAATTTAATTTCAGTGATTATAACATAAGTTTGAACAAAACATATCGTTATTACATAACATCGGAGATAGTATGCATTGGTGAATCGTATAAAAGTAATATTTTGAATGTTTCCTTAACAAAACCCTCCGTTGTGAGAAATCTTACCGCTCGCGTGTGTGAGAATTATGTAATGTTGAGTTGGGAAAAACCCAATAATGCTGGTGGACTCTCAGTATACAGAGTTTATATCTATTCAAACAATAAATGGATTCTTCTTGCGGAAACTCAACAACCTTACTATGTGTATTTTGTAGATGATAAGCTTGGAATATTTAAATTCAAAGTTACTGCTGTGAATTTGTTTGGTGAAGGAGAACCAGCATATATCAACATAACTATACATAAGCCCTATTATGTAAATTTTGATGAATTTCTGTGTTTGGGGATAACCTCCTTCTTTGTTATTATAATAATAACGGGGTTGGTTGTTTTATGGGAAAAGATGAGATGATTTTTGAACGCTTTGATTAATAGCAAGAATATTTTTATGAGTAATTCACATGCTCCCTTATGGAGTACTTGGTTGCGGTTGGGGTGATTGTGGCGGTAATTCCCGGAATACTTGGATTCCTGAAATTCAGAAATTACTTATTTGATCTGAGCAGCGGAGGCGAAGATATCCTCAAGGATTTTAAACAAAAATCAATTCTCAGCCTTGCGATAATGTTCACAGGCGCTGCATATTTGATAGTGATAAGTATGCTATTCATATCGTATAATGCACCCAGAGAGCTCTTCTACATTCCTCTATATATGGGTTTTGTTAGCTTCGCTACTAACTTTGGAAGGTATTTCTGGTTGGACCAGCTTTTTGAGATACTGCGAAGAAAGAATATAATATTTGGCAGACCGATGATATTCCTCGTTATTTTTGAATCAAACCTTATTTATTCTCTTCTCATATCTATAATGCTTTGGGGATCCTATGTGGGTCCTTCGGCAGAAAATACTGTTTCAATTCCCGCAAGTTACTATATATTTCAGGTTTTACCGATAGGATATACGCTTATAGTAATCTCCGCGATAGTTCAGGGATTGGTTGTAAGAAATGTATTGAAGGACCCAGATGCTCTCGGAAAAAAATTCGGTATATCTATCACAAAATCAACGATTCCGCATATAATCTCTATTCTAGGGTTGGCATACATAATTTACAGTATGATTCCTGTACTATCCTACGAAACCGCTGGGGATTACCTACACGCCTTAACCCTACTACTAAAATCCTTCCATTAAATTTTTTATACCCGCAAAACATTCTCCCTCCGAGGTGATGCTGATGGTATCAATAGATAGGGATGCCTGCATAGGATGTGGCGTGTGCACGACCATCTGCCCGGATGTGTTTGAGCTGGACGATGAGGGAAAGGCCATAATAAAGGAAGGCGCGGATACGAGTTTGGATTGTGTTAAGGAAGCCGCCGAAAACTGCCCGACAAACGCGATACAGCTGTAATCACTCTAAACCCTCCCCTATCTTTTTTATTTTATGTTCAATCCTGCGAAATTCGTGGAAGAAGCGGTGGAAAGGATAAGAAGTGAGGTTAGGAGTAAGGCGATTATCGCGGTCAGCGGAGGCGTTGATTCCACCGTAGCCGCGGCCATAGTCCAAAAAGCCATTGGCGATAATCTTCTGGCAGTTTTCGTTGATACCGGATTGCTCAGGGAGGGCGAGGCAAAAAAAGCCGAGGAAACATTCAAAAAAATAGGCCTTAATTATAGAATAGTGGATGCTGAGGATGAATTTCTATCCGCCTTAAAGGGCGTGGTTGACCCGGAGGAGAAGAGAAAAATAATAGGCAGAAAATTCATAGAAATATTTGAGAGAATTGCCAAGGATTTTGGCGCGGAATATCTCGTTCAGGGGACGATAGCTCCCGACTGGATAGAGAGTGGAGGAGGCCTGAGAGATACCATTAAATCCCACCACAATGTTGGCGGTTTGCCTGAGAATCTGAAACTGAAACTTGTTGAGCCTTTACGAGACCTCTACAAGGATGAGGTTAGGAAAATAGCGGAATATCTTGGACTTGATGTGGCGAGAAAACAACCGTTTCCCGGCCCAGGATTGGCAGTGAGATGTATGGGCGAGATAACTAAGGAAAAGTTGGATATTTTGAGGAGAGCGACGAAGATTGTGGAGGAGGAGATAGAGAGATTCGCCTCGGAGGGAAGGATAGAGATTCCCTGGCAGTACTTCGCTGTCCTGCTTCCAATAAGAACCGTGGGCGTTCAAGGAGATGTAAGGGCTTACGGATATACTATAGCCATCAGAGCGGTGGAATCCATTGATGGAATGACGGCCGCTTACTCCAAGCTCCCACATGAACTTCTTGAGAGAATTTCCACGAGAATCACCAACGAAATAAAAGAGGTCAACAGAGTTGTTTATGATATAACCAACAAGCCGCCGGGAACGATAGAGTGGGAATGAAGGTAGTTTTGGATACTTCCGCCCTTCTGCTTGGAAAGCCTCTGCCATCCGATTTTGAGTATTATGCTCCCCCTATGGTTATGGAGGAGATTGAGAAAAAGTTAGGTAGTTGCCCCATGGAAATTTTCGTCATGATGCCCGAGAAGAAATTTATGGAGAAAGTTGTGGAAATGGCAAAGAAAACCGGAGATTACAAAAAACTCAGCGAAGCAGATATTGAAGTTCTCGCTTTGGCTTTGCAATTGAACGCGTGCATTCTCACGGAAGATTTTTCAATACAGAATGTTGCCTCTTTCCTTGGAATAGATTTTTACGGAGACAAGGAGATAAGGGAGATAAGGCACTGGATTTTCAGATGTACTGGCTGCGGCAGATACTTTGATGTTTTCGTTGAAACCTGTCCGTATTGCGGTCACGAGGTTAAGAGAACGAG
>CAYVVU010000017.1:0-22739 GCA_964455305.1 uncultured Thermoplasmata archaeon
GTTGAATTTTCAATAAGATAGGCGAGAATCCCGCTGTCAAGACCTCCCGAAAAACCTATAGCACAGTCCTCAATTTCTGAGGTTTTTTCCCTCAATATATACGCAATTTTTTCCGCATAGAATTTCTCGTCAATCATAGATCATCAAACTTTATTTTCTCCTCGCATAGTTTTTTGAGAATTTCGGGAAGAGAATCAATACGCACTCTTTTCTGCTCAGTGGAATCCCTCTCCCTTATGGTTACCGTGGAATCTTCTTTACTCTGATAATCCACAGTTATGCAGAACGGCACCCCCACTTCATCGGCGCGGGCGTATCTCCTCCCTATGGAGCCGCTATCGTCGTAGTAGCAAATTATTCCTTCCTCAGAGAGTTTTTTCTTTATTTTCATAGCGATTTCCGGAAGAGAATCTCTGTTTACTAGCGGGAAAACTCCCGCCTTTACCGGCGCGATTTTTGGTGGCAGGCGTAGAACCCTGTATCCTTCCTCCCTCTCATAATAGGAATTGTAAAGTATTCCGAAAATTATTCTGTCAACACCATATGAAGGTTCTATAACTACGGGGTAGAATTTTTCGTGTGATATTTCCTCTTCCACAATCTCAACCCGAAACGCATTCTCTGGCAATTCTACACCAAAAACCTCCTTTATATTGCCATCGGAGTTCTCTATGATTTCCGCCGCCTCCCTCGCCCTTTCCCTGAAAATTGGGCCGAGAACCTTCATATTTGCCTTTACAACCTTTTTTTTCACTTTTCTTTTTTCTCCGAGTTCCTTTAAAATCCTCAAATCCCTTCCCGAGTAATCGGAATGTCTCTTTAAATCGTAATCTCCGCGGTCCGCTATTCCGACGACCTCCACCCAATCCTCTCCGAATCTAACCTCGCAATCCCAGCAATCGTTGGCGTAATGGGCGAGTTCATCCTCTCTGTGCTGTCTGAACCTTATGGCTTTCTCGGGGATTCCGGCGGAAAGAAGGAGTTTGTAAGTTGAATACATAAAGAACGCCATAGCCTCGCTTCCAATTATTCCTTCTTTGAGGGCATTTCCTATGCTCATCAATCTCACCGCACCGTTTTTCGGAATAAGATAAAGTGTACATCTAAGAACCTCTTCGTCCAAATTCCACTTTCTCTTATCATCCAGAAAAACTTCCACCTCAAACATATTGAACTCTCTCATCCGGAGCAGGGCATTCCTTGGCGAGATCTCATTTCTGAAGCCCTTACCAACTTGCACAACGCCGAACGGAATCTTTTCTCTCGCCAACCTGTACAGTTTATCAAAATTAACGAATATTCCCTGAGCGGTCTCCGGCCTGAGGTAAGCGATCCTCTCCATATAGGGGCCGTAATTCGTCTTGAACATAAGACTGAAAACACCTTTTGGGATGAGAGGGGAGGAGCATTTGGGACATCTCAAATCTTTCAGTTCGTCCTCGTTCTTCGGCACATATCCAAGGACATCCTCCGCCTTCATCAACCCGCATTTCTCGCATTCAACTATGTAATCTCCGAACTTTTCCACATGGCCGGAAGCGATGTACACTTCCTCCGCTCCGAGGTTTGGGGTATCTATCATAACGAATCCCAACTTATTCACATAGTAATCCTTCAGCATCTCTATTAGATTGTCCTTCATTAGAGCGCCGTAATGTCCGTAATCGTACAAGCCAGCCATACCTCCGTATATTTCATAGGAGCGCCAGAAAAATCCTCTTCTTTTTGCCAGTTCCACAATCTTCATAAATCTCTCATCGGGCATACTCTATTCCCTCCTCTTGGAGAATTTTCTTCGCCGCGGAGTAAACACTCATCCTTCCCTCCATAACCTCCTTAACAGCCGAATTTATTTTTTCTTCATCAATGTTATCAAGCATATCCTCAAGAATTGAACGCATCGCACTTATTATGCTCCACTTCACCTTTATCCCGTAATTTTTGCTTGCCACATCTCTATGTTCTTTTATGGCCAGATACACATCCTCTATTCCTTTTGGAGGTTGCAGGGAGGTACAAATAACTTTTTTCCAACCCTCTTTGGATGAAATCTCTTTTTCAACAAACGATTTCATCAGTTCACAATTCCCCAAATCGCTCTTGGTTATGACGAATATGTCTCCTATCTCCATTATCCCCGATTTCATAATTTGGACATAATCTCCTCCGAACGGAGATATCAGAACCAGTGTGGTGTGGGCAACCTCGTATATCTCGCATTCCGCCTGTCCTACGCCAACGCTCTCCACGAATATGTAATCAAAGCCAAAGGCATCCATGGCATCTACGGCCATTCTTACCTCTTTGAAGAGGCCTCCCTTTGAGTTTCTTGACGCAAAGCTCCTTATAAAAACAGCATCATCTGTCGCAAGTTCTTGCATCCTTATTCTATCGCCCAGCAACGAACCGCCTGTGAATGGAGAAGTAGGGTCAATGAGTATGGCCCCCACCTTTTTCCCCTCTTTCCTCGCCTCTTTAATAAGAGCGCCTATCAAAGAACTTTTCCCAACGCCAGGAGCACCGGTTATCCCTATTATGTGTGCCTTACCCATTCGTGGGGAAATTTCCGAGTAGAACTGCTCGTAGTCAATAGAGCCATCCTCTATCATGGTAAGCAATTTCGCCAGTGTCCTCTTATCTCCTTCAAAAAATCCTTCGGGAATCATATTTATCACCGAGAATTTTGTTTACAAAAGCCACGATCTTTGAGGTCGGAGTTCCTGATCCGAAAACTTCTGCAACACCCATCTCTTTGAGCTTTGGGATGTCTTGAGGAGGTATTATTCCGCCCACCACAACTGGAATTTTCAGGTTTTTCTCCTCCATAAGTTCTAAGAGTTTTTTTATCAGTACTAGGTGCGCCCCCGACAGTATGCTTATTCCAATAACGGAGACATCCTCCTGAAGAGCAGTGTTCACAACCATCTCGGGCGATTGCCTTATTCCCGTGTATACGACATCGTATCCCGCATCCCGAAAAGCACGGGCCACTATTCTTGCGCCTCTATCATGGCCATCCAAGCCTAGTTTGGCTATCAGTATCTTTTTCCTCATCAGAGTAAGAGAAATCTGAGGCAATATTTAAAAATGGCGTACATACATCGCAACATAAAGGAAAATGTTTTTATAAGTTAAGTTGATAACGGCACACCTCAAAGGAGGTGAAGATATGAGCCCATCGCTAAAAAAATCGTTGATAATGGGATTGATGTTGGTGCTGGTGTTTAGTGCGTTCAGCGTTGCCTTCGGGCAAGTGATGCCTGCAGTGCAGAAGAATCCTAAGGAAGAGGCATCCGAGGAGAAAATTCTTGGGAAGGATTTTCTGAACTTTCCGCAGAAAATACAACCTTCTTTGCTGAAGATGCCTAAGGATGATGAAATTGAGGTGTACATAATAACTACGGATATATACAAGCTCGGAGATTATCTCAGGAGCATAGGCGTTGATAATCCGTACGGAAAGGTCAAGTGGCCGAAAACTCACAGAAGGATATTGACACCGAAGATTACCGTTAAGGCAGGATTGCTTCCCAAAATAGCGAAGCTGGACTGTGTCAAGGCGATATTTGAAGCACCCAAACTCACCGTGGAGCAAAGGTTTGATTGGAATAGGGCTGTGGAAAGCACTTACGGAAATGTTATAAGGACCGGAAGAGATATAAGCACTACAGAGCACCATGGAGCGAAATATGTGTGGAACACATATAACATAACTGGCGAAGGTGTAAATATAGCGATAGTAGATACGGGCTTTGATTTTGCGAATGCAGAACTTATTGATAGTTATGCAATCTGCGAGAACGCATCCTCTCCATATTACGGATGGCCTATAGTTTTTGACCAAGCTTCTATGGAACTTTACCTTGCAACTGGAAAATACGGTTTTGATCCCTCGGGCGTTCCTTACAGTGGGGTGTGGCCGGCATCCTTCTATGTGAACACATCGGCCAATTTGACTGCGAGTGGAGGTTACATAACCTATGATGGTATAAGTTACAAGGTGGAGGGAATAGAATCCAAAAGTGGCCATTACCACTTCGGATACCACATAGATGGATACCTCTATTACTACTACTTCTTCGGTTCACAGGCACCGAGGAATGTCGGCGTATTGGTTGTTGATTCCAACCAGCCATATGTCTACGATACCGTTTATGTTGATCTGGATAACGACAACGATTTCACTGACGAGAAACCGTGCAATATCTCCTCTCCCGTTAGTTACCGCGATGATTACAACTCATCCTCCGGTCAGTATGTGGATAAGTGGAACGGAGGTGACGGCTACCCCGATTGGTCAGGTGGGATGATATACTTTATTGCTGATGGAAAGACGCCAATACCCTATTCGGATGTTTATGCATCATACTACGGCCTTCCTCTCAGAATACCGGGTAACGGTGACCTTGTGGCCTTCATAGGAGAGTTTTTCTACGGATACACCCACGGTACGATGTGCTCCTCCTCCGCCTTGGGTAGAGGTAGATTGTTCAATGGATGGCCGATAGGTATGGCTCCCAAAGCCAAACTTATACCGCTACCCTTCTACGGAAATGTTTTTGATATATGGACATTTACTCAGGAAGGCTACGATGGGAATGGCTCCACGCTTTACGATGGAAATGCCCAGATAACTTCCAACTCATTCGGATGGTCGGCGGTACATAACGATGGTTGGTACTATATTGATAGAATGGCCGATTACATAATAAGGATATACCCCTACATATGGGGCTATCCTACAAATTCATTCACCATAGCTCTCGGTAACGGAGGTCCTGGATATGGGACGGTAACCACTCCTGATCCAACAAGCTCCATTGGTGTAGGTGCCGGTGTGGATATGTCCTACCGCAGGTACCTCGGATGGGATAATATTCACCACGAATCAAAATATGGTGATGTTACTCCGTTCTCCGCTCGAGGCTCATCTGCGAACGGAAAGGTTCTGCCGGATATAATAGCCACGGGCTATCTTGCATTTACTGCTCAGGCACTAAATATCTATAGTTCAATCGTGGATTACATAAACGATGCCTATGGCACAAATTACAAGAGTATAGGGGATGGCTATGTGCATATGCAGTGGGGAAGCGGAACCTCCATGGCCACACCCATAACCGCTGGCGGTTTAGCGATGATTTACCAGGCTTATAAGAAGACCTACGGTTATTATCCGGATATATTCACAGCAAAGGCACTTTTGAAGAGCGGAGCCGATGATATTTCATATGATGTCATGACCCAGGGCGCCGGATGGCTCAATGTTACGAGGAGCGTTGAGTTGGCCCTTAATGCGAAAGGAATTTTGGTGATGCCTGAAACCCTCGGGCCTTACGATGCCACAGATTCTTGGAATGCGGGCGGTTATAACGGAACCTACATTGATATGTATGCGAACATAATGTTCCCGGGAGATAGCGATACGAGGAACTTCTACCTTTACAATATGGGACCGGCGGTTGAGAATGTAAATATGGAAACCCTTACCCTAACAAAAATAGGCGAATACTCGTGGGATTATACAACGCAATCAAACAACGATGATGTTATTTGGAACATCACGGATAAGATTCCGAACAATTGCGACCTTATGACGGTGTACATGTACTACTCATACGATGATTTTGACTCTAACGGAGATTATGTGGCGGATACAGAGTACTTCATTGAGGTTCTGGATTTTGTTGATGAGAATGGTGATGGTAGTGTGGATGTGCACAACGAAACCAACCGCTTCACGGTTAGCCAGAACACTGGAGATTCAATGTTGGTTTATGTTCACAACATAAAGGATAGGTTAAATGGCCAAGCCCTCGTTAGGTTGAGGACTATAACGGGAAAGGCGGGTATAAATCTGCACTTCCTTGCCGAATTCTATAGGAAGAGCACATGGAACTGGGTATCTCTCAGCCAATCCTCCGCCACAATAGATGGATATAATTATACAATACTGACGGCCACGGTGAATGTACCTGCGGATGCCTCGCCCGGAATACACGAGGGAGGAATATACATAACTGACAGTAGCGGAAGAGTTACCGTTATACCCATAATAGTGAATGTTGCGGTCAAAGTTACTTCAACTTCGCAGGTCATTGAAATAAAGAACATACAGGATGATGGTTTGTATACCAATACACAGATAAGAGGATACATGGACTGGTACTGGCGAGAGGAAAGCGGAGACTGGAGATTCTTCTATCTGTATGTAGATGAATCTTTGGATGTTTCGGAGTACAATATGTTCGCGGATGTATCCTGGCAGGATGAAAAGACGGATATTGATGTCTTCATCCTCGCTACCGGACCACCGGATATTCTTTCGCAGTACTACCCAGATATATATGGAGAGGCACCCCTTGAAATAAAAGCCATGAGCGAACAAACATTTACGGATACCGGTACATATTCCGTTGCCTACAAGTGGCAGACCACGAGCGGAACCACAAGGGAAGTTCAATTCTGCAAAGCTCAGACTGGTCTTGTGGAGATAATGATTCACAATGTACTTTACGGTGGCAGCGCACCTTACGAGGACTTTACCCTCAAATTCTACTTCTCAAATATGACTGTGAATCCGCAGCAGATAAACATAACTTTGGATATAACACCGAGCAATCTCAATGACCTCAACGGAACCTTTGATATTCAGGTTACGCCACAAACGGACCTTGATGGAATACAAGTGGATAGTTATGGACCGGCGATAAGCGAAAGTGAATACCTCACAAATATTGAGGTACAACAGGACGATATTTCAGGAAGCGATTTCATTCAGATACTGGCAAATGCAAAATACACGAAGATCGTGCATCTTGAAGGATATTCTGCCGGTGGTTACTTCTATGTACATATATGGGGTCATATGGATGCCCCTGACTTGGATCTTGGTATATTCTACGATTCAAATCATGATGGACAGGCACAGGTTGATGAATTCCTGGAGTACTGCGCGGATGCCGATGCCGACGAAGAGGTAAGAATAGACAGTCCTCAGGATGGAGATTACATAATAAAGGTACTCGGCTACGATGTACCTAGCGGTATTGGACATTTTGACCTATACTGGATAGCCTCACTCCCCGTGGAGAAGTTCAAAGTAGTGTCACAACCCCAAGGACCTGTGAGCGGGGGACAGACATATACGGTTACCATAGGATACAATTTGCCTGCAATAGCGAACACATTCACCGGCGAGATATACATCGGACCGGCGGGCAATCCTAAATTTATAACGGTTCCCGTGGCTATAACGGTTATAGATCACTGTCCACCAGTCATAAATATAATTAGCCCGGCAGCCGGAGCGATAGTCACAACGAGTGATGTTGATATAGCGTTCAGCGTTGAAGATCCCGTTATATCAGGTACGATATCATACACAGTTACCATAGACGGCCAAGATTATACATCGTACTTCACGATGTCCGGCAACAATATTACCGGAACGGTTACCTTAGAGGATGGTCAGCATAACATAACAGTTAGCGTGCAAGACGGCGCTGCAAACAGCGATGAAGTATCTTGGAGTTTCGTAGTGGATTCCTCCGCCCCCTCCGTTGTGAGAACCATGCCTGAGAACAATGCTTTTGTCTCTGCGGGTGATGTGAATGTGGAGATAGAGTTCAGTGAACCTATGAACACAACGAGCGTTGAAAACGCAATAACTATAACACCTAACGCCACGATAGATTCAATAAGTTGGAATACGAACCACACGGTAATAAGTTTCGTCCTTAGGAATACCATAGCCGGAGAACAGTACACTATAAAGATAGATGGAAGCGCGTCTGATGTAAACGGAATACCGATGGGAAGCGACTTCACATTTACCTTCACGGCCGTAGAACAACCGCAGGTAATTTCCACCGATCCTGCCAACAACGCCAAGGATGTCAAAATAGTTGATGGAAAGGTAACCGTGAGCATAACATTCAACAATCCGATGAACAGGAGCAGCGTGGAGAAAGCCATAACGGTATCTCCTGAAGCAGAGATATCCGATATAGCATGGAGTGATGATTCCAGAACCATAACATTCAAGATAACAGCAAAGGAAGGCACAACATATACAATAACGGTGAAGGCCAGCGCAATGGATATATACGGAAGTTCGCTGGCAAGTGACTACACATTCAAATTCACTACTGCCGGTGCTGGCGGTGCAGGAGCAGGCGGTGGTTTTGCCGGAATACCGCTATGGCTACTTATAGTGATAATCGTGGTTATCGTTGCCGTAGTTGCAGGAATTGCCTTGACCCTAACCAAAAAGAAGGTGCCACCGCCAGAAGGAGCGGAAGAAGAGGGTGAGGGTCCCGCGGAAGAGAGCACGGAAACTGTGGAAGAGGGAGAAACATCAGAGGAAATAAGCGAGGAAGAAAAAACAGAAGGCGAATGATTAATATTCCTTAACAAATTTTTTAATTTCTTCTTCTGTTATATTTTTTGCCCCTCTCTGTATTCTTTGCAACATTTCCGTTAATTTTTCTGTGGCTTCTTTTTTGCACTGACCGCATAATCTTCCCCCGCATCTACACTCCTCGTATATTTCCCTGAGATAATTATCATCCTCCGCTAAATGATAAACGAATAGTTCATAGACTGTGCATTTATCTGGATTTCCCCCGTATTTTCGCTGGTCTTCGGCGAATTTTCTTCCACCCGTTAAGGCGTTTTTAACTTTTTTCCTAACCAAATCCAAATCATCGGAAAGAAAAATGGCGTATTCAGGTCTTGAAGAAGACATTTTATTTCCGTCCAATCCAGTTATCAATCTGTGATAAGTGGCCGATGGAGGAACAAATCCGTAATAGCCCATGTCTCTCTCTAATCTAGCTAATGCCAAGTCCAATGTTATTTTTTCCGTTTTATCTATGTACATGGCTCTGTAAGGTATGTTGTATTCCGCATTGACATTCAGATATTTTGCAACTAGTTTCAGATACTTCTCCGCATCATTCCCAATACCACCCTTCAAAAATATCCCGATTCTTTCATTAACATCTTTAAAACTGTAAATCCTCCACTTTCTAGCCATATCCCTCGTTAGCCGTATATGGGGATCCTGGTCCACGCCCACAGGAACTATCGTCGGTCTCGGTCCACCGAATTTGTCAAGTTGTACATGCAAAATATCTCCTATTTGTACAAGAGGACATAATATATGCCCTACCGATGTTTCCCCTGTAAACCCGTATATAGAGAATAGTTCGCTTACCGTGATCTTCTTTGAGAGTTTTAGGGCCAAGTCCTTCACTTCCCTACGCTTAGATTGGAAATAGAGTTCTGCCCTTTCATAATCCACACCCAAAGCCAAGTAAAATTTTGCATATTCTTCTATGGTAGTTCTGTATCCTTCCTCAAGGGATACTCCCCTTGTATGGTACGCCTCCAAGTCGGCGGATGCTATATGTATATCTCCTCCTTTTTCTTGAAAGTACAGAATTTGGTCTATGACCATCTTATGGCCTAAGTGCATCTTTCCGGAGGGCATAAGACCGGAAAGAACTGCAAAATCTTTCTTGTTTTTTATTGCATTGTAAATGTAATCAAATCCCCTGTGACCAAAAACCACACCCCTACGAAATATTGCTGGCGCATCGGGAAGTGAAAAATTGAACTCATCTATTCCGAACTCCTCTCTCAGTTTTTTGTAGTCCTTGAATTGCTGTGAAGCCCAAGGATTTATGAAATAATTCATAGGAGGTTATCGGAAGCAAAATTTAATACTTTCTCTCTCCAAAAATTTTCCGACCGACTCTTATCATCGTGGAACCCTCTTCTATGGCTATTCTGTAATCATCGGTCATCCCCATGGAAAGTTCCTCTAAAACTATATTTCCACCAAATTTTTTCCTGTATTCGTCTCTAAGTTTTCGCAATGTAGCGAAAGAACTCCTTATTTTATTTTCGTCATCGGTGAGGGGGCCTACGGTCATAAGGCCAAGAACCTGAATATTATTCAATTTTTCAATTTCCTCCAGAAGGAGAGGGAGTCGTGAAGGCAAAATCCCATACTTACTCTCCTCACCTGAAGTGTTAACTTCAACCAGAGTTTTCTGAACCTTATTTATCGCTTTGGCCCTTTTATCTATTTCCTTCGCGAGTTTTACGGAATCTAACGATTGAATCATATCAAACATTTTCACCGCGTACTTGACCTTGTTAGTTTGAAGATGCCCTATCATGTGGAATTCCACCTTTCCCCTTATATATTCGTATTTTTTTCTCGCCTCCTGTACCCTATTCTCTCCTATTATTTTCGCCCCTGCCTCTATAACAGCCAGTATCTTATCAACATCCACACCTTTACTAACGCAAACTATCTTTATTTCCCTGTCCGGGGCGAGATTTCTAACCTCCTCTACGAGCGATAAGTAGTTTTTCTTCACATCCATAGTTTCGGGATGAAAGAGTTAAATATAAATATTGGGTAGCGGTATTCATTATATGGATGCGCTTGAATGCATATACGGAAGAAGAAGCGTGAGAAAATACGCGAGAGGAAGGGTAAGGGATGAAGACCTGAAAAAGATTCTTGAAGCGGCAATAATGGCTCCATCGGCCGGAAACCTCCAGCCCTGGAAATTCTACATAGTTAGAAACATAAATGTTAAAAGAGAACTGATGAGGGCCGCATACAATCAGGAATTCATATATCAGGCGGATGTATGTATAGTAGTGGTTGCCATTCCTCACTTATCCGGCAGAGTTTATGGGGAGAGGGGAGAGACACTTTACTGTATACAGGATACGGCAGCGGCTATCCAAAACATACTCCTCGCTTCCAAGGCGCTCGGGTACGGAACCTGCTGGGTGGGTGCATTCAACGAAAGCATGGTCAGAGAAATACTGAAACTTCCCCCCAAAGAAAGACCTGTTGCAATAATACCGATCGGGATCCCGGCCGAAGACCCGCTCCCGCCCAGAAGAAAAAGGGATGTGTTCGTGTTTGTAAATTGAGCAGCAACCTTAATATTCATCCTTTCATTATCATTTCCGATGCCCATTGATACTGAAAAATGCATATACAATCGGAATGGAAAATGCTATTTCTTGGCATCAGAAGCATCAGAATGTAAGTTATGTCCTAACTTCGTATCCGCTGATCCCTCTCTATTACGCGAGTTCAAAATAAACAGACCTGTAATAACCCACTATGACATAATTTCCTCAGACCCCGCGTATAAAAGAATATTCGGTGGGGGAAAAGGTATACAGAAAACTCTTTTCTAAAACCTTGGAACTATGAATATCCACAGTATTAAAAAGAGAACCACGAAAGCCAGGGAGGTTGTTATTCTATCGGCTAGTTTCTCGCCGTTCTTTCTCTTTTCCAGAATTTTTGCAAGTGCATCTCTTACTATATATCCACCGTCAAGGGGAATAGCTGGAAGAAGATTTGTCAAGCCCACGAGTATATTCAGCCACGCAATCCAGTATGAGTAATGGACCATTTCCCAGAAAAATGGAAATGGTGTGGAATATAGAGATTGTATTTCCTTTGGAAGGGGCTCAAAACCCAAAAAGGGCAGCGAGATGAATTTAAGAAAGGATTGAAATGGAGATTGGAGGGAGTAACTTCCTATGTATTGAAGTATTTCTGAGCATCCCACTAAGGAGAGACCCATGTACGCCACGGACACGCCCATAAACCCTTTTCCTTTGGATTCCTCAACATACACGCCCTGCTTGCTGTAATAATCGTATTTGTCCATAAGAGTTAAGTTATAGTGTTTGTATGAAGAATCCTTATAAAGAATAAGATCTATGGTCTCTCCCGCTTTTTTTTGTCCCAGAATTTCCAAAAATGATTTGTAATTGTATATTGGATTTCCATCTACACTCACAATGATGCTCCCCTTCTCAATCCCGACGGAAATGGCGGGAGTCCCTTCCAGTACATCCACTATGTATAAACCCGCGGTGTAGTTTATGTTTAACTTTCTTTCTCCTCTATACACGGATACAACAACCGATTGGGCTGGAGGCAATTTTATGTCGTAAATATCCGAAGAACTTTTGACGGTGTAATTACCGATTCTTTCTATTACATCACCGTAATGAAATGGAGATGATATTAATTCATCCATCACCACAACTCCCTCGTGCTTCGGAGAAATCGCCGATACAGAACCCAGAAATATCATCAGAGAAATAAGTCCCACTATTATATTCGTAGATGGACCGGCGGAAAATACTTTTATCCTCTTGTATCGTGGGGCCTTCATTAATTCTTCCTCATCTGGTTCAACGAATGCCCCAACTGGAACGATGAAAAGAGCGATCCCCATACTCATTATCTTTAATTTCTGCCAAGCTGCCATAATTCCATGCGCACCTTCATGAACAACTATAGCCACTATCAGACCCACGATCCCGTAAGTTATGGGAATCACTGGATTTATTCCGGGTATGCCAAGTACCTCAACAGGGGAGGGTGCCCGGCTCTTCGGTACATACATAGCCATGTACGCTTCCCAAATGATCATGGCGAAAGAAAAAACGAGGAGAGAATAAGACACAAAAATGCAAATTCTAGCATAGTGTTTCCAGAATTTTTTCCGAGAGATTTTTTCTATTAATTTTCTCCCTCTCTTAGTTTTAAGAAGCAGAACGGGACCCATTAGAGAAACCTTTTCGGGATACTTCTTTTTGAGCACTATTATAATTGCTATCCACAATGCAATGGCTATTACGGCTATTATTATTCCATTCATACTCTCCCCTCTTTTAGTATTTTTATTAATTTGGCCGCATCCTCTCCGAGTTTTTCGCGCAGTAGCGAGGCAACTTTATCAACATCATACTTCACTCTTTTGACTTCAAACTCCATACTCTCGGTATTAAGGATTGCGTAAGAAGCCCTTGGATCACCGTCCCTTGGCTGTCCCACGCTCCCCGGGTTCATCACTGTCCATTCCTCAAAACCAAATATGTTTGGAATGTGAGTATGGCCCACCAACACATAATTTTGTTCCACGGGGCCGCCGTGCATTTTAATCATATATTCCTCATTTTCCTCATTAAAATACCCGTAAAGCGGATTACTCGGAGCGCCATGGACACAGAGAATGGAGAACTTTCCCATAACAACCTCTATTGGGCGAGAGCCTAGGAATTTCCTATCCTCCGCCGATAATTCCTTCATACTTATCTTCTCTCTTGTGAGAACACTAAGGGCATGCGTTTTTGGAGAACATCCGCAATCTATTCTCCGAGCAACGGCTTCATCGTGGTTACCTCGTAACCAAATTTCCGGCCTTAGGTCTTTGAGAATATCCACAACCTCTGAGGGCTGAGGTCCGTAGTCCACAGCATCGCCGAGAAAAATTATCCCATCGTAGTTCGCATCTTCCAGAACCTTACGCAGAGCAACAGCGTTTCCGTGAGCATCGGATATCACGAGATATTTCATCGTAATGTGTAAAAAACAAACGCATAAATATGTTGCCTTAGCGGTGGAAAATATAAAGATATACGAAAATATTGATTACGGCGAGGGTTGAAGATATGATTTCTGAGGTAGCCAAGCCTATATAGGAATACAGTAAGCCAGATATTATAAAGATAAAAATTGATGCGAAGGAGAAGCACTGAATTTTTAATTTTTTCAGGTGGTAGATAGTAAATATATTTGTCATTATTACCAGAAGGAAAAAGAAGTAAAGTAGGGCGAAAAGAATATGTACACCCTGAACTGATGATGACGGAAAAACACCAACGAATAAAAGAGAAATTCCCGCAAGAACTATATTCACAGCGAGATTTTGTTCTGGAAACTCATCCACTAATTTTAAAAGAAACCCTCCAAATACAGCAAAAAGAAGACCTCCAAGGATAAGCGATGTGTTGAATATCATAGCGGTTTTTTCCTTGGTTCCAAGATCACTTATAGCATTATAACTCCAATCAAAATCACCCCAAAGATACGCGGATAAAAATATTCCGGAATAAACAACGATAAGCGATAGTAGATAACATATCCAAATAGCCTTTTTGATGGTCATTTCACGAGGTTAAATTCAATCCTTTACTTTATTCTTTCCTATGCAATCACCATCAATGAGTTGTATTCTCTCCGATAGTTTATTATATGCAAAATGCTATTGTGATGTGTGGTGAAAATACCAGAGATGAAAGGAATGATAATACGGAGTTCAAAGGGAGGTAAAAAAGTTCTGGATACATATCTTGATACTGCAGGAAAATATAGTTTTACTGGCGCATGCATCGTCAAGGGGAAAAACTTCTGGGGAATAATGCTCATAAAAAAAGGATTGATAGTAGCAGCTATGGCTCTCACGGAAAACACTAAAATATACGGAAAGCAGGCCATGGAGAAAATAAAAGAGGAGGGAGGGAAGAAAACATCCACTATAGAACTATGGGCCAAGGTTAATATAGATGAAATTATAGAAAATAATCCCAAATCTCTTCTTGACTTACCCGATATGGAGAAGTACGAGCGTGAAGGTTTTTCCACCGAGGAACTGCAGAAGAGGCTGGCCACTTCCGATAATATTGGGGCTGTAATGGAAGAATATGAAGATCTCGTTAGAAGGGCAAAATCTCTTATGAAAAAACTAAACAAAATAAAAGATTCCGATTTCAAAGAGAGAGTAAAGGAATTGAAATCCATGCTAAGAAATCCATATACGGTGGAGAAAGTTGAGAAGCTTGCTGAAGAAATTTTTAGAAGTTATGAAAAAAAAGCAAAAAAAGAGGAACCAACTACAAAAGAAGAAATTTTTCATATACTCTCTTCTTACGAGAAGGGTAAAAGATGCCCCATATGCGGAGAATTGCTGAATGAGAACGGAGTTTGCGATTTCTGCGGTTACGGAAAAATGGGAAATCTTATACAAACAATGAGTTTTAAGAATTTTATTCTTGGGCAATCAAATGTATTCGCGTATAACGCCGCAATAGCTGTGGCTCATAATCCCGGTTCTCTTAATCCCCTTATAATCCACAGCGCTTCAGGGTTGGGCAAGACCCATTTAATAAATGCGATAGGAAACGCCATACTTGAGAAAAATCCAGATATGAAAATAATATATATTTCTGCGGAAAATTTAGGCCCCTCAACCATGAGGGATCTGTGGACGGCGGATGTTCTGCTTATAGATGATTTTCAGTTCATACCGTCGGATAGAGATTTACAACTTGCCCTTTACAAATTACTGGAGAGAAAAGTTCAGGAAGGAAAGCAGGTGGTCATAGGAATAGATAGAAATCCCAGGGAAATACTGAATATAATTGATAAACTCGTGACATTTCTTGAGGGTGGGATTACCGTAACCATAGAGAGACCTGAGTTTGAAACCCGTGTCACCATAGCTAGGAGAATCGCCGAAGAAATGGGGGTAGATGTTGATGAGGATGTTTTAGAATTTATAGCGAAAAAGTTCAAGCATAACGCCCGTGAGATTGAGGGAGCCATAAAAAGGGTAATTGCATTTGCAAAATTGGTTAATCAGAATCCTTCGCTGGACTTGGCGAGGGAAGTTTTGAAAGCACCCGTTGAGGAATACGATGTAGTTCTCAGCCCAGGAAAATGCTATGTGGTTGAGGAAGATAAGCCCTCGGTATCCCTTGAGTTTCTTGAAAATGTGGAGGGAAAGAAATTATGCATTAGCAGAATGAATCCCCGAAAACTTATGGAAAACTACGACCTCAGAGATACCAAAATACTTTGGCTTACGCATAAAAGCAGCGAGGATTATGAAACCGTTCCACCTGCTCTGGAACACCTAATGTACGAGATAGAGAACTTTCTGACCGAAAATAAAGAGGAGAGTGGAGCAATATACATAGACGGTGTTGAATATCTGATAAGTGAGAACGGTTTTGATTCATTCATACAGTTTCTGAGAAGTCTCGTTGATATGATTTCCGTCAGCAAATTTTTACTTATAATCTCAATATCTCCCGATACAGTGGAGAGGAGACACCTCAGAATTATTGAGAGGGAGATGGACGAGGTTCTATCACAATAAATTTATTTTCCGAAACATTATGGCTGTTTTATGAGACCATACATAATAATAAATGCTGCTATGAGCATAGATGGAAAAATCGCACTAGCAACGAGGCAACAAACCAGATTATCCAGCGAAGAGGATATGAAAAGAGTACATCATCTACGGAGGGAAGTTGATGGAATTCTCGTGGGTATAGGAACGGTACTTGCAGACAATCCGAAACTAACGGTGAAATATTTCCATACGGAAAAGCCTCCAAAAAGGATAGTCGTTGATTCCAAGTTGAGAATTCCTGAAGGTTCGGAATTGTTGAAACCTTACGCTCCGACAATAATAGCCACTACGGAAAACTCTCCCCAAAGAAGTTTTCCCGAGCATGTGGAGGTAATAAGGTGCGGCTCCGAACATGTGGATTTGAAAAAACTTATGGAAATTCTTTATAGCAAAGGAATCAGAAAAATATTGGTGGAAGGCGGCGGAAAGATAATTAACTCTTTTATAAAACTCGGTTTGGTGGATGAATTATCCGTTTACATATCTCCCGTGGTTATTGGTGGTGGCGCCCCCACACTTTGCGATGGAGAGGGAGCGAAAAAATACGAGGAAATGATAAGGTTTGAAATTATTGAATATAAGAGGATGGGGGAGGGATTGCTCGTAAGATTCAGGCCTGTGAGGTGAGGAAAATGAGGGAGAGAACAATAAGCGTAATATGGATTTTTATAACTCTGGTGATAATATTATTAGGGATTTTGTACAGTCCCCCTCTGGCCCTTCTGATATCTCTTGGATTTCTGATAATAACTTATTACGCGTCGGGAGCGGCGTATGCCGGGCCCTCAAATCCGTATATCAGAATGGCAAGAAGCCAGTATCACGATGATATTGAAGTCAGACATTACATGCAGGAGCAGAAAATGACCGCCGGAAAGACATCTTCTGCCACAGAAATAAATAAAATTATGCTCATATGCGGATTGCTCGCTTTAATAGTTAACCTTTTGCTGATTCTGATACCCGCATGATTTTAAATTCATAGAACATATCCCTGTCCTATGCGCATAGAACTAAAGGACGGTGCGGGCGGCGAAGCGATGGAGAAAATAATCAGGGAGATAATCTCTGCCTATGATTTTTCTGATTACGGCGAGGTTCCGCTGAGCGCTCTGGATGATTCCGCGGTTGTGGAGAGCATCGCCTTTACTACAGATTCCTACACTGTGAGACCAATATTTTTCCCTGGAGGAGATATAGGTAGATTGGCGATAAGTGGAACCATAAACGATTTGTGTGCAATAGGTGCCAAACCCTTGGCCATATCCACGGCGATGATAGTTGAGGAGGGATTTCCACTTGAGGATTTAAAGAAAATCGTTGACAGTATGGCATCCACGGCAAAGGAGGCGGATGTGGCCATAGTAACTGGTGATTTTAAGGTAGTAGAAAAAGGAAGTGTGGATAAAATATTCATAACCGCCAGCGGGATAGGCAAAAGACATCCATTACTTGATGAGAATCTGAAAAAAGCGAATTGCCATGCTAGATGGCTCAGAGATTCCAATTTACGGGAGGGTGACAAGATAATAATCACGGGTTATGTCGGAGACCATGGAATAGCAGTTATGACTGCAAGAGGTGAATATGGAATAGACAGTAATGTAAAAAGTGATGTAGCACCCCTTCACAGAGTTCTTGAGCATTCCTTAGCGATTGGAGGTGTAGTAGCCATAAAGGACCCGACCAGAGGTGGCGTGGCTGAGGCTCTTAACGAATGGTCATTGAAGAGCAGGATAGGAATAGAACTCTATGAGGAAGAAATACCGATAAGGGAGGAGGTGGCGAGCATATGCGAACTGCTCGGTATAGACCCCCTTACACTTGGAAACGAGGGTAAGTTTCTCATAGCAGTTAGGGAAAATTATGCGGAAGATGTTCTGGAAAGCATAAGAGAACTACCTGAAAGCAAGGATGCAAGAATAGTAGGAGAGGTAACTGAGGAGCACAACTATGTTGTTCTCAGAACAGAAGTGGGAGGCAGAAGGATAGTGGAACGGCCAATAGGAGATCCCGTGCCAAGAATATGCTAATCTTTCTTTAACAAACTGGATATACTTCTTGCCGCCTCTATGAACTCCGATGGCACAAGGACAATGGTGGTTGTATTCTGCTCAGCCCCTACCTCGGTAACCATCTGCATTCTTCTGAGTTCCAAAGCTATTGGATGTTCTTCTATGAGCCTTGCGGCCTCTATGAGTTTCTGAGTGGCTATAAATTCACCCTCGGCCTTGGTTATTCTTGCCATTTTCTCCCTTTCTGCCTCTGCCTGCTTTGCCATTGCCCTCTGCATACCTTCCGGTATAAGAATATCCTTTATTTCTACGGCAGTAACTTTAATACCCCAAGGATCACTTATTTCATCTATTATTTCCCTCAACTCGTGGTTTATTTTTTCTCTCTGTGTAAGCACATCGTTCAATTTGTGTTTGCTGACCACATTGCGTAAAGAAGTTAATGCTGCTTGCGAAATAGCCTGCTGGTAATTTTTGACTTTGAGAACGGCCTTGGCGGGATCCTGAACATTGAAATATAGGACGGCATTTACTTTTATGGGTATATTATCGGAGGTAATGATATCCTGGGGAGGTATATCCACCGTTCTCGTTCGCAAATCCAGTTTTATCATGGACTCCAGTCCAGGAATAACATATTTCACGCCAGGCTCCTTTATTCCCTTGAAGCGGCCAAGACGGAAAACAACACCTCGTTCGTATTCCTTTATAATTTTTATTCCAGAAGCAACTACGGAAAGCACTATAATCACTATGAGGATTATTATTAGCAGACACACGGCATCTATCCCCGCCATACAGGGATAAACTTTTAATTGTTTTTAACAATTGCGGTGATACAAACAAAGATTATTGTTGTTTGTCATCTTTCAAAATTAAACTTTATCAAGGCAAAATCCTTAAAAACCATTTCCTTTTTCCTGTGCGTAGGGCGCGTGGCCTAGCCAGGATAGGGCGGCAGCCTCCTAAGCTGCAAGTCGCGGGTTCAAATCCCGCCGCGCCCGCTCTTATTTTTTCATACTTTCTATTTCTTTTTTGAATGAATATTTGAGTAGTGGTGGAGTTATAAGTGTGGTTACGGTAACGAACACCATGGCTACCGCCAAAACAACTTTGACATGTTCGGGAGTAAATACTCCTGCATTTATGGCCACATAGGCTGATATCAACGCAACTTCCATTCTCGGGACGGAGCCCACGCCCATCTGGAAGGATTCCCTCCAAGTAAAACCGCCTATTCTCGCGAATATTCCCCTTCCAACGATCTTTCCGAGAACGGCGATGGTAGTTACAATAAATGCGAGCAACAGAACATCCGTCCTTGCAAAAACCCTCACATCCAGTATTGAGCCAACATGCACGAAAAAGAGCGGGACCACGAAGCCGTAGGATATTCCTCGTATGTCATTTACTATCACGCTATATTCTTTGGTTTTGTGCATTATCAAGCCAGCGATAAATGACCCCTCTATGGCCGCATCAAACATATATTCCGCTAACGCGGCAAAGAGAAGCATTATGCCTATGGAGTAAGCCAATGTACCTTTTATGGTAGCAAAAAACCTCGTTGCTCCCATAATTCTATCAACCACGAACCAGCCCACCACCAGTGTAATCAGTATGAAAACGACCATTTCTATGATAGTCATATAAATATCTCCTTGGCCCGTGGCTATTATTATCAAAGCAATTCCTATGAAATCGTCCATCACGCTTGCGCTCAGTGAAGCATTACCGACCCTAGTTTTAAGAACACCGAGATCCATCATAACTCTGACGGTAAGACCTATGCTCGTTGCGGTAAGCATAACACCGATGGCGAAAGCTTCCTTATCACTAAAACCCATGAACTTCGTGGCCAAATATCCCATTATTAGAGGAGTTATAACACCGCCTATTGTGCTTAATGTGGCTGCTTTTCCCGTGGCCTTCAATTCCCTTATATCCGTTTCAATACCCGCAAGAAAAAGAAGGAAAACTATTCCTAGTTTTGATACAAAATCAAATGCCTCGTCTGTGAAAACGAAATATCTTGAGAGGAAAGGATAGAAGAGAACGAGGTTTCCCAGAATAATACCCACACATATTTCTCCAAGAACTCCCGGGATTCCCGTCTTTTCAACGAGACCTCCGAGTATTTTTGCAAGTATTAAAGATACGCCTACAGTGAGCAGGAACATCGTGTATGCTTCCATATGAATCGGGAATACTTGTGATTATTTATTAAACTATCCACATACTTCCTGAAGAACATCCTCTCCTACATATCCTTTATCCACAAGGAGTTTAAGGACTTTCCGCACGCTCTCCTCCACCTCTTCCTTATCCGTTTCCACAACCAAATCAGGATTCTCGGGCTCCTCAAAAGGGTCATCTATCCCTGTGAAATTCTTTATTTCACCGCGCAAAGCTTTTTTATACATTCCTTTGACATCTCTCTCAATACACACCTCCAAAGGACATTTCACATATACCAGTAGAAAATTTTCTCCTATTATTTCCCTAATCATTTTCCTGACAGAATTGTAAGGAGATACGAATGTGCAGAGAGTTATGACTCCATGTTTCGTTAGGAGGGAGGCGACGAACGATACCCTTTCCAGATTCTTCCTTCTGTCTTCGGCGGTAAAGCCCAAATCTCTGGATAGATGTTGTCTTACAATGTCTCCATCCAAACGCTCCACTTCATACCCTTTACTTTCAAGAATTTTGTATACTCTATCCGCTATCGTTGTTTTTCCGCTGCACGGCAATCCGGTAAACCAAACGGTCACTCCTCTCTTCACTCTATCACCTCCATACCAAAAGCCCTGAGGATGACATCCCTAATTTCAGTTATGTTCTTTGCCACCAATTCTTTATCGCTTGATGCATAAATTCCGTACCAATCGTGGACAGCATCATCCGGCCCCTTATCGTTCTCCTCCAGGTACACTCTATTGTGTCCTACCGTGCCCGCGGCCCTCCAGTAGAGATCATCAAAGAAAGCCATTATGTCGGGAGGCTCGCCTTTTACGGTAGAGTATATTTCTCGGGCAAAACGACCATTGATTTCCATCCCTCTCCATCGGGGCCGCGTACATTCAACAGTTCTTTGATTATTTCTCTGGCAAAGTCCTCGTAGTCCTCGGGCTTTATTATTCCCATCCTTTCCCTGCCTTCCACATTCAAAAACACTCTGGAATAGTATCCTCCCCAGCCCCATGCGTAAGTATTTTTCCAGTCCACAATCTCGTTGTTTAAATCCATAACGCTATCTGGATACTTTTTCAGTTTGAGGTATCCTTTCTCTATGAGGTATTCATTTATGCAGAAAGCGCCCTTCATCCTCTTTGCCCCATGATCACTAACTACAATAACTGTATCGTCATCCTTCAAATGCGAAAGAATTCTTCCTGTCCACTCATCCACATACTTGTAGTATTCATAAATAACATTTTCGTAAGGATTTCCTTCTTCGTAGAGATGATGCTCCTTATCCATGTATCTCCAGAAAGCGTGGTGGACGCGGTCTATCCCTATGTTCACATACCAGAAAAGATTCCATTCCTTTGTTTTCATCAAATGCTCAACAACTTTGAACTGCATTTCCGTCATTTTCCACAGTTCTCTCTTCATTTTATCTTTCTGCTCGGTGCGGTAAACTATATCAAATATGTATTCTCCGTTGTTAACGCTCAAAACTTCCTCTCTGAGTTCGGGAGGATAAGTAAACTTGGATTGAATATCTGGGGTTACGAAATCCGAAACCATGTAGCCGTTGAGTTTTCTGGGAGGATATGTTGGAGGGAAACCTACTATAACGCTTTTCATACCCTTTTCGCCAAGGATATCCCACACAGTTTTTTCCTTTATTTTTGAATATGTTGTTATCCAGTAATCCAAATAGGAATATCCCTTTCTGTGTCTAAAACCATAGATGCCCAGTTCTCCGGGTGTTTTGCCCGTGGCCATACACATCCATGCAGGTATAGTTATCGGTGGCGTAACGCTCCTTATCTTTCCGTGGTACCCGCCGCTCCATATCGCTGGTAAATTCTCCAAATCGTTTTTGAATTTCTCAAAGAGGAGTTGGGGAGTTGCGCAATCCAGTCCAAGAACGAACACTCTCATATTTTCACTCCACGAAAGGATTATCAAAGGAAAGTATAACATCCGCAACCTCAGGTCTTATCATTTCTTCTGGAGGTCTCTCTCCCCGCGATATATATTCCCTTATCTTTGTCCCGCTGAAGTACACCCTGTACTCATCTCCGTGCGGACAAGTTTTCTCGTTGGCTACGCCTCCGCACTTCTTGCAGTAGAAGAAAGTTTTGAAGAACAGCGGAACAATTCCGAGGTCGGGGAATTCATCAAATATTTCCTGGGCTTCGTAGGGTCCGTAGTAGTTTCCCACTCCAGCGTGATCGCGACCAACGATGAAATGCGTACATCCATAATTCTTCCGCATTATTGCGTGGTGAATCGCTTCCCTTGGCCCGGCGTATCGCATCTCAGTTTCGGTTATGGCGAGCAGTGCCCTTTCTTTATGATAGTATTTTTCTATGAGAACCTCGTATGCCTTTATTATTACTTCATCCCTGAAATCTCCCTTCTTCTTTCTTCCTATCAAAGGATTTATGAACAAACCATCAACAAATGTCAGTGCGGTTTTCTGAACATACTCGTGGCCTATGTGGGG
>CAYVVU010000018.1:0-270 GCA_964455305.1 uncultured Thermoplasmata archaeon
TCCCATAATAAAGCCATCTTTGCTGAGCAAGATTGATGTTGCAAGTTATTTGCTGGAAAACGGTATAATTTACGCGGAAGTGCCCAAGGAAAGTATAAAATTGGAGTTGGTTCCTTACTATATATTCACTTACTCTGCGAAAATTTATGTTGAAAACGAGGAAACGGTAAAAACTCAGCAGGGATTGGTTTGTATAAATTCTCTCAGTGGAGATGGCCACATTTTGAAAGAAGGTCTCCTTACGGTGAATTCCCTTCCAGATGTTGATAA
>CAYVVU010000018.1:280-22652 GCA_964455305.1 uncultured Thermoplasmata archaeon
ATATAACCGCTATGGAATTTGCCAGAGAGATAATAAAAAAGGAGTATACAATGGAGAAGGAAATAACTAGAGAGATGGGAAGCGTAACCGTATTTGAAAAGGTCAAGATGTATCCCAAAAAGATAGATTTAAAACTTGAAAATATATTTTACTATCCCATCTGGAGGGTGGAGATGATAGGGAGGGAAATAATTGTGGATGGGGTCAGCAGAAAAATACTGAAAAGTTCTTAATAATAAAGCATCTCTTTCTCCATCTCCTTTAGATATTTCACCGAACGCTTGACATCCACGAAGAGGCGGTAACATCTTTCTATGTCTTCCACTGTTATCTCTCCTCTTCCTTTTGCTATTTCCCAAGCTGGGGCAAGTAACTGTATTGCGTACCGCAAAGAAGTTTCTTTTGCTATTTTCACGAGTTTTTCCAGCGCGTCTTCGCTGAGTTTCACCCCCTCTTTTTCGGCACGAACCTTTATTATCTCTCTTATGTCCCTCTCCTCATACTTCTTTGTGGTTATAACGAGTAATCTGTCAAGGAGGTCTATGGGCATGCCATGTGGGGATTTCACATCCGTACCCCTTATGGTGGTTATTCCCCTGTTAGTGGCGAAGATTACTATTGGACTCAAATCCTGCTCAATCGCTTTATTCAGAAATGCAAATGTTTCTATGTCTAGCATTGAACACTCATCAATGAAAAGCACTCCTGGTATTAGCTCAGCCATGCCCTCTTCAACCCACTTTCTAACTTGAGAATCCACACGGTTTCTGACTTCTTCCGAAATCTCTTTCCTTTCGGGCGCTCCGAAAAGGAGTGAAGTCAGCGAAATCCCAGATTTGGAATGCATTACATCTATGTCGTGAAGAGTCATAGTGTAAACGAATTCTTTCTCTTTAAGAACGCTTCCGGAAGGAATTTCAACGATCTTTTCGCCGCTCAAATCGTAAGAGGATTTCTCGGCTTTCCCGACCTTTATTAATCGCTGCCCTTCTATATCTATCTGTATAACATCTCCGACTTCAACTCCCTGCTGCACGAGTTGTATAGCGAAGTTTTGATCCATTCTTAGTTTTTTCTTTTCGTCTTTTGTAGCAAGTTTTATAGTGGCTCCACTCGGTATCTTCTGGTACGGATTGAATGGATGCTGTGTCCAGTCAACGCTCATTTCCTCAACCTTGCCTTCGTAAATCTTCCTGACATCATGTATTCTTACTCCTATAGCTCTTCTGAGTGCTTGGGTTAAAAATTCCGTCTTCTTAACTTCGGCACTGAATATCTCGCTTCCTGCTATATGAACGAAGGGCACATCTTCCCCAAGTTCCTTTGCTATTCCTATGGCCAGAGCGGTTTTACCGCTGCCCGGTGGGCCGGCAAATAATATTGCGTTTCCGGCGAATTTTCCTTCTTTTATCATCCTAACCACTATGCCTGCGGCTTCCCTCGCCTCCTCTTGGCCGACCATCCCGTCCTTCTTCCACACCGCTTTGAGATTGCTATCCAATCCTAATCCTGATATATGCGCATGTGCCGAAATCCTTTCCCACTCCATATTCTACCACCTCCTGAACGGTGAAAATTGTAAATATTATAAAATTTTTTTAGCGTATAATACCTTGTTAAGTAACAAAATAAAATAAAATATAAAAATAAATGATAGTTTAATTTCGTTTCTTTTTAGTAGTTTTTAGTGGTGTATATAACTATTGCAATCATCGCTGGCAAAATCAGAAGTAGTATTGCTATCAAATTAATTTCAGGTACAGGTGGGGATCCCCAGTTGTTTGACGAGGTCAATCTGTTGTATTTATCTAGGTAGATATTTGTGGGCATGTCAGGCCAATACTTATTGACTCTTCCATAGTCATAAATGTAAAGTGCTATGCCCACATCCTCGTCTGTTCCAGGCGTTATTCCAAGTTTACTGTATTCTATAGAAACTTCTATGTACCAATAGTTTGATATGTTCTGGGTTGCTGCCACCCAGCCAGAAGGAGTAGTGGAAGTCCATCCGCTTCCTGTTCCCGTTAGTTCATCCAGTGTACCGTTATAGTATACTCGGAAACAGTAATCTTCAGGCTGCGGATTGCCTGTGTGGGTGTAATGGGAATCAAAGTAAAAGCTGATATGTGTTGTTGGATAAGGATTTGGATTATAATAACTGAATCCCAGCAAAAGATGTGTGTTGTTATTCTTTATATAAAGGGTTGCAGTTTTGCCGTTAGGTAATTCTATATTATATTCATACGCATCTTTCCATTCATAGCTCGTTGTAAAAAGATTTCCGTCAATCGTAACATCGTAAAGAGATTCCGGTGCATCCAAAGCATCAACCACGTTGTATTGCCAGTAATTGGGGGAATAAAGGGTGACATTCCAAGTGTCAGGTACATTATAATTTCTCTCGGGGGGTAGGACTATCTCATCATCAGTACCGAACCATACTCTAAGTGATATTTTAATCTCTTTGTAAGCTCCCGCCGAGATATTTAACTTACTAAAGTTAAGTGCAACCTCAAAGTAGATGGTGGACGATGTCAAGCGCACTACGCCCTCGCCATCAGTTAAATTCGTTGCCGCCGACCATCCGCTTCCCGTTCCCACTTTCTCTTTCAGATAGGGGCTGTTCCAAGATTTGCCTATAACCAGCTCAAAGTCGTCCGTCTGCGGTGCAGTACCGCCATTCGCATCGCAATCAAAGCATATATAAAGCATAGGTAGATTCTGATATGTGGTGTTATTGGTGAAATAACCTCCGAGATAGAGGCGATCCTCGCTATGCATAAACATTATTTTGAAATAGTAGCCGGATGGTAATCGTTTATAGTATGAGGATGCCCCGTACCATTCATTACTTTCTAGATAGCCGTCTATTGAAGCATCATACCAGTATTTTGCAACGACATATTCGTACTGTCCTTTCCAATGTTGTTTTGATATAAGCGTACCCCAACTACTGGCATCAGTCCATGCCATTGTAGACGGAAGCTTTTTCTCATAACCACCAGATGCCCACCTTATCGCAAATCCTAGAATCCATGTATGATTCCTCTGAATATTCAGGTAGGATTTCTTTATTTTGACCTCTGCCCTTAAAAAGTCTGATGTTATGTACCACGCCGCCGAAATATTGGTTCCGTCAGGTAAGTAATACGATGACCATCCAGTAGTATCACCAGGTGGAGTATAATATTGCTTCCAAGAATATCTTACACCGTTGAATTGTTCGTAAAGTATGATTTTAATACATCCTATATCTGTGCCCACCGTCCTGTTATTTGTTGTCTCAAGAAATATCTGAACAAAATCGTAATCACTACTGCTACTATTTTTAACGGACATCATTATGTATAAATAATCTTCGTCCTCTTTGAAATAAGTGTAGTTATAGGAGTCAAAACCTCTATATGCGGCATCTATCCATTCCGATGAAATCATGGCGCCAGTGAAATTACCGTCCAATGTTACTGGATATTGCAGATAAGGAAGCTTTACAGTATTTTCAAGCAGATAATATACGATATTGAAGAATAGATTTTCGCCGTCCTCAGTTAAATACACCGGGGCCTGTCTAAACGACCAATATACAAACCTATCCTCTTGGATTATTTCGCTATAAATATCATAGCTATAATAGTTCGCTATAGATAAATACTTTCTTGGATTAATGGAAGGTGTATAGATAACCTTTCTCCAAACGGAGAGCGGTTGCGTATAAAGCTGCAGTTCTCCAGTAGCTACTGAGATATGGACGGGCTCCTTATAAACAGTAAGATTTTTAGGAACTTTTACCACTTGACTGTATGTACTGTAAGTTGATGTGTGAATTCCAATATCAAGTTGCATGGTATTGAAACATCGGTAACCGCCCCATCCTATTCCTATTACCGGCCTGCGACTCATTTTTAATATATATGCGTCTGATGCATTCCATGGATAAGCATCATCTCCGACTATTATGAGATCATAGTTTGAATACTGAACATTTATAAGTCCATCAACAGGAAGCAAATGTACAGCGTAGCTGTGGTTTTCAAGCAAGTGCTTCCATTTATAAGCTAAACTTTTGTTAGTTCCATAGATATAAAGAATCGTTCCATTTGAGCCGTAGCTTTTTGTGGCGGCTTTGATATATGACTTGTTATAACAGCCTATCTCATAATTCACCATCGCCGTAGCAGTCATCATTACTCCTAGTGTGATTACTACAATCCCCAATAGTATCTCACGCCGCTTCATATGGCGATCACCTTAACTTTCATGGCATTTTAAATATAAAAATATTTCTTCTAACATCAAAATTTTAGGTGTACCTAAAAACTAAAATAAATTAAATAGTCAAAGATGTTGCTGATTGTGGTACCAAAACAAAAATATCCTTATATATTCTCTTTCGATATCCCCTCGGAGGTGAAAAAATGCCCGAGATGGTGTATCCGAAACTGTTCATTCCCGGTCCTACCGAGGTAAGTGATGAAGTTCGCTTAGCGCAAGCGAATAGAGTGATAGGTCACCGCACGAAAGATATGAGCGAACTTTACGGCGGAATAGTTGAGAAGTTGCAAAAACTTTTTAACACAAAGCATCACTGTATGGTCGTGACCTCAAGCGGAACTGGGGTAATGGAAGGCACAATACGATGTTTGGCCAACAAAACCGTTTTGCATGGGGCATGCGGTGCCTTCGGAAAAAGATGGTATCAGATATCTCTCGCCAACGGAAAGGAGGCGGAGATGGTCTGGGCTGACTGGGGAAAGGCCGTCAAACCGGAGATGATTGCGGAAAAAATTGAAAAGGGAAAGTATGAATTGGTGGCGGTAACGCATAACGAAACCTCAACGGGGGTTAGAAATCCTACCGACGAAATTGCTAAGATTGCGAAGGAGAACGATGCACTTATAGCCATAGACGCCGTATCTTCATTAGGCGGAGACCTCATAGATGTTAATAAGTACGATGTTGTTGTATCCTCATCGCAGAAAGCATTCGCTTTACCACCGGGTCTTGCTTTCGCGATAGTGAGCGAAGAAGCCATAGAGAAAGCCAAAAAAGTTGAGAATCGCGGCTACTACTTTGATTTCATAAATCTTCTGAAGAGATACGAAAAGAATAAGCAGCATCCTACCACGCCTGCCGTAACTTTGCTTTACGCTCTGGATGTCCAGTTGGACAAAATGCTGAAAGAAGGGATGCAGGCGAGGTACGAAAGACACAAAAAGATGATGGAGATAGTGCATAAATGGGTGAAGGATAGAGGCTTTAAGATATTTGCCGAAGAAGGATACGAGAGCGTTACGGTAACTACGATAGAAAACACCCATGGAATATCTGTGAAAGAACTTATAGAGGAATTGGTGAAGAGAGGTCTTAGGATTTCCAACGGTTACGGCGAACTCAAGGAAAAAACATTCAGAATAGCGCATATGGGCGAGTTAACACCTGCAGATATTAAAGGCCTCCTCGCCGAAATAGATGAAATACTTAGCAGCAAGGGGGTGTATTGAATGAAGGTAGCGATATGCGACCCAATAGCGAAAGAAGGTGTGGAATTTCTTAAAAGTAAGGGCGTTGAGGTTGTTGATCTCACAGAGATACCCAAGGAGGAAATACCAAAGCATATAGGGGATGTTGACGCCCTTATAGTGAGGAGCGCAACCAAGGTAAGGAAAGAAATGATAGATTCCGCACCGAACCTCAAGGTCATAGGCCGTGCGGGCGTGGGGCTGGATAACATAGATGTGGAATACGCCAAAAGCAAGGGAATTAAAGTTGTTAATACTCCCGGCGCGACGAGTATAAGCGTCGCCGAACTGGCTATAGGATTAATGTTAGCGGTGTACAGAAAAATTGCTTACGGTGATAGGGAAACTCGCGCGGGAAACTGGCCCAAAAAGAAATGCAAGGGCATGGAATTCTACGGAAAAACCGTGGGAATCATAGGCTTCGGTAGGATAGGGAGAGAAGTAGCCCGAAGGATTAGGGCTTTTGGCTGTAAAGCGATATACTATGATATCCATCGTCCCCCGAGAGAAGTGGAGGAAGAGCTAGGTGTTGAATATAGGGAGTTAGAGGATTTGCTGCGTGAATCGGACATAATAACAATACATGTGCCTCTGACTCCCCAGACGAAACACTTAATAAACGAAGAGAGGATAGCCAAGATGAAGGATGGAGCAATAATAATAAACACATCCCGTGGTGGAGTGGTGGATGAAGAAGCACTGTACAACGCTCTGAAATCCGGAAAACTTTACGGTGCTGCGCTGGATGTTTACGAAAACGAACCTCTAAAAGAGAGCAAATTGTTTGAACTTGACAACATAGTTCTAACACCACATATAGGAGCGCAAACCAAAGAAGGACAGAAAAGGGCAGGCGTGGAGATAGCGGAAAAAGTATATGAAGAATTGATGAAGTCATGAGTTAGCAAAAAATTAATTAACTACAAAATCTTAATAACGAAATAGGTGACTCTCTATGGGAGAGATAATAGTAAAAGTGGTAGTTCCCGATGGAGAGGAGATTGAGTTTAAGGAAATTATAGAAGAAATAGCAGAATTTTACAACAGGAGAAATCGTATTTTAAAGATTCTTGACGAATTAAGGGGAATGCTTAATACAACCAAATCGTGGAATGAGTTGGAGGCAGAAATTCATGAACAAGGTATTCATTGATAGTTCTATTTTGATTGAAAGTTTTAAGGGAAATGATAAAGCAATTGATATAATAAGACAATTAGTTGAGGAAAGGTATGTGATGTTTATAAATCCCATAGTGTTTAGCGAAGTGATCTACATATCTATTAAATATGGCGATAAACACAGATTAAATAAGGTGTTTGAGTTTTTAGATAGTTTTGTAATGTTAAATATTACATACGAAATTGTTAATTTAGCAAAAAATTATATTCTGAATTATGATATGCTACCTAATGATGCACTTATTTTGGCTACAGCTAAGCACTACGGGATTGCAACTCTCGCAACACTTGACAAAGATTTCGCTAAACCAACCCGCTCCGAAAATATAAAAATATTAGGTATTTAAATGGATTTTTTTTAACTTTCAGCGTAGTACTTTTCGTCGTACGGTTCGGGATTAAGACCCTTCCTTGTTCTTATCTTTCTGACTATTTCGTCCTGTAGTTCCCTCGGCACTCTCTCGTATCCGGCAGCTTCCGTGGTCCACAGAACTCTTCCACCCGTTACACTCCTTATGGCCGAGGCAAACCCGAACATTTCCGCTACGGGTGCTTTAGCTATTACCATAGTCTGATAATCCTCCTGCTGCATATCCAGGATTATTCCTCTTCTCTGCGCTATTTCGTGGGTGACAGCACCGACCAACTCGTGAGGCACGGATATGAATACCTTCTGGATTGGCTCTAATAGGACTCTCCCTCCCTGACACATGGCGCCGTATATTGAGTTTCTAACGGCGGGTATTACTTGGGCTGGACCGCGATGTATGCTGTCTTCGTGAAGTTTCGCATCAACAAGCTTAACCTTCAAGCCGTAACACTTCTCTGCGGCCAATGGACCACGATCCATCGCTTCCACGAACGCCTGCTTTATTAATTCCATCGTTTCGTTCAGATACTGTATACCCCATGTCATATCCAGAAGAACATTCGGGCCGTGTATGGCTTCTATGCCCTTTGCCTCTTCCTTGCTCAAACCCAATTCCTGAAGTTTTTTCGCCAGAGTCTTTTTGTCCTTTATTCTAGTTCCTTGAGGCACTTCGCCGCTCAGTATTCCCTGGACCACATCCTCTTCCAACGGCTCAACCACAAAATAGAAGCGGTTGTGTCTGTTGGGCGATTTACCTTCAAAGGGACCGCCCTGCTTATCCACAGTTTCGCGATAAACTACTATTGGATCCGAGGTTTCCACCTCCAAGTTGAACTCGTTTCTTATTCTGTAGAGAGTTACTTCAAGATGCAGTTCTCCCATACCGCTCATTAAATGCTCTCCAGTTTCTTGGTTTATTTCAACCTGTATGCTCGGATCAGCTTTTGCTATTGTTCTGAGAACCTCTATCAACCTCGGAAGGTCTTTTGTGTGCTTCGCCTCTATGGCTATGGTCACCACGGGCTCCGTATAATGTCTCATAGGTTCAAACGGCTCCATATCAGGAAGGGAGGATATCGTGCTTCCGGCTATGGCATCCCTCAAACCTATTATCGCTGGAATATTTCCCGCGGTAAGTTCCTCTACGGGTATTCTGTCCGCGCCGACCATCATCGCTAGTTGCTGAATTCTATATTTCTTTCCGCTTATTCCCGATATATAAAGTTCCTGACCTCTTTTGAGGGTTCCCGAGAACAGCCTTCCGACGGCAACCTCACCGGCATGGGGGTCTATCACTATCTTGGTGACCATCATAGCCACAGGGCCGTTGGGGTCTGCGTTTATCATGGCTTTTCCTATATCGCTATCCAACTCGCCTTTCCAGATTTTCGGAATTCTATACTTCTGCGCTTCTCTTGGCGATGGTAGGTGCTGTATTACCATATCCAGAACTACCTGATGCAGAGGGGCTTTTTTAGCCAGTTCCTTCTGCTTCCCCGCCTTCAGATGTTCATAAATATCCTTAAAGGTTATTCCAGTTTTCTTCATAAAGGGTACGCTTATCGCCCAATTATGATAAGCCGAGCCGAACGCTACGCTTCCGTCCTCCACCTTCACCATCCACTTATCCTTGAACTCGGGTTCCGCGTATCTCCTTATAAGTTCATTCACACCCTTTATTATTTTGATAAACTTCTGTTGCATTTGCTCTGCGGTGAGTTCCAATTCGTTTATCAACCTATCAACTTTGTTTATAAATAAAACGGGTTTAACCCTCTCCTTGAGGGCTTGTCTTAGCACAGTTTCCGTCTGAGGCATAACGCCCTCTACCGCGCATACAACTAGTATAACCCCATCCACCGCCCTCATCGCTCTTGTAACATCACCACCGAAATCCACATGGCCGGGGGTATCCAGAAGGTTTATCAGGTAATTTTCCCCCTGATATTCGTGAACCATGCTGGCAGCGGCTGTGTTTATTGTGATTCCTCTTGCCTGCTCTTGCTCGTCAAAATCCAAAACGAGTTGCTTACCCGCCAGTTCCTCGCTCATCATTCCCGCGCCCGCAATAAGGTTATCGCTGAGAGTGGTCTTACCATGGTCTATGTGCGCCACAGTGCCGATATTTCTTATGTGGTCTATTTTGCGCATAATGGCAAGGGCTTTTTTGATATTTTCTTCTTTCCTTCCCAAAGAAATCACCTCGCAGATAATGCGATTCTCTCAATCTCCTCCTTCTTTTGAATGGCATAGCTGTTCATATCGTAGTTGGCGGCTTTTATTATCTCATCCGCTAGGCACTCCTCTATGGAGCGGCGGTTCCTAAAACTTTTCTGTACGGCTCCAACCGCTATGTGCCTGAGAGCCAAATCCAGTCGTCTAGAGGGAGAGACATCCACCGCCTTGGGAACTGCGACGCCGCCCATTTTGAGACGAGTAGTTTCCTCACGAGGGGCGGCATTTTGCAAAGCATCCACAAAAACCTGGAGGGGATTCTTTTTCGTTCTTTTCTCAATTATTTCAAAAGCCCTTTTAACTACACGATACGCGCTCATCTTTTTTCCCGTATATTTCTCGGTTCTCATCATATTATTTATTAATCTTTCAACTATGTTGAGTTCCCTTTTCCCCATATGTTTATGGAAATGTCTCCCGTGGGTGTGAAGGGCTATAATCGCCTTCAGGTTTATATACTGCGCCAACCCTGGGTCCTTTATCTCAACCTCGTCGGGATCGTACTTCCCAAAGATCAAATACTTCTCCATTTAACCACCTCATCTCCTTATCTTCTCTCTCCTTCCTCTCACCAATTCAATTAGAGGTATGTTGTTTACCATAACGACTTTGTATCTCACACCCGGAATATCTCCCATTGACCTTCCCATCCTTCCGCCTATACCCTCTATTATCACCTCATCGTGTTCATCTATGAATTTAATTGCCCCGTTTCCGGGAGCGAAAGCAGTTACCACTCTACCGTTCTTTATCAACTGAACCTTTACGCATTTACGAATAGCGGAGTTTGGCTGCCTCGCCTCTAAACCTACTTTCTCTATAACTATACCCCTAGCCATCGGAGAGCCCTCTAAGGGGTCGCTCTTCTCCTTAAGCCTGAGCACTCTCCTCTTGTAGTATCTATCGTTCCATCTGAACTTCTTTCTATCTCGCTTGAGTTTTCTGCCAGCGTACAGACCATTCGCCATATTTACCACCTTTCTCGCCGTGTAATTCGCAGGGGATATAAAAGTTTAACTATCCAGAAAAATATTTCAAAAAACGTATTATTTTCTTCTAAGAACGAAGGGAACGGCGATAGTCAGTGGCATTAAAAACACAAAAAGGTTTATTTCCCTGACTATGTAGACATCCACTTGTTGTGAGGGGGTGGTAGTATCCACATAAGTACTGTTGGAGCCTTTGTTGCCCGATGATGTATTTGTGGCATTCACATAAATCAGGTCACCATCACTGTATCCGTTGGGAAGATTAGCCAAATCGTACTGATAAAAACCATTTGAATCTGTATATACAGTTACATTATCTCCGGTAGCCGCATTGGTTATGACAACGGGTGCGTTGGCTAGAGGATTTCCATTCTCATCGTATACATATCCGTATATCACATGGGGTTGTTGGGGTCCTTTGAAAAGTATTTTACTTATGGAATCTCTTTCACCTGTCCAGCCTTGGGTCTCTATAATTATTCTGGAGTCGTTTCCAACGCCGAAGTTCGCGGAAAGTTCAATCTCACTATATCCGGTAGCCACGGCAGCCTCAGATAGATAAAACCATCCTGACTCCCATCTTTCAACCCTCGCTTCCATTACATCGCCATACTTTCCTCTTATCACTATTCTGTAATCCGCACCTATATCTTCATACCGCAAACCGGTAGTTGATAAGCCGTCGGAATCTATGTATATTGTGATTTTTTCTTCGCCGTTTCTTTTCTCTGCTTTTGCACCGAGATGAATACTTACTTTTTTGCCTGCATAATCATCGGGGAAATTTGAAGGAAGTGTTGTGTTTAGCCACATATCATTGCCATAAGGATAGTCCTTTACTCCATCACCATCAACATCGTGGTCGGTGGAGGAATCGCTTACTCCATCATTGTTGAAATCATCGGGCATAGGGTCAATGTAATCAGGTACTGTATCTCTATCGGAATCAACAGGTGATATGGCTATGGGATTTCCCAAAAGTGCCTGCGAAAAGAATCTTAGATAATAGAAAGATTTACTTCCCTCGCCCGCATAGGAATATCCAGATATATCTGCACTTTTGTCTAGGAATCCATCATCTCCATCTCCAATTATAACTCCCCAATCCCCAAACGCCCCGTCTATTTTGATGTGCTCTGGCGGAGATAGTATGTATATTCCTGATGTTTTGTCCACAATCGTGGGAACTATATCTGTGGATTGTACGCTTGCTGAAATTCTTAGAATCTGAGAAGGCACAGCATCATTCCTTATTCTAACATATATATCGTAGGTACCCTCCCCAGCCGGAATACTTATAGTGGACGAGGCATCGTCAAAATCAATTCTCTGTTCCTTGCGGAGCGCGTACCATGTTTCCACGGCGCTGGCTGGAGATACTGATAAACTCAAGGTACAATTGGAAATACCATCAATTCTATAATTCAATTCGGCGAACTTTTTCTCTCCACTAATGCACCTCATATTCATCGTGGTTATTTCAAAGTAAGCATACCCCTTTCCAACGGTGATTATAGGGGTAGAATAGGATACCTTATTATCAAAATCTATATAGAATGCACAATAGCGAATTATTTTTCTTGAAATGTATATTTCCATTTCATTTCTTCGGAATGCAAATCGCATAATTCTCGTTTTATCCATAGACATATTTCCATATATTCTGTAAAATCCTTGACTGTATGTTTTTCCGTTATATCCATCCACTCTTATAATATATGATGCGGAGAAATCATCCGTAACTTTGAAATCTCCCTTCCCATCGTCAAGAAATACCAAGAGTGAGGAATAACCTCTGAACATATTATCTATCTGGAAATAGAGATAGGTGGTGGAATCCACAGAAGTACTTCTCATACCGAATATTCCGAAACCGTAATATTTCTCATTAATCCAATCGTCAAAGTTCCCATCTATTGATATATACGCACTTCCATGTACTGAGAGAAGAAAAACAGGCAGAACTATGAATATAGCGATCAGCAAAGGTATGAGCCATCCGAGGGTAGAGCGGGAAGTTTTCTGCAATCCATAAACCACACCATTACCATTTACCACGCCCGAATATCCGTTTATATAACCATTAACGAGCCCTCTAACTTTTAATCTATATCTTTTTTCTACTTTTTCTTCCCTTTTCTTCTCTTCTCTTATCTCCTCCTTTTCCTCAGAAATTTCCTCTTCTTCAGAGACAACTTCCTCCTCTTTCTCTTCCCTTTTTTTGTGCTTTTCCTTTATGAATTCTGTATATTCACCTCCAAAAAGCCATTTTGCAAGTTCTATTTTTTCTTTGTCTTCCTCATCAATCTCTTCCTTTTCTCTTACCTCCGCCGCTACCTCTTCCTCAGGTTTTTCGGAAATCTCTTCTTCAGCCTTCGCTTTCACTTCCTCTGTTTTTTCCTCAATCTTTTCCTCTGTTACCGAAGGAATCTCAATCCCCGCGGAAAGTGCAACTTCTTTAGCCATTTTTATTATTTCCTCTATCTGGGAATCGGTAAGTCCACCAAGAATTTTTTTCAAATCTTCTGGCGATGATTTTGCAATTTTATCTATGGTATCCAAACCAGCATCTCTTAACTTTTTTGCTCTTTTCTTACCAATATAGGGCAGTATCCGAAGGTTCTTGAGATCATATTCATTGTTTTTGTCAACTGTCATAAAGCATTCCTCCATAAATTAATCATCACTTATGGTTATCCATGTAATAAAAGTATATAAACTTTCGCCATCAAATAACAGATAATAGGTATTTGGCGATGTGTTCTGCAATCATAGGTGGAACGGCGTCACCCACTCCCATATATTTGATCTTTTCACTGCCGTAAAACACGAAATCGTTTGGAAAACTCATAAGTATAGCATGCTCCCTTACGCTCAGTCCTCTATCTTCGTAGGGATGTATGAATCTTGAGGTAGCTGTGATTGGCGGAGCAGGCTTTTTTGGATCAATTCTTATCCAGTTTTTAACATATCCCTCTGCTCCTCTGAATTTAATGAGTGACTCTCCATACCTCAAAGTTGAAATTCTTCCTGCGTATTTTTTGGGGATCTTAGGAAACTCGCTGTTCGGTAAATCTGGAGTAAATTTTTGAAGTGCATTGCCCGCGGTCATTTTCTTTTTTGCGGGAGAATGAATTTCAAAATTACTTATGATAACTCTCTTTCTAACCGATGGTAAGCCATACTCTTCACATTTCCAAAAGTGGAAATGAACATCGTAGCCGAACCTTCTGGCTATTTTAATAATCTCACTCTTTACATCCAGAATTCCCGCAACATTCTCCATAACATACGCTATTGGTTTTATCTCCTTAACCACCCGGAAAAATTCCACAACCAAATATCCGATTGAATCTTTGTAAATCCTATCTCTTGGATTTTTCTTCCTGTTCGGGTTTCTTGATGTGAACGGTACGCATGGAGGACCCCCAATAACTACATCAACCTCTCCTACAGCATTTTTTATGTATTTTCCAGAAATCTTTTTTATGTTTTCTATTATAAGGAATGTATCAGGAAAATTTTTGGCGTAAGTTTCTGCAATTTTTGGAAAACTCTCAACGGCGGCGGAAATTTTGAAACCCGCTATTTTGAAACCAAGAGAAAAACCGCCCGCTCCAGCGAACAAATCAACGACACGGATATCCATACTAAGGTTCTCTAAACTAACCAAGAATATTTTAACTTTTTGCAAAAAGTATTTATACTCGCATAAAGATTACTCCGATGGTGATGGTTATGAAGACATGGCGATTTCTTGCGGTTATAGCCATAATATGTATTTTGATAATTCCTGCAGGCTTTACAAGCGGAAAAGCAAACAATTCAGCGAGATTTTTTACTAACTCAAAAACAGCCGATCGGCAGGTATATGATATAAGAGCTTTATTTGATAGAACGCTTTTGGGCGATGATTATCCTTACGATATAGACACTATAAAAAATATGACTCTTCAGGATTTGAATTGGACTGTGAAGGATATAGACGGAGATGGAAACGCGACTTGGTATATAAACTACACAACGCCCGGCGGCGAGAATAAAACGATAACGGTGATAGAAGGTACATTTGGCGGAAAGGATGCGTTGGGTGGTGATACATACACCATGGTTCCGCGGGAATACCTTATGCAGGGAGATGTGAATCATACTAAAACTATACATCTTTTACATGGCGCTATACTCCTCCTACCTGACGGATATCCCAATTGCACGGGCTTGGGCTACGGAATTTTTGTGAATACCCACGAGGTCCCATCACTTCAAGACCCTATGTTTAGGGCTATAGCCATGGCCGTTGTGGATACATACGACACTCCCGTTCTCCTTGCCGGAGAATTTGAACAGAACTGGGAATCATTTAACTACACTGGGGGTCAGGATACTATAACTTTCCCTTCGCTTTTAACTGTTCTTTACAGTAAAAATATAACTGCAGATACCCTCAAAATGTTCTACATGTATCCCCTGATAAGAATGAATCTTATGACCCATACCCTTTTCTATCGTCTTGTTGAGCAGTATGGCGGAAATCTTGATTACGGAATAATGAGTGAAGGAGCGTCCAAACAGGGATACGCAAGATGGATGGTGGCGATGCTGGATGATAGGGTAAAGGTGGCGGAATGCGATTGGATGCAGATAGAAGATATATATAATTCAACTCGTAGATATCTCTGGGATTGGGGAAGGCCGCCTATAGACAACAGTACGGGATGGGCGAACTACTCCAATCAGATTGAAACTCTTATGTCCAATCTCGGAGATTACATTGAAATAGGGATGAAATCCAACGATCCCAAAATGAATCTGGTTTATGAGATATGGGACATATACCACCAGGCGCATTTGCTCAAAAACAAGTCTTTTATGATAACGATCACCGGGAGTGCTGGTATGGGCGGATACAAAAATGGAGAGTATGAAACGGATCACGATGGTACATATTTCCCTATAGGCGCGGAAACGAACTTTCTGAAAAAACTTACATCTGTGGGTGTAGAGTGGAGATACGGAAGGGACCCTGCTTGTATAGGTTCGCCTTCTGCACCAGATCTTCAAGAAAGCAGGATGATACAGAATTTGTTTGCTTCGGCTGATATGCTTATGCTTGGCGATCCAACTAAATGGCCCAAGGTTGAAAATGTGAGCGTATCGCTGACCGATATAAATGCAACGCATCAATATATGAATATAACCGCTACGATAAAATATCCTCAGAGCAATATGAGTGTTATACTGTGGTACGCTGCCAACAGCGATAGAAGGTGGAATGACCCGGAGCACACCTCTGGCATATACAAATGGACAAACATAAGTATGGTGAAGGTGGATAACACAACATATCGTGCATCCGTGATAATAAGGAAAGACCTGATGTACGGATACTGGGTTGAGTGCTCGGTTCCGGGTAGAGAACTACCTATGATAGGACCCAGCAGGTGGTACGATGCCTCGCCCATAGAAGTGGTGCATGAATACCCCCATGTGGCAGAGGGAATAACGGATTTCTACATAAAAAATGTTACATTGAGCACCGATAACCCTCAGCCCGGAGATGATGTATACATAAACATCACGGTGTACGCCGATCGTGTTGGAATATGGTTTGATGGTGGTTATGCCTTGCCAGAATTACCTCATATAAGGGTTAAACTTATCATAGATGGAAATGTCGTCGGAGAGAAGGAGATATCAATAGTGAAGGAGGTAAATGTTTCCTTTGTGTGGATGGCGACCACCGAGGGATATCACAACGCAACGGTCATCGTGGATTCCGATAATGTATTAACCGAGTTCAGGGAGGACAACAACAAATATGATTTTCTGATACCCGTGGGAAATGTTCCAGAAATCGGTGCAGTAGCAGTTGTATTCCTTGCGATGATGATCACTGCGGAAGCATCACTAGTCCGCTTTAGAAAAATTATTTCTTGATTGAAAGAACAACAAATTTTTTATCATTTATTTTTAGTGGGATCAACTCTCCTTTCAGAAGATTTTTCTTCTTTTTTGATGTTTTGGAGATTGTGATCTCTACCTGCATATTTTTCTCCGTTGAAAGTGCTTCCTGAACCTTTTGGGCGATGGAATCTCCGAGAAGCTCAGATACTGATTTTTGGATAACCTGCGCTTCGTTAAGTCCAAGCATATCCAATTTTCCACCGGCATATCTGACCTTTTCATCTTCACCAACGACGAAGAAGGCAGTATCTTGAAGAAATATCTGACAGAGTGAACGCATAATATCTATTGTCTCCTGCTGATTTTCTCTCAAAGTAACTTCTTCAGTAACATCCCTCGCCATAACCATCCCGTACTTTTCCCCATTCATTTTAATAAGAATCGCTGTTGCTTCAAAAAACCTACTTCCATGGCGAGTATTTACTTTTATTGTAACCTTTTCAGATTTACCTGTTGTGAAAAGAAGCATTTTCTTGTTTTTTACATAGTTTATGTACTCTTCAGGAACAAATTCCCAGAATTTTTTGCCTATTATGTCATCTTCTTTGAGACCTCTGCTTTCAATCATGTACTTGTTCATATATACTATTTCATCCTCTTTGTTTATGAGTATAATATAAATTGGAACATTTTCTATAAGAAGACGGTATCTTTTTTCGCTTTCCTCAAGCCTTCTGCGCATCAAATACTCTTTGGTTACATCGTAAATAATAATAAAAATCCCCCTATCTCCTTCTTCAAAAATTGTGGGCACTGATACTATATGTATGTACTTTAAGGATTCGTTGGTTTGGTAAGGAATATAGTTTAAACAAGTTTCTTTTCCCTGCAACGCACCTTGCAAGGCATTTAGTAAATCACTTCTATCTTTGAAGAGAGGTATTTCCTTTATGTTTTTTCCGACGAGTTTATCATGACCTATAATTTCTTTGGCTTTATTGTTTGCTTGAATAATCTTGAAGTCAGAATCGCAAACAATTATACCATCATTTATGAAATCAATAATTCCTTGTATGGGTATTCGGTGAGAAATACAAAAAACTTTTGCGGGACCAACACTTCTCATCTCAATTCTCCCCAACGCCATAAGAATATCTAAGTACTTAGATATGGTATTCCTAGAAATACCCGTTTTTTCTGCAAGTGTTCTAATGGTAACTCCCTCAGGGTATTCTCTCAACACTTTCATTATCTTTCTTACTATTTGCTCCTTCATGGAATATGAATTTGCCATATGCTGGTGGTAGAATTATTCGTATTATTTAAAACTAACTCAGTGTATACAAATATTACATTCTGCGTGCCAACACTTTTTTATATGCCACTGTCGGAAACAGAACGCAGGCGATAAGAGAAAGAGAAAAGGCAAGGAGATAAAAATTCTCCGTGATATCTTTTATTTCAACAAAATTTTCTGTATTTTTTATGGTATGTATATATTCATATTTTTTTCCTCCATAAAACACTATTATTTTGAAATTATCTCCTATTTTTGCATCAGTGGGGCCTTCAAGTTTAAGTGAGAAAACATCGTGTTGCTCAACAATAAAAATTCTTCCATTTATTTCTATATAAACTTCTTTTATTTTTACTCCACTTATGATCACAGTTCCGTTTATCCATATTGGATATGTTATGCTTATAATTTTGTAGGCGTGGGCATAAAGTGAGTTGTTGATGAACCCATAGATATCAATTCTGTACTTCCCATAATTCCCTAAATAAACACTAACGGTAGAGCTATTTGTAGATAGGTTATAGATTAGAGCATCATTACTTGATATATATATTTCATAGTGCGTGAAATTATTTTCATTTATATGCATATTCGCTGTAAAATTGCTCACCGTAATGGAAACATTTATCGGAAAACTTTTGCCCTCCGAGGAATATAGATTCTTAAGGAAAAAATACCAGCCGGAATCCGCGGAAAAAGAACACACGCGATAGTAAGGGTCTACAACCAATTTTGGAGTGTATATTGATAACCCGTGAGCATTATTTACATCATTTCCGTAAGAATATACCGTATAGTTCAAAATCCATGATTCCACGATGGTTATGAACTTTTCAGAGATCTTTTTTAGATGTACATCACCGCTATTTATAATATTTTCTAGTAAATCTATCAAATCCCCGTTTGTCATTGCTTCATAAGATTCGGTATTTTTTAGCGAATTTTTGAGGGTATCCGTTAGTAAGGGTAGAGATTCATTAAGACTTTTTATGTAGTTTCTGAATTTTTCAAAATCTTCCGAGAATTTAGTTATGTTGTACGAAGCCATAACGCAACTTTTCGCTACTGGATTATCGTTCAACCATCGGCGATAACTATCCACTATGATCTTGGCGAATATTTCTGGGTTGAGTTTCCCAACACCGTTCAGATTTTCAAAAACTAAATCATAGGGAAGGCCATCCCCTACTATATCGTTCTCTGCCGCCACAGCATAATTACAAATATTTCTTATAGCGTATAGAGTTTCAACACTCCCCATCCTGCACGCATCAAATATTATTACATCGGCCTTTACATTTTCAAATATATCCTCTATCTTGTCTAAGGGAAGCAGCTTGCCTTTGTCGTCAAAAACGCCTTTGTAAAAAGCCCCATGACCCCAGAAATCCACCGCGAGATGCCGTGATGGATATTCTTCCACAAGATTTTCAAGAATACCTCTGAGAGCGAACGGATCCGAAAAATCCACCTCTCCCAATCTTTCTATGATGGGAGACCTTATAGTGGCATCTTTCCCAGCATAATCCTTCTTTATTTTATAAAGAACTGTATCGTTATCGCCGCGGGTATCCAAAAGAACGAAAATGTTCATCCGTTCGGTAGAACCAACAACCTCCATTTCATTTATGTCCTGTATATGGTACAGATAATCAGCTAAATTATTATCTGCGCACATAAAAACCACGAAGTTCCATTCCGTTACGCTGGCTGCTCTAATACTTCCAAGAGCAGCGAGAGACTGCGTGAATAATAGTAAGGTGAACAACATAATTCTTAATTTCATTTCTGGGATTGTGAGTTTTTATTTTTAATAAACTTTGCGGTTAACGAAAGTTTTATGCTTCTGGTATTCATAATCCTACTGCCACGATGATGAGTTCAGCCTTGGCTGATCATGATGAATGACGGGCGAACTGAGTGGTAAAGTTTTTATCTTCAAATTTTTTCCCATAATTCAATGCCAACGGGTTTTGATATCCTCTCATACGATAAAAAACTTCAAAAATACTGGGTTTACAGAACTCTTGCGGGTATAGTTGATATATCTTTAATATTCTTTCCGACATATATAATTTCATTACTTTTTTCAATGTCTCTCATTCCAACAGTATTAATATTCCACGCCATTTATTACATATACTGCAGTGTGGCTGAAGGCGTGGAAGGAAGAACTCTGGGCAAAAGATTATTCAATTTGAGAGTAGTTTCCCATGTGGGAAATGTTTCCATGAGAGATTCTTTTGGAAGAAACATAACAAAAATACTGCTTTTATTTCTTCTCATAGACATACTGATTGGGTTAGGTACTGAGGGCGATCCGAGACAGAGAAGCATGGACAGAATATTTGACTCTTTGGTTATAGAGGAAAGAGTTGAAAAAGTGAAGCATGCACACCATATTCTCCACCATAGAAGTAAAATAGCGATATCCGAAGAACTGGAGGAACCGAAATGAGAGTATGCGTTATATACAGAAATGTGGAAGATGATGTATGCCTCTCGTTTGCAAGGGAAATAGATGAAAATCCTAAAATAGTTAAGATGACGGATTTTGATGAAATAGCTAAAAATTGTGAGGATTGTGATGTTGTTTTTCTAAGAGATATAGACACTTTACACGGAAATCTTCCGAAATTTCTGAGAAAAATTGGGAAAAAAGTAGTGGTTATAAAATAATTCATCTGAGCATTGAGAGGATATAGTCTTTTAAGGCAAGAAGTTCAAGCCTCTTTTTGTCTATTTCTTCAAGTTCCTTATCTATTTCTTTTAGAATTTTATCAGCATCTCTTAAATTCACATTGAATTTCTTCTTTGGAATCTCCTGCATTTTTATGTCAAATATGTTGGGAGTGAGATTCACAACTAGCGTGTACCTTCCCTCCAGTTCATACATTTTTCTTGGCGGTCCCTTAACATTTCTTTCATACCCGCACATCCTCACTATATAAGTTCTTTCAAGATATGCAAGATGCTTCATAACCGCCTGCTGAGTAAGGTTCAGCTCGCGAGATAAAAGCAGAGGATAGCACCTCCCCTCCACAAGTTTTTTCAATATTTCTCTGCGCGTATGATTTTCAATTATCTCCAGAAACTGGTCAACATCCATCATAATTAAAAAATTATTAGAGATTTTCACTCAATTTTCAGTTTCTTGCCCTTCTTCTTTCTCGGTTCCTGGCGCTCCAGCACTATATCCAGAACGCCGTTGTGATATGAGGCCTTTGCGGTATCCGTCTTTACCTTGCATGGTAGGTTGATCTCTTTGTAGTACTTGCGCTCCGCGGTGTCTACCTTTATAGTTATTGTATCCTCGGTGATCTCCACATCAATGTCCTCTTTGTTAACGCCCGGAAGTTCCACAGTAACGCTGACCGTTTTATCGCCTTCTATCACATCCGTAAGAGGTTCTCTGTACTCTGTTATGCTCTCCTCTCTAACGCCGAACTTTCTGGGCACATTTCCGAACTCCTCTATCTGCGGTTTACCGTCAGGACCTATACGCATCGTGAATCCATAAACATAGGGTCCCCTTATCTCACCCCTCTTGCTCAATTCTCTGAAATTCCTGAACATCTCGTCCATCCACTCCTCCATTCGGCGGAATTCCTCCTCTATCCAGCGGTCAAAGAACCCGAAACCGAAATCATCATCCTCGTAATCTCTCCTCTTCTTCCATCTCATTTTCATCACCTCCGGTTGTTAACCTCTGGTTAATATGTAAAAGAAGGTCATATATAAACTTTTCGCCAAACCACTTTGAAAATATTTTTATGATAAGTGGAGATATGGTTTCCGATGTCCGTGAAAGCGAAGGTGGAAGCGGTGCTCTTCTCCTCCGATGAGCCCCTACGGGTCGGAGAAATAGCGGATATTATTGGAGAGGAGGTTTCCTCCGTCTCCAAAGCGGTGAAGGAACTGCTGAAGGAATATGCGGAGAGGGAAGGCGCTATAGAGATCAAGAGAATAGGAAACAAGTATGTTATGCAATTAAAATCAGAATATCTTGATTACGCTTACAAACTCGGTAAGAAGGAATTGGAGGATGATGTTCTGAAAACTCTGGCGATAATTGCTTATTATCAGCCTGTTAAACAGAGCGAGTTGAGGGATATGCTCGGGCCGAAGGTATATGAGCATGTTGATGTATTGAAAAAGAGGAATTTTATATACACGAGGAGGGTTGGAAAAACCGTGGAAATAAGAACGACTAAACATTTCGCTGAGTATTTCGGAATAGACGCGAAGAATCCCGAGGAGATAAAGAAGTATTTGATGAACCGTTTGGGAATGAGAGGTGATAATGATGAGGAAGCAGAGGGTTCTCCTGATAGGTAGTGGAGGTAGAGAGCACGCCTTAGCGGAAGCGATCGCGAGGAGCGAGACTATAATTTACTCCGTTATGAAATCCAGAAATCCAGGAATCGCAAGATTGAGCAAGGAATACCTGCTTGGAGATGAGACAGATCCGAATTACATAGCGGAATGGAAATTGATAAAGTTCAGAAGAGAACCGATAGATATAGCGTTCATAGGGCCAGAGGCTCCTCTGGCCAATGGAGTGAGCGATAAGTTGGAGGAGATGGGGATTCCTGTGGTAGGGCCTTCAAAAAAAGCAGCGATGATAGAGAGTAGTAAGGAATTTATGAGAGATTTGATGAAGAAGAACCACATAGAGGGATATGTGGAGCATTTTGTTTTTACCGATAAGAGAGAGCTTGAAGCGTTTATTGAGGAGTATGAAAAGCCCTTTGTAGTAAAACCGGTGGGTTTAACTGGTGGTAAAGGAGTTAAGGTTATGGGAGAGCACTTCAAAACAAAGGAAGAAGGTTTGGAATACGCGAAGGAGGTAATTGATAAAAAAATAGGAGGCTTTGAT
>CAYVVU010000019.1:0-9943 GCA_964455305.1 uncultured Thermoplasmata archaeon
TCGCTCTATTGATCGCTGCTGATAAATCTGCGAGAAGCATTCTTTTTTCTGAATGATTCAGCAAAACGCCGTATGCCCCTGATTCTTTGACCATCTCCGCGCATATATGACCTGTATGGGCACCGAATCCTACAGAGTCCATATGTTGTAAAAATACTGGTATTTCCAATTCCTCCACAAACATCCTCAAATCTATAGCATTGACCGCAATGGCCAAACTTATTCCTAAGTCCTCCGCTTTTTTTTCAAGTAATTTGGCTGTTTTTATTCCTTCTTTAGACACACCTTTCTCGTATATTTTGAAATTTACTACTATCGCCGGCAGTTTCATAGAGCATGGTTAAGTTTTCCATCAGTTAAACTTTTCTATTTAAAGTTTATCGCCGAATCGGAAATCGCTTATCGCCTTAATTTATGTTCTTCTCTACTTTCCTTTTTTGTTCGTTGAGAAGTATATCGGGAAAAATGAGGAATAATCATCACAAAAAATTTATATAGTGAATACTCCATATACGGCCCGTAATCGGATACCTCTTATGGAGGTGTCCAAAATGCAGAGGAGGCTATGGAATATGAACAGGCGAAAAGTAGGATTGTTGAGCGCGTTAGTAGTGCTCTTAGTGAGTATCAGCGCCTTTTCAGCGATGGGCAGTGCGGCTCAGCCACCTGTACCCAAGGTCTCCGAGGCGGAGACCTTGTATATTGCAATGCAGGATGATTTGCCAAACTTAAATATCTTTGATCCTCAGACAAATACCGTATGGAAGTCGAACGTAATAGGATGGATGTATGAAGGTTTAGTTGCTTATACCCCGGACTTCATGATTTACACCAACTTAGCGGAGAGCTACGAACTACAGTCAACCCCTGACGAGGGTGATGTAGCGACAGTTGTTGTACATCTCAGACACAATGTTACATTCCACGATGGCGTAGAAATGACAGCCAAGGATGTAGTATTCTCATATCAGGTTCTCTACTGGGATTCTCTCTACCAGAGCAACTTGCAGTGCCTCTATTGGCCTGATGCCAAGTGGGACCGCTGGGACGGTAACGGCAAATCCCACATAGGTGTTGAAGCTGTTGACGACTACACAGTGAAATTCCACTTGAGCGAGCAGTATCCACTGTTCTTCTATGTAACCCTCGGTGCAGCAATAATACCTGAGCACATATGGAAGGACCACCTTACAGACGCAGGCACCGGCGATAGCCAGGATATGCAACTAGATTACGGATACGGCAAAGATACAACAGAAGCTGATGCTACCATAGCAACAGGTCCATTTAAATTCGTTGATTGGATACCAAAGACCTATGCTATAATAGAGCCGTACGAAGGATACTGGGGTAAGGATATGACAGTTTCTTGGGCAGGTAAGGATTGGCCGTTCTATCCAAAGTATGTCAAGAGAATAGTATTCAAGATATACTCAACACTTGATGTAGCAATCCTCGCCTTGAGACAGGGTGAGGTTGATTACATCGCTTGGTCCATAACACCTGGTTACTACGAGGCCTTGAAAGATGACCCCAGAATAGGATTTGAAGTAAGTACCGACCAAGGATTCTTCTATCTGGCCTTCAACATGAGGAGAGCTCCAATGAACGATAAGCCATTCAGAAAAGCTGTGGCTCACTGCATAGATAAGGACTACATAGTGGATAGGTTGCTCCACGGCTATGGTATAAAGGGTACTGTGCCGATAGCCATAACAAATCCGAGATACATAAACGAATCCGCTATACCGCCGGAGTTTGATTTGCAGAAGGCGAAGCAGGTACTTGACCAAGCGGGGTATGTTGATGCAAACGGTGATGGATGGAGAGACATGCCCGATGGCTCTCCGATAAAGCTAAGCATACTTACTCCTCCAAAGGATTACGATCCGATTAGAGCAGATGCTGGTATAATGATTTCAAAGAATCTAAAGAAAGTAGGATTGAACATAGAATCCAGTCCGACCGATTTTGACACCATAGTCACAAAGGCATTCGTAACAGTTCAGTATGATATGTACATCCTTGGATGGGCTGTAGGTTCGTTCCCAGAAACTTACCTATATGACTTCTTCCATTCCTCGCAGGCTGCACCAGCCGGCTACAACGCTCCTGGCTATTCCAATCCAAAAGTAGACCAGATGCTTGAGCAGATGATGACTGAGATGGACGACGAAAAGAGAGTTAAACTTATAAAGGACATTGAGGGTATTCTTGTGGATGATTTGCCGTACGATGTGCTGTATTACAGAAAGAACATAGAAGCATATAGACAAGATAGATGGCAGGGCTGGATATCTGCGTTCGGTAGTATATACAACGGGTTCTCCATAAACACGATTCATCCCCCTGGCGTGATTGAAGAGCGTTATCCCGGTAAGGTTGGTGAGCACCTATTCCTTGTTGATGCCTGGGTACCTCCGTATGCCGCACCTAATCAGAAAGTACCTGTTCAGGTATTCGTGCACAATGAACTTAACGAGCCTTATGCGAATGTAGATGTTGAAATCTATGCTTCTACTGGAGCGAATGTTACAGGAAAGACCGATGAAAACGGATTCTTTACTGCGGAGTTTACGATGCCTGATGTGCATGCTACCACGGGATTCACAATAACCGCAATATATCAGAGCAATAACATCAATGCAACTGCAACCACATATGTTACTACAGAAATACTTGCATTGAGTCCCGCAATAAGTGCAAGTATAACCGTGGATAGCCCCGTAGTAGATGTTGGTAATTCCACAACATTTACCGTGAAAGTGGTTGATGAGCAGGGCAATCCTGTAGAGGGGGCGACGGTAAGCATAGACGAGAACACGATGCTTGGTAGTGTGGATTCCGCGCAGAAGACGACCAATGCGAATGGAACCGCTACATTCACATACACAACGCCATCTGCATCGCTCATAACGAACAGAAACCTTGGTGACCTACTTAAAGTCCATGTGGAATACAACGGCCTAACATTTGATACCTCGTATGTGATAGGCGTACAGAATAACGAGCCCAGCAGCTGGTACATAGTAAATATACTGAGCATAAGCGACACGGTTCTTGCTGCGGGAGAGAGCGCGGATGTAACTGTGCAGGTAACCGATATTAATGGTAATCCTGCTGCCAACCACGATGTATACTTGGAGATTGGATATACATTGATGACCGATCCAAACAATTGGGTAATTGAATATTTCGTGGATACCCAGAATGTTACCGCCGATTCATATCACAAGACAACAAACGCCAGCGGTATGGCTACTTTCACCATAACTGCACAGAACAATGTAAACGATGTCAGATTCGTAAAGGTGTATGTGAAAGATACATACTCCACATACGATGTTGATGGTGTGTATGTGGGTAACCAGCCCGGCATTAACAGTGGATTATTCCAGTATACTGGAATGTATTCTCTGCAGGTCAGCGTGGATATGAGTACCATTGATATAAGTGGTCTTGCTACATTGACATTCAAAGTGCTTGATGAAAACGGAAATCCTGCACCGAATCAACTAATATGGATGAAGATACCGCAGAGCGATTATGGTCAGCCAGCATACTTCTCTGGCGGTCTCATAGATGACTATTATCCGTACATCGGTGCATATAGCGCTGTGATAACCGGCGGTAACGGTGAGGCATCAATTTATGTTGTACCTTCCGCTCTAATCAGCGATGTACCGATAACGGTCGTAGCATGGGTAGATGACCTGTTGCTTGGTAATGACACACTTGATGGCGATGCTGGCTTCTGGAGCGCTATGCCTTTAGGTAGCGGTGCTGTACAGCAGATAGTATTGCAGAGAGCTCCTGTAATGACTGCGGATGTATCCTTTGATACGCTCGTGGTCAATCCAGATAGTCCGGCTGCAACGATGACTATAAATGTGGTTGGTCCTGGCGGTGCACCTGTTGATGCAACGCTGTATGTAGAGTGGAGCATGGGTAGCGTATCTACATCGCAGGATCTTAGTACGGATTACGGTTCCGCCACACTCACGATAGTAGCGCCTACAAGCGAGGTAAATGCTCAAATAACAGGTCAAATCGTGTTGTACTCAGACACCAACGCTCTTAATGTACCTATAACTTTCGCTCTGACATATGTGGCTGACACAGATTCATACAGGAGTACTGTGGAGAACTCGTTGTTCATATCACTTGAAAGTACACCTGCTGTAGATGCCGATGGTACCGCCAGTGTGCAGGTTAAGGTAACGGACATAAACGGCAATCCAGTAGAGGGGGCCGATGTGACCATATCTGGAATTGATGTCGCCAATGCCACCGTGGAGACTGATGCAAACGGTATTGCTACATTCACATACAATGTTGAAGATGTGCCTGGATACAAGCTGAACTTGGTTACATTCACCGCCAAGAAAGAGGCAAAGCAGAGTGTGCCGACAACTTACGCCATACTGGTCAAAGGACCGTACACCACTGGAAGCGAAATAGAGAAGCAGATAAGTGACTTGCAGCAGCAGATAAACAACCTCACTGCAAAGAACGAAGATCTTCAGAAGAAACTGAATGATGCGCAGGCACAGGCCCAGATGTACTTCATAGTGATGATAGTGCTCATAGTGATAATCATTATACTCGGAATACTGCTGGCTCTCAAAGGCAAGAAAGCTGCGCCTCCCGCCGCAGCAGAAGAGACCCCGCCCACCACCGAGGAAACCGGAGTTGCAGAGGAAACAACGGAGGAAGTACCACCCGCTGAAGAGTCAACTGAAGAAAAGCCCCCTGAGGAAGGGGGTCTCTAAATTTTCTTTTTAAATTTTTAAATTTTGTTTTTAAAAAGATACTTTTCGTACTCGCTAAAAACACAACCACAGTAATTTTGGTGGTAAAGGCCCATGCCCTTAGCTAATCTATGGGCTTCCCTAAAACCCTCTCTGAAGTCCCGATAAAAAAATTTTACTCCGTATTTTTTGGCTATATTTTCTCCAATTTTCTTTATTTCTTCGTGTTTTTGATAGGGCGATATAAGGAGGGTGGTTGTAAAAGTGTCAATATTCATTCTTTTGGCAAGTTTTGCTGTTTTGTCCAACCTCAACTCGTAGCAATATCTGCATCTGTACACAGGATTTTTTTTGGTCAATTTTGCCATATTTTCAAGAATGTTTGTAAGAGGATATTCATCATCATAAATAACATCCAGATTAGTCAATTCCGCATATTTTTTCAATGCATCTCTCCTCTTCAAAAATTCTCGGTAAGGATGTATGTTTGGATTATACCAAAAGGATATTATCTCATAACCTTCCTCTTCAAGTTTTTTCCTGACATAGGATAGACATATGGCGCAACAGGTATGTACGAGAATCATACGCTCACACCCTGTTTGACCAGATACATAAGTAGTTTTATCTGCTCTCTTGACAGTGTGGACACCTCACCCAGAGTTTTCTCGTCGCCTTCTTTGAGAAGTTTTACAACGAGAGGTATTCCTTTGGTTAGTTGGTATATAGTTTTTAAAGTTCGGTAATCCATATTTCCCAGCATTTCTTTAACTTCATTCATTGTAAGAGGGGCAAGCGTTATTTCTCTAACTTTTTTCTTAACTATGTCCTCCTGCGAATAAAATCTGTTATAGAAGGGTGTATCAGAACGCATTGTTACTGTTATTTTAGCATATCCTCTAACCTCCTCATTCATGAGATTTCGCACGAAATCCACCGTCTTCTCGCTAACCATATGGTAGTTATCAAAAACGATAAGGCATTTTTTCTTATGGAGAAATTTCATAGGATCATTGCTTTCCACTCCAAGCAAGGAGGAAAATTTTTCAAAACTTTCCAGTATGCTTTCCAATGGACGATTGTTGTAGAGATTTATCCACAAAATATGCAGTTCTGGATTCAATATATCAATTACTTTCCTCACCAAATAACTTTTTCCTATTCCTTTTATTCCCCTTATTACAAGAATTCCCTCCCCCGTTTCCAGCCATTCAATTATTTTACTTATTTCTCTTTTCCTTCCAACAAAATCAGCAACATTAATATCAATTTCAAACATTCTAACATATTTCTTTTTGACTATCTTTTCTTTTTCAAGTTCCTCTCCCTTTTCAAAATCTTTAAGAAACTTAACAAGGGATACTTTTCTCTCCTTCAAAAAATCCTTCACTTTTTTTCTCTCACCTTCAATTTCTAACTCTATATTTAAAACTTCATCCTTTATTTCCTGTGCTTTTTTCATACCTTCATAGGTCAAAGTGTATATTTTAACTAGTTTTTTCCTTCCCAAAACGCGACCTTTTCTTTCTTCAACATATCCTTCAGAAATAAGGGTTTTGACTTCCCTCGGAACATGAGTTCTGGATATTCCTACACTTTCCGCAATTCCCGCCTGCGTTATCTCGTAAGGGGCGTAATAATCCGTATCTCTGTAACCGTAGAAATCAAGGAGGTGTAGCAGTATCTTTTCCCTTACCCTTAACTTCATCCTTAGTGGAAAATGAGCCTTTAAATATAAACTTCACTATCCGATAAAGAGAAATACGGGGATATAATTACCCTTAATTATGAGAATTGAGGAACATCCAATTCTGGAATTTGAAAGGAAGAAAAAAATGAAATTCTTTTTTAACGGAGAGGAAGTATGGGGTTATGATAATGAGAGCATAGCAGCCGCACTCTTTGCCGATGGTTACAAAGTTTTTACCTACAGTTCCGAAAAGAGGAGACCGAGGGGAGCATTCTGCATGATAGGAAAGTGTTCCTCATGTCTGATGACCGTTAACGGAATTCCCAATGTAAGAACATGCAAACTACCTGTTGAGGAGGGTATTGATGTAAAGATGCAGGTGGGAAAAGCAGAATTTTTGGATATTAGAGAGAATTTTGAAGTTAAAAGAAAGAAGATAGATACCGAGATTCTGGTAATAGGGGGAGGGCCAGCAGGATTATGCGCCGCCATAAGCGCATCCAAATATGGGGCGAAAGTTTTGCTTGTTGATGAGCAGTTCATTCTTGGTGGCCAATTGATAAAGCAGACGCATAAATTCTTTGGCTCCACGGAACATTTTGCAGGAGTAAGGGGAATATATATTGCAGATAAATTAAAAAAGGAGATAGAGAAGTATGGCGTGGAGGTCCTTTTAAAAACCACGGTAATTGGAATATATGAGGGAAAGAAGATAGCTGCGGTTAAAGAAGAATCCTTTGGCAGAGAGTTCTATGAAATTTCGGCAAAAAGAATAATCATAGCAACCGGAGCTATGGAAAAAACTCTGATATTTGAAAACAACGATTTGCCGGGCGTTATGGGGGCAGGTGGTGTTCAAACACTGATGAATGTCTACGGAGTAAAGCCGGGTAATAGAGCATTAATAGTAGGTGCGGGAAATGTAGGTGTGATCGTAGGATATCAAATGTTGCAGGCGGGTATGGAAGTCGTGGCTGTAGTTGAGGCCCTGCCAACCATAGGGGCGTATCAAGTCCACGCATCAAAACTCAGGAGATACGGCGTTCCTATATATACGAGACATACCATACTGAAAGCGCATGGTAAAGAATGGGTTGAGGGTGCAACCATAGTGCAAATAAATGAAAGATTCTCACCCATTGAGGGAAGCGAAAAGTATGTTGATTGTGATTTGATTCTGATAGCTGTGGGTCTACAGCCATCGTATAAACTAGCGAGGATGGCCGGTTGCAGTTTGAAATATGTACCTGAACTCGGTGGCTTTGTAGTTCCGAGAAAAAGGAATTTAGAGACTGATGTAGAGGGTATTTATGTCTGTGGAGATGTCTCTGGAATTGAGGAAGCATCCACAGCCATGATGGAGGGTCATATAGCCGGAATATCCGCCGCTCTCTCCTTAGGATACGGAGGGAAGGAAGCGGAGAACGAGAGAGAGTACTGGTACAAAGCGCTTGAAGAATTTCGCTCTGGACCTTATAGCGAGAAGGTCAAAAAAGGCTACGAAAAAATGCTGATAGGAGGTGAATAATTATGGGTTTCAAGGAGACGGGGATAGTTTCTTTGGATGAATTGAGAGAAAAAAACCTCCTGCCACCCGAAAAAATAATGATAGAAAAATTTGTGCCCTTCGTGGAATGCGTTGAAAACATACCATGCAATCCCTGTTCAGCCTCTTGTCCAACGGGAGCAATAAGAAAGGATAGGATAACCGATATTCCTCGTGTGGAGTGGGATAAATGTATTGGATGTTTAAAATGCGTTGCTTCCTGCCCGGGATTGGCCATATTTCTGGCAAAAATTGAGGGAGATACAGCGAAAATTTATCTACCTCATGAGATGCTTCCCATACCCAAAAAGGGAGATACCGTTACTCTTCTTAACAGAGAAGGGAAAGTTGTAGGAAAAGGAGAAGTGTTTTTCGTGATGAGATACCCGGACAAAACGAATGTTGTTGGTGTATCAATTCCTAGGGATTTGGTTTGGAGTGTTCGCGCTATAAGGGCGGAGGTGAGATAATGAAGATAGTATGTAGATGCAATGATGTTACGGAAGAAGAAATAATAAAGGTCATAGAGGAGGGTCACACAGATATAGAGGAGATAAAAAGGATTCTTATGATAGGCACAGGACCTTGCCAAGGAAACACCTGTATGATCCACTTGGCTAGAATAGTGGCTAAATACACTAAAAAGTATGAGATAACCACCGTTCGCCCTCCAGAAACTCCCGTGGAACTGGGGGTGTTTGCCGATGAGGAATGATGTGGTGATAGTGGGCGGTGGAATAACTTCTCTTATGACCGCCTACCATCTTCTCAATAGGGGGATAACGCCCGTAATAGTTGAGAAAAACTATCTGGGTAGTGGAGCCACGGGAAGGTGCGGAGGAGGTATAAGACAGCAATGGAGTACAGCGGAAAATATAATTCTTGCCAGAGAGAGTGTTAAGTTCTGGGAGGGGTTTGAAGAGGAAATAGGTGGCAACGCCCATTTTCGGCAGGGAGGGTATCTAGTGCTTGTTTATAGCGACGAGAAGAGATATATTGAGAATGTCAAACTCCAAAATTCTCTGGGCGTACCGTCTCAATGGTTAAGCCCAGAGGAGGCAAAGGAAATTGTACCTTATTTAAACACAGAGAATCTTATCGGGGCGACATACTGTCCCACAGATGGAGTTGCGTATCCTTTCAGCGTTGTCTTCTCTCTTGAAAAATATCTGACAAAAAGGGGAGTTAAGATTCTCAAAAAAACTGAGGTTTTGGATTTCAAACATTCGGATGGTATCGTGGATGAGGTAGTAACAAATAGAGATAAACTTAAAGCGGAAAATGTTTTAATTGCGGCGGGAGCATGGAGCAGGTTACTCGTGGAAAAATTGGGAAAAAGAATACCTAACGAACCGTACCGCCATGAAATTCTGGCAACCGAAGTCATAAAACCGTGGCTTAAGCCTATGGTTATTTCGTTTGATACTGGTATATACTTCTCTCAAACATACAGAGGAGAGGTAGTCGGAGGAATAGGTATGCCTGAACAACCCGGATATAAATTAAATTCCACATTGGATTTTATTAAAAAATTTGCTTCAGTCGCTACAAAAATAATACCTGCGATGAAATATCTAAGGGTCGTGAGACAGTGGGCGGGGTTCTACGATGTCACGCCTGATGCCCGCCCTATTCTGGATAGAGTTGAGGGGTTTGAGAATGTGTACATCGCATGCGGATACAGTGGCCACGGATTTATGATTTCGCCGGAGGTAGGAAAAATAATGGCTCAGATGATCACTGGCGAAACTATTTCGCACGATATAAGCAACTTGCGTATGGATCGCTTCAAGAAAGGTGTAGTTATGAGAGAGGCGAACGTGGTCGGATGAACTGGAAAGTTTACGGCGTGGAAAATTATCTAACAAAGTCCCCGGGGATTGGGGGAAAAATCAAAGTTAAAATAGAGGATTTTGTAGTTGAAGAAGTCCCTATTGAAATCCAAAAAGATAACAA
>CAYVVU010000019.1:9953-22403 GCA_964455305.1 uncultured Thermoplasmata archaeon
ACATAAAGAGAACAATGGAAAATATGTATATGCGAAAATCAAGCTGGTTAATTGGGAGACAAATCGTTTCGTGGCTAAACTCGCAAAATATCTTGGAATAAGCAGAAAAAGAATAACTTTTGCAGGAAACAAAGATAAAAGGGGCATAACAACTCAATATTTCTGCATAAATCACCCAAACAGAGAATTTTGTGAAGAAAAATTGAAAAAAATCAAAATGAGGGGTGTTGAAATTCTTGAAACTTTTAAAAGTAACTTTATGCTGGAGATAGGCGCACTCAAAGGAAACAGATTCGTGGTGAGGGTGAGAGACGCAAATATAAAAAATATGCGTGTTGTTGATGAACTTAAATCTCTCGGCATCTTTCCAAATTTTTTTGGTCCTCAGCGCTTTGGCGAAAATGAACCTTACACACACATAGTTGGAAAGTACATACTGGAAAAGAAATACAGAGAAGCTGTGGAGTACTATTTTTCTAGATACTCTATAGAAGATGTTCTATGCGGAGATCACAGGGATTACGAAAAAATAATGGCCATGCATTTGAAAAATAATCCTCATGACTATATAGGGGCACTGAAAAAACTTCCAAAGAATCTCCTAACCCTCTTCGTTCATGCGTATCAATCCTACATATTCAACAGAATAGTCAGTAAGAGATTGGAGATTGAGGAACCTCATATTCCCAAAATAGGTGATGTAGTTTTTATCGCCGAGGAAATTCCAAACTTTAAAAGGGAAATTACAGTTAATGAGTTTAATCTTGAAAAAATGAAAAGATTGGCGCTGGAGAGAAAAGTCTTTGTAACGGCTCCACTCTTCGGCTATTCCACGAAGTTATCTTCTGGAATTCAGGGAATAATTGAAAAGGAGATAATGGAAGAAGAAGGTATAAATCGCGAGATTTTTATTAATAAGGATGTTCCAGAGGTTTCATCAGCAGGCAGAAGAAGAGCAATTTTTATACCATTTGAAAACCTAGAGTTTAATATATATGAAAAAGATGTTGTCTTTAAATTCTTTCTTTATAAAGGATGCTATGCCACCTCATTTCTGAGGGAAATTATGAAATCCTAAATTTCTATACCCTTTCATGCTTGAATCGTTCCTCTATGTGTTCGTTCCGCAGTTCATCGTTATAGATCCGTTCGCCTCTCTCCCGCTGTACATATCATTCACTTCTGGAATGGACGCCAAGATGAAAAGAAGAATAACTGCGGATGCCGTGATTTACGGATTTATTATACTTGCGGTTTTTATGATTTTCGGAAGATATATACTGGAGTTCTTTGGCATAGAAATCCCAGCACTTATGGTAGCTGGAGGCATACTTATATTTGTAGTTGGCTTTGAGATGGTGAGAGAAGGCGATAAGCCTAGGGGAAGAAAGAAATCTCCACCAAGGGAAGATGTTGGAATAGTACCTCTCGCCACGCCAATGCTTGCAGGTCCAGGGGCGATATCACTCATAATCATCCAAACCCAGAAGTTCGGTTATGTCCTCGTGGGATTGTCTTTGCTCGTAAATTTTGTAATAGTCGCCCTTTTCTTTACTTTCGCTGGAAAAATAGATAGGATTTTGGGGGAGAAAGGCTCCCGTGCACTTACAAGAATACTCGGACTTCTCGTTGCGGCATTTGCCATTCAATACATCTTAGATGGAATAAAAATATGGTGGAGCAGTTAAACTTTGACCATCTCTATATATTCATATATGTTGCCGTACTCCCCGAAACAGTAATGGACTTTTGTGTACTCTTTCTTGAATTCTATCACATCTTCTCTTACCTTCTCCGGTGGCTCGTTGTCTATCGCAACCCTCTTTATGAACTCTGCGATTTCCTCCATCTCACTCTCCTTCATACCCAAACGGGTGCATTCCTGCGAGCCCAGTCGTATCCCGCTCGGATTCATTGGCTTCTTCGGGTCGTCGTATGGAAGGAGGTTAAAGTTGCAAATTATGTTAGCCTTTTCCAAATCCACTGCTACTCTTCTTCCGCCGCCCTGCTCCTTCACATCCACGAGCACCACATGAGATTCCGTGAAACCTCTATTTTCACCAAGAACTTTGAAACCTCTTTCATAGAGGGCTTGGGCGAGAGCCTTCGCATTTCTAACCACCTGTTCCGCATATTCCTTACCGAACGCTATATGTTCTGCCAACGCTATCGCAAGAGCAGCCATATGATGGAGATGATGATTGCTGATAACTCCCGGGAATACTCCTCTCTGTATCTTCGTCCATTTCTTTTCATCAATATTGTCCGCTAAAATTATTCCTCTCTGGGGTCCCGGAAGAGTCTTATGCGTGCTTCCACTAACCACATGCGCTCCCTCTCTAAGAGGATCCTGAAACTTCCCGCCGGCGATAAGGCCGAGAACATGGGCACCGTCATACCATACAATACTTCCCGCCTCATCCAATGCGTCCTTCAACTCCTTTATAGGCTCGGGAAACGGAAAAACGCTTTTGCCGAATAGTGCGACCTTTGGTTTGATTATTCTTATCATTTTGTCGGCGAGGTCAACATCTATCGTCATGTTTTCAATGTCAAAGGGATACTCTATTTTGTTTAGACCCCTAAAACCTACAGAGCCGAATTTTGCACTGCTTATGTGTCCTCCGCTCTGTAACGAAGGCCCCATTATAACATCCCCGGGCTTCGTAAAAGCGAATATAACTGCCTGATTCGCGTTTGTACCACTAATCGGTCTTACATCAGCATATTTGCAATTGAAAAGTTTTTTAGCGAGTTCTGTGGCAAGTTCCTCCATTTCGTCCACATATATATTTCCCTGATAGTACCTTTTGCCAGGAGTGCCTTCGGCATACCGGTTGTGAAAATCTGTCAGAAGCATTTCTCTGGCCAATGGAGATATTAGGTTCTCAGAGGCTATCAGTGGGATTGATTCCTCAAACCATTTGTTATGCTTTTTGGCTATTTCCCTAGCTTTTAAAGCATACTGCAACGCTTCATCCATCATATCATCACCGCAATGCCTAAAAGATTAAAATGAAATAAAGTTTTTGGAGTAATTACGCCAGCGATGAGAAGACAATAATCGCTATTATATAAAGGCAGAAGCCGGCAAGAAAAATAGTTGCCAATCTATAAAGGGGATGGTAATCTCTTCTGAAATAGGATGTTGTGAGAAGAACAAAATAAAGTATTGTTATGGATAGCAAAAATAAAAGTTTTCCTGGAAGCTGATATTCCTCGCTTACGGTATGCATCACTACACCAATAAATATGAAAACTGTTGATATAAGAATTGCAAAAAACACCGCACTATTGCTTGTTAATGATTTTACAGTTGGAGGTAATGATGGAGTTATATCTGGTTTATTTAAATTGGTATTTGCTATCTTGTGAAGATCACCAAAATATCTTTCTTCCTTTTTTTCCTCATTCTTCATCTCGTTCATCGCATGGCCATAGAAGCAATTTATTTAAATTTTTTTGGAATTAAGTTTAAATAGCACCATTCAATAATGATTCCTATGGTTACGAAAGATGATGTCTATGAAAAGTTAAAGGAGGTTATAGATTTTGAGTTGGGCGTGAATGTCGTTGACCTCGGCCTAATATACGATGTTGAAATTAAAGAGGATGTCGTGCATGTTCTTATGACTTTAACAACTCCGTTCTGTCCACTGGCTAGGAAAATAGTAGCCGATGTTAAAAAGGCTGTAGAATCCCTAGGTGTTAGGGCGGATGTAGAATTAACTTTTGATCCTCCATGGTCGCCTGACAGAATAAGCGATGAACTCAAAAAACAGCTGGGCATAATATGAGAGTGCGATGCACAGTGCTCCCGCCAAGGTGATACTTTTCGGCGAGCATGCGGTTGTGTACGGAAAGCCGGCAATAGCGGTAGCAGTGGAGAGAAGATGTTTTGTGAGATTTGAAAAGAGTGAGAAGTTTATGGTAAATGGTATGCCCATTGATGAAGAACATCACAGATACATAAAAAAAGCCTTAGAACTTTATTGGCGGGGAGGCCCTGTTAATGTGATTACTTTGTCCTCCATACCGTCATCGTCAGGTATGGGCTCATCCGCCAGCGTCACAGTAGCTACGGTGGGCGAAATTTTAGGAGAAGTAGAGGAAGAGGTCGCTCGGGCAGCGTTCAATGTGGAATATGAGGTTCAGGGAAGAGCGAGCCCGATAGATACATCCACCGTAACCCACGGAAAGGGAATTTTTGTGTGGGAGAGGGAGTGGAAAAATCTTCTCTGGACTGTAGAGAAAAACCATAAAAAATGGTACATCCACCATGTTGATGTTCCCAAAGATATGAAACTTGTAGTGGGATTTAGCGGTGTTCATTCTTCCACCGCCAAAATGGTGGCGAAGGTGAGAAGATTCGTTGAAAGCAATTCCTTCGCAAGGGACATAATAGAGGAAATAGGTACGATAACGATGGAAGCGCTGAAGGCGTTAGCAGATGAGGACTTTTCAAAAATAGGTGAATTGATGAAAAAGAACAATTCTCTCCTCACAATACTGGGCGTAAGTCATCCCGCACTTAAAGATATGATGGAAAGGGTAAAAAAATATTGTTACGGTGTAAAAATAACTGGCGCGGGAGGAGGGGGAAGCATAGTTGCACTAACAGATGAGCCCGATGAAGTTTCAAAAATACTGAAAAACGCTGGATATCATGCATATCCCCTGAGAATAGCGGAAAAAGGACTTACCACCTTATCCTGAATCCCTTTATTCCTTCAGGCTCTTCCCATTCAATATCAACCTTAGTTACTAAAGCATAAGGATGCTTTGTTTTACAATATTCTATGATTTTCTCTATCTTCTCTTTTTCACCTTCAAAAACTGCCTCAACCCTACCATCGGGCAAATTACGAACCCATCCTCTTAATCCCAATTCCTCTGCCCATTTACGGGTATAGGCGCGGAAGAAGACACCCTGAACCCTTCCCTCAAAGAACACATGAGCCCTTTTTATCTCTGCCATATAAAGGACTAATAAAAAAGAAAATAAAAATGTTTCTATCACTCAAACTTTTTGAGGAGCGCTGGTATCGCGAGAATAACAATCATCGCTGGAATATGCGAGAATTCAGGTACAACGGCGTTCACTTTGATGTAATGTACATCGCTATACCACTGATTCCCGTAGGCATAGATTTTTATATAGGCTGTCCGCGCATCGGAAGGTATTACGTGATAGTATACAATCTTACTCTCTCCCGGTTGAAGAGTAACATTGATTTCCGTCACATTGTAGCACAGACCGCCTACACATATCTGAATTTGCCATCCTGCGGGAAGTGTAGATGGGTCATAACCGACCTTAATTACTCTCGTTTCGGAGAGTTCGTTGCGAACCACTGTGGTCAGCTCGTATATATTTCCAACACTCGCATCTATCTCTGTTTCATAAGGTTTTAATTCCCATTTTTCAATTGGCTGTATGACGGAATTATAGACCTTGCCTTCTTTCCATGTGTAATAACCGTCAGTCACAGTATGTGTATTGTGGGTCTGTACAAAAGCAACCACATGCATTTTAGACATATTCCAAGAAGAATTAATTGGAACAGTGTATTCCTTGCTCAATACAGTACCAGCAGTCAGAGTTATTGGATCCTCTGCTATTCTTTGCACAGCGGTGTATCTAAGACGGTATTCTCTCCCGCTAACATACACCGATTCATTATGGTCATCCACGAGGACCACATGGAGATAAAGATTGCCATCAGCTGGCGTTTCCGCACAGGTGACATTAACTTTCACCACCACATTTCCACCGACTATGTCTGTGTCCATACTGAGAACCATACAGGTTGTGTTCAGCAAATCATTCTCTATTTTAGTTTTGTACCAATTGTAAATATTCGGATCATCGGGATCTGTTGAACCACCCAGTGCTGCGTTTTCTCCACTGAAAAATGTTATTGGTATTGCTGGAACGGAGTAGAAATTATATCTATCATTACAGAGACTATCGGAGGATTCGTAGCTATCGCTAAGATGATGCTCAATTATGGCAAGATCGTTTAGAGATTTTTCATTGGCAAGTGTATTAAGGGCACCCTCCGCCCCTGGACAACCCCCACACCATGTCGCCGTGAAACACTCCGCCAGCGATGTTTTTGGAAAGAATATCTGCCTTCCCTTGTGTATGTTCTCCGCGGAATATGCCGCAGCAAACCCCATAAATATCAGCGCACAAATAAGCATCGTAGAAATAGCCTCTTTTTTCATACATTCAACCATTAGGATTTATACTATAAATACATTTCCTACCTTTAATAAAAATTTAGGTTATACTAACTTATCTTATTGCGATTTTTCGGCGAAAATTGGAGGAGATAATGAGAGAAAGGTTTATATAGAAGAGGTGTTTTACCTCGGATGAGGTGATGAAAAATGCTGGCAGGACAGCCAATTCTCATACTTAAAGAGGGTACGAGAAGAGAAACGGGAAGAGAAGCTATGAAGAACAACATAGCCGCAGCTAGAGCGATAGCGGAGGCGGTGCGCACCACTCTTGGGCCCAGGGGAATGGACAAAATGCTTGTGGATAGTCTCGGGGATGTTGTGATAACGAACGATGGAGTCACGATTCTCAAGGAGATAGATGTTGAGCATCCGGCGGCGAAGATGATTGTTGAAGTTGCCAAAACACAGGACAGCGAGGTGGGCGATGGTACAACCACAGCGGTGGTTCTCGCCGGAGAGCTCCTCCGTCTAGCCGAGGAACTTATTAACCAGAATGTACATCCAACGATAATCGCTGCTGGATACAGAATGGCTGCAGAGAAAGCTAAGGAAATACTCAATGAAATAGCCAAGGAGATAGACATAGAGGACGAAGAAATACTTAAGAAATTGGCCCAAACTTCCCTGAGCAGCAAATCTGCCAGTGCGGCGAAGGAGCACATATCTACCATAGCGGTAAAGGCAGTAAAGAGGATTGCGGAAAAGATAGACGGAAAGTGGAGAGTGGATGTGGACAACATACAGATAATCAAGAAGCAGGGTGGAGCCATTGAAGATACGCAACTAATAGAAGGTATGATAATTGATAAGGAGAAGGTACATCCCGGTATGCCAAAGGTTGTGAAGGATGCGAAAATTGCGTTGCTCAACACCCCACTGGAGGTAAAGAAGCCGGAATTTGACGCGAACATTCAGATAAGGGATCCATCGTTGATACATGCGTTCATAGAGGAGGAGGAAAAGATACTCAAAGAAATGGTTGAAAAGATAAAGAAAATAGGCGCGAATGTGGTATTCTGTCAGAAGGGCATAGACGACATGGCACAGCATTTCCTGGCGAAGGAAGGCATATACGCGGTGCGCAGGGTTAAGAAGAGCGATATGGAGAAACTTGCAAAGGCCACTGGTGGTAGAATAGTGACGAATCTTGATGACCTAAGCGAGGAGGATTTGGGCAAAGCAGAAATGGTTGAGGAGCGCAAGATAGGCGAGGACAACATGACTTTCGTTATTGGGTGCGAGAATCCTAAGGCAGTCAGTATACTGATACGTGGAGGCACGGAGCATGTCGTGGATGAACTTGAGCGCTCAATGAAGGATGCTCTACATGTAGTTGCGAAAGCCATAGAAGACGGAAAGATAGTTACTGGCGGAGGCTCCTCTGCGGTGGAGATAGCCCTTAAACTCAGAGACTACGCCGCTTCCGTGGGCGGTAGGGAGCAGTTGGCCATAGAGAGATTCGCAGATGCAATGGAGATAATACCTCGCAGCCTTGCCGAGAATGCAGGTTTGGATCCCATAGATATCTTGCTGGAACTCAGAAAGGCGCACAAAGAGGGAAAGGCACATGCAGGCATAAACCTCTACAACGGAAAGATAGAAGACATGCTTGAACTCGGTGTGATAGAGCCTATCCGCGTAGGAAGACAAGCCATAGACAGCGCGACAGAGGCAGCGGTGATGATTCTCAGAATAGATGATGTTATCGCGGCAAAGGGCGAAACCAAGGAGGAGAAGGGAGGTAAGGGCGGCGAGGAAGAGGAAAGCGAGTTTGACTGATTTTTCCTAAACTTTTTTATATTTTAATGTTATAGGGAGGAGGGTGATAGTATGGTTAAGGAAGATGCAATTTATGAGCTCAAAGATTTAAAGGAGAGAGCTCCGAAAATCTTCGGAATACCGACCGGAACGAAACTTGATGATATGTTTTATACTGTTGAAATTTCTGATGATGGCGTGATAAAAAAACCTCTTGGCGGAATACCTTATCTATCCGTGATAAACATCACCGGAATTCCTGATACAGGAAAATCTCTTTTGGGGGAGCAATTCGCATTAACCCAAGCGTCAAGAGGTTATGGAGTATTGTATGTTACTGTTGAAAGTCCGGCAAATTTTCTTTATACTGCACTTAAAGAAAGGGCAAAGGCTCTCAATTTGGATTTTTCAAAGATTGAGGAAAATATGGTTGTTATAGATGCCTCGCAAGAAGAGGAACTCCGGGAAAATGTATCCGCTCTTCTGGACACTATGGCTTATGCGATAAAACTCAAAAATACGAAGAATGTTGTTATTGATAGCGTTACAGGACTTTACGAACATATGGAAGTCAAGGCAAGAATAATAGTAAGAAAAATTTTCAATTTCCTCAAAAAGCACCATCAAACTGCCCTTCTTATATCTCAGAAGAGGTCATCCCAAACGGGAGAGAGTGCGGAAGCCGCTGGGGGTCTTGCTGTGGCGCATATCGTGGATGGAACGATAGTTATGGATAAAAAAATAATAACAACTCAATACGAGGAGAGACTTTACAAAATTCCGGTTGGAAGTGTTTTGAGAACGATAAGGATAGATGGATGCAGGTTATCGCCGCATGATTCCAGAATGTGGATATTTGAAATAACTGATATAGGAACGATTGACATAAAAATGCCTCTTACCGATTTCATTAAAAGGAGGTGATGAGAATGGGATTTGAGGTAATAACAAAACCGACGAAAAATGTAGATGAAATTGCTGACAGAATCTTCAAAGAGTGTATAAATGTTCTTGGCGGTCTTCGCAAGATAGTAGAATATCGCAACCTAACTTGGCTTCCGAGTTTGGCCGAGGCATCCTATGTTGTGGCTATGAAATACGAAGGAGTTATGACTTCAAGAGAAATCGCGGAAAAACTGGGTATAACCCAGCAAACTGTGAAAAATATTCTAGAAGCTGATGAAAAAATAGTGGAACAGTATCTGAGGGGAGAAATAGAAAAGGCGGATGAGCATATTGCGGGTGGTATAGCAAAGCTCGCTTACAAAAGAGTAAAGGAAAATGCTGATTCCTCTGAAGAATGGATAGAACATATGAAAACCGGGGCAGAAATTCTCGGCGTGGACTGGGCCGTGCATTTCCTCACAAAGATAAAAGGGACAAAATTCCCGATAACCAGCGAAAATGAACTCATAGAAAAAGTTGGGAAAATAAAAATAATGGGAAAAGATTTTGAGGATATAGCTAAGAAAATAGCTTATCCCATAAAGAATCCTGCGGAGTTGCTCCACAAAGTAAAAGAGTGTCTACAAGATTAGGAAAGCATAAGTTCTATAAAATTTCGCAGATGCTCCGCCAATCTTTCATTGTCCGTATAGCCACAGGCATCAAGATTCGCTGATGCCAAAAGTGCATACTTTCCATCCACAAGCAGGTCAGTGGCTATCAAACCGTCTTTTCTGCAGACTTTGAATCCCTTTGGAATCTTCGTTTTGGGAGGAACTATCAGCAATATTTCCACACCTCTCTTTAACGCACGATCTATACATTTTTGCATTTCTTTATATATTTCTTCAAAGTGGGGTGTGGAAAGCACTATTTCCTTCTCCGCAATATCCACGAACTCTCCTATCTTTTTTAGTACCTTATCTTTTCCCCACAAAGTGAATACAACTTGCGGTTCGCCCATCCTGCCATACTGATTCTGAAGGCTCCTTATTCCTTCAATTATCTCATCTATTTTTTTGACTGCTATTTCTCTAAGCTCCTCTAAGGATATAGATGCATAAATTCTAGGTCTTCCACTTCTCTTTCTTATCAAACCTTTTTTTAGAAGTTTTTCCAGCGCTTTATAGGCGGAGGTCCTCGGTATTCCTGAAAATTCTGCTATTTGTTCCGCTGTACCTGCTCCAAGTATATAAAGAGCAAGAAAGGATTTTACTTCGTACTCAGAGAAGTTGAAAAAGTTCAGCGATTCTTCAAGCATAATAATCAAGTTTTTCCATCTTTTTCTCTTCTTCCTTCAATTTCAAAGTCATTGAAGTGGTCAGGTCCTCTATTTTCTTGGATTTTTCTCTTAGTTCCTCAAGGTCTATACCGAGATTCAAATATTTATTTACAACTTCCACAACATTGAGAGCGGCTTTGGGATCGGATATGTATCCAGAGGTCTCTCCCATAATGCATACACCCTCCATACCAAAAAATTCCTTCCCCAAACCGAGCAAAAGTCCTGCAGCACCAACTATACCTCCACCCGGATCCGTGGGAGAAAATATAACGCCCAGTTTTCTGAACTCTTCTATGTACTCTTTACTGGTGGCTGCCCCGAAAACGCGAGGAGTTTCGTTGAATAGGCCCGTACCGTAACCCCCAAGGGTGAGTATGAATTTGCATCCGAATTCTTTAACTATTTTCAAAACTTCGTAGGATAACTCATATTGTCCCTCCGAAGATATTCCCTGATAATCTCCTACCAAGAATATAATGTCTCTACCACCTCTTATTTTTTTGTAGTAAAGTTCGTTTCTAACAAGATAAACAGTCCCGTCTCCTTTAGGAAGTACTTGCGGTGGAAAGTACTTGGAATATATCTCCGCAAATTTCTTCGCTTTGACCTTTTTCATTATATATTCCGCGGATATCTTTCCTACATTTCCAACGCCAGGAAGTCCCTCTATAAGTATAGGGTCCTTCAACCTCGGTTTTTTTAGTATTTTAACAATTACTCCTTCCAATTTTCCACCTCCTTTTTAAGCATTCTTCTGTATTTTCCGTACTTATCTTCCGGAGAGTATCTTGGTGGAATTGCCTGTACAGTTCGGCTTCCACAGGCGGGGCAAATTTCCTTTAATGTGTATCTTCCACACATTGGACATTTCCTTATCAAACTTTTCAATTCAAAGCCTCCTGTGGAACTCGCCCTCTCCTCCTCTCTCCTCCACAAACTTTATGGCCTTTTCAGCAGCCCTTCTGAGAATTTCCTCCGCTGTTTTATAATCTTCGGCTTTCACTATCAACCTATAACGTGGGGCTCCAACATACTGCACAATAGCACCTTCTTTCTCCGCCAAGAGTAAGGCTTCCCTTATATCCTCCACCCCATTGGGCCTTGTTGAAAACAAATCAACATAACCACTTATCTTAACAGATGGCGGAGTTATATTCTCGTGGGCTATCTTTATGAAATGCTCCACCCATTCTCCCTTAAATCCATCCTCTTCAAGAACATCTTCGTTCATCGCAACTTCCTCAAAAGCTCCGTAAAGACTGCCATACTTTTCTATTAATTCTCTACCAAATTCTTCAAAGCACTCTTCAACGCTTTTCCCAAGTTTTAAAGCCAGTAATTCAAATAGTTTCCAAGCTCTCTGCTCATTCTTCCATTGCTGTATCTTTTCTCTTCTCTGCTTTTCTGTAACCCTCTTCAGAGAGAGGTCTATTATTCCCTTTTCCTCATCAACTCTAATTACTTTACAAACAACTTTTTGGCCTTCTCTAACATAATCCCTTATGTACTTAACCCACCCCGAAGCCACTTCAGTAACATGTATAAAACCTTCCTTTCCCTGATACTCATCTAAGGTCACAAACGCTCCGAACTTTTTAACTTTCTTAACCGTACAGACAACAAGCTCGCCTTCCTCCGGATACTTTTTTATAGGAATCATTTTACTCAAATACCTCCATAACCTCTCCTCTTATAAGTGCTTTTCCGCCCGTTGGTTTAGCCATAGTAGCTCCGCAAACTTCACATCTGACCTCAGTGGATGCCCTTATATATATTATCTGCTCGTTTCCACAATCCAGACATTTGACCTTCAAAAAGACTTTATCATAATTTTTCAATTTTTGATTTTCAAGTTTTATTGGCTCTTCCAGCTTCATCATTTCACCTCCACCAACTCAAATCTCTTTGCTCTTATGGTTGGGCGTGTGTGCGCCTTTTTGCATTCCGTGCATCTGAACCTTATGTTAAGTCGCTTAGTGGGTTTTTCTCTACCTTCATAAGTCGGTCTTGGAAATCCTCCGTATCCAGCGGTAACTCTTCGGAATCTTCTCTGCCCAGCTTTGAGTTCGCTTCTCGGCCTATTTTTAACTTTTTCTATCTCGTGAATGGTATGCCTTTTACAGTACGGACAGTATGTCTTTATCTTTCTGGGCATCTTCATCCCAATCACCTTTTTAGTGCGAAAATATGATTGAGTATTTAAACATTGGCTT